>NZ_PSRT01000120.1 GCF_004212635.1 Bradyrhizobium genosp. SA-3 | reverse complement strand
CCCGGCGCGTGGCTGGATTGAGGCTCGGCCTGGTCGAGATCGATCCGGAGCTGGCGGAGCTTGCGCGGGCGAACGCCGCGGCGAATGGCATTGCCGCCGAGGCGATCGTGCTCGACGTCACGGCCGATGCGCAGGCGTTTGCGGCACATGGGCTCGTGCCCGACAGCGTCGACGTGGTGCTGATGAACCCGCCTTTCAACGATCCGGCTCGGCATCGCGGGTCGCCGGATCAGGCGCGCCACACCGCTCATGTGGCGAGCGAGGAGACGCTGAATGCATGGGTGCATGCGGCGCGGCGTATCCTGCGATCGAATGGCGGGCTGACGTTGATCTGGCGGGCAGATGGGATCGCGGACGTCCTTGCAGCGCTGTCACGCGGCTTCGGCAGCCTGTCGATTCTTCCGGTTCATGGGGAAACCGGACGCCCCGCGATCCGGGTGCTGGTGCGCGCGGTCAAAGGCGGCCGGGCGCCGGCACGACTGCTGCCGGGCCTCATGCTCAACGACGAGTCGGGCGTGCCTACAAGAGAGGTGAAGGAGATTCTGGAGGGGAGAGCGGTGTTGCCGCTGGCGGAGCCGTGACGGCCTACTGCGGAAGCGATTCCGATTGCTGTTCCTGCGGCGTCGTCAGACGGATCGCCATGAATAGCGCACCGATCAGCAGCATCAGCAAATAGATTTTCATGGCGTTCTCCGCTGCCGCATTGCAGCCTCCCAACGGAAAATCTGCAAAACACGTTCCAGGCACTTCCAATGACAGTCGCGTGATAAGAAATGGTTAAGCAGAGGTAACGGCATGGCCGAACAATTGAACGATCGTGAGAGTTCCGGCCTGGCCGACAAGCTCATGCAATATCTGCCGGCGCGTTTCCGGCCCGGCGCGGCAATCGTGCCGGTGGTGCGGCTATCCGGCGTGATCGGCGCAGTGACGCCGCTGCGTCCGGGCATGACGCTCGCGACCGTCGCGCGGGTGCTGGAACGGGCGTTTTCGTATCGGAACGCCAAGGCGGTGGCGCTGATGATCAATTCGCCCGGCGGCTCACCGGTGCAGTCGCGCCAGATCTACCTGCGCATCAAGCAGCTCGCGGCGGAGAAGAAGCTGCCCGTGCTGGTCTTCGTCGAGGACGTCGCGGCCTCAGGCGGCTACATGATCGCCTGTGCCGGCGATGAGATCATCTGCGATCCATCTTCGATCCTCGGCTCTATCGGCGTCGTCGGTGGCAGTTTTGGTTTCCAGGAGGCGATCAGGCGGCTCGGCGTCGAGCGGCGCCTCTACACCGCCGGCGCCCACAAGGCGATGCTCGACCCGTTCCTCCCGGAAAACCCGGATGACGTCGCCAAGCTGAAGGCGATCCAGCGCGAGATCCACCAAATCTTCATCGCCCTGGTGAAGGAGAGCCGCGGCGCGCGGCTGAATGGCGCGGACGACACCCTGTTCACGGGCGAGTACTGGGCCGGCGAGAGCGCGATCGCGCTGGGGCTCGCCGACAGCATCGGCGACCTCCGCTCAACTCTTCGTGCCCGTTATGGCGAGAAGGTTCTCACCCCCGTGATTGCGCAGCCGACCGGGCTCCTCTCCGGTCTTCTGGGCCGGAAAGCGCCCGGCGCGGGGCAGCTTTCGGCCCTGGAATCAATGGCCGGCTGCCGGACGAGCTGATCTCGGCGGTCGAGACGCGGGCGATTTGGGCGAAATTCGGGTTCTAGCGCTCGCGCTCCCGCGCCATTTGGCCCCTCGACGCTCCGATTGCGGCGCAGGTCCATCTGCGCAACAATACGCGTGGGGGCTGAGCACTAGACAAGGATCGACCGATGCCGCCGTTCGTCGCTTTCGCGGGCGTCCTGGGCGGGCTTGCCGTGGTCCGCTGGGCCTACAAGACCGCTGTCCGGATCAACCAGGAGCTGGAGGAGATGCGCCTGTCGCGCGTCACCGAGGCCGCCCCTATGGGGGACATCCAGACGCTGAAACGTGACCCCGTGACGGGAGCTTACCGGCCGGGATAGTCGCCTCGTTGCCGCAGGGTGGGCAAAGGCGCTCTTGCGCCGTGCCCACCATCTTTCCGGGACCGTGATGTCGGTGGTGGGCACGCTTTGCTTTGCCCACCTACGGCAGTTGTTAGGTCCTAATCCGCCCCCCTTCGCCTTGATTCCCATCCCCGCCGTCGATACGGTCCCGCGCGATTCAAACCCCCGCGAGAGCCTGATCTGACGATGGACGCCTCATTGCCCGCCCATATGCGCCCGGAACGCTCGTTCCAGGGCTTCATCCTCGCGCTCCAGCGGTTCTGGGCCGAGCAGGGCTGCGTGATCCTGCAGCCCTACGACATGGAGATGGGCGCGGGCACCTTCCATCCGGCGACCACCCTGCGCGCGCTCGGGCCAAAGCCCTGGAACGCGGCCTATGTGCAGCCCTCGCGCCGGCCCAAGGACGGCCGCTACGGCGAGAATCCGAACCGGATGCAGCACTACTATCAGTTCCAGGTGATCATGAAGCCGTCGCCGCCGAACCTTCAGGAGCTGTACCTGAAGTCGCTCGCCGCGATCGGCATCGATTCCGCCGTGCACGACATTCGCTTCGTCGAGGACGATTGGGAGAGCCCGACGCTGGGCGCCTGGGGCCTCGGGTGGGAATGCTGGTGCGACGGGATGGAAGTCAGCCAGTTCACCTATTTCCAGCAGGTCGCGGGCTTCGAATGCGCGCCGGTGGCGGGCGAGCTCACCTACGGGCTCGAGCGCCTCGCGATGTATGTGCAGGGCGTCGATCGCGTCTATGACCTCAACTTCAACGGCCGCGACGGCGACGCCAAGGTCACCTATGGTGATGTGTTCCTGCAAGCCGAGCAGGAATATTCGCGGCACAACTTTGAATACGCCGACACCTCGATGCTGTTCGAGCAGTTCAAAATGGCGGAAGCGGCCTGCAGGAAATATCTCGACGCAGGCTGGCGCGAAGGCGGCAACAGCAAGCAGCATCTGATGGCGCTGCCGGCCTATGACCAGTGCATCAAGGCGAGCCATGTCTTCAACCTGCTCGATGCGCGCGGCGTGATCTCCGTGACCGAGCGGCAGAGCTACATTCTGCGGGTGCGCGAGCTGGCCAAGGCCTGTGGCGAGGCCTGGATCCACACTGAAGCGGGCGGAGCGGCCTGATGCCCGATCTTTTGCTTGAACTGTTCTCAGAAGAAATCCCCGCGCGCATGCAGGCCAAGGCGGCCGACGATCTGCGCCGCATGGTTACCGACAAGCTCGTCGCCGAAGGTCTCGTCTACGAGGGCGCAAAGGCGTTTGCGACGCCGCGCCGCCTTGCGCTGACCGTGCACGGCATTCCCGTCCGCCAGCCCGACCTCAAGACCGAACGCCGCGGACCGAAAATCGGCGCGCCCGATGCGGCCGTGCAGGGCTTTCTGAAGGCGACAGGTTTGACTTCGCTGGAGGAAGCCAAGATCCAGCGCGACCCCAAGGGCGATTTCTACATCGCGCTGATCGAGAAGCCCGGCCGCGACGCGATCGACGTGCTCGCCGAGATTCTGCCGGTGATCATCCGCACCTTCCCCTGGCCGAAATCGATGCGCTGGGGCGCGCGTTCGGGCAAATCGGGTTCGCTGAACTGGGTGCGGCCGCTGCACTCGATCACCGCGACTTTCGGGCTCGAGACCGAAGAGCCTGATGTCGTGAAATTCTCGGTCGACGGCATCGAGGCCGGCCAGACCACCTACGGCCATCGCTTCCTCGCGCCAGCGGCTATTTCCGTGCGTCGCTTCGAGGACTACGAAGCAAAGCTGCTCGCCGCGAAAGTCGCGCTCGACCCTGAGCGCCGCAAGGACGCGATCCTCACCGACGCCAAGCAGCTCGCGTTTGCGCAAGGGTTCGAACTCGTCGAGGACCAGAACCTGCTCGATGAGGTCGCCGGCCTCGTCGAATGGCCGGTCGTGCTGATGGGCTCGTTCGAGCCGGAATTCTTGACGACGCCCGCGGAAGTCATCCGCGCCACCATCCGCAACAACCAGAAGTGCTTCGTCGTCAGCGATCCCAAGACCGGAAAACTCGCCAACAAGTTCATCCTGGTCGCCAACATCGAAGCGGCCGATGGTGGTGCGACCATCATCGCCGGCAACGAGCGTGTCATCCGCGCGCGGTTGAGCGACGCGAAGTTCTTCTACGAGACGGACCTGAAGACGAAGCTCGAGGACCGGCTGCCGAAGTTCGAGCAGATCGTGTTCCACGAGAAGCTCGGCACGCAGGCCGCGCGCATCAAGCGCATCGAGCGCCTTGCCGCCGAGATCGCGCCGCTGGTCGGCGCCGATGTCGCCAAGGCCACGCGTGCTGCTCATCTCGCCAAGGCGGATTTGCTGACCGAAGTCGTCGGCGAATTCCCCGAGGTACAGGGCCTGATGGGCAAGTATTACGCGTTGGCGCAGGGCGAGGATGCCTCGGTCGCCGCGGCTTGTGAGGAGCATTACAAGCCGCAAGGACCTGCCGATCGCGTGCCGACTGATCCGGTCAGCGTTGCGGTCGCGCTCGCCGATAAGGTCGATACGCTCGTTGGTTTCTGGGCCATCGACGAGAAGCCGACGGGCAGCAAGGACCCGTATGCGCTGCGGAGAGCTGCCCTCGGGGTGATCAGGCTGATTGCCGAGAACGCGCTGCGTTTGTCGCTCATGAAGGCGGCGGCGTCCGCACTCGCCGGTTTGTCGGTCAGGCCGACCGATGCGCAAAAGCTTCCGAGCGACCTGCTCGCGTTCTTCGCCGATCGCCTCAAGGTCCAACTCCGCGAGCAGGGCGCGCGTCATGATCTCGTCGATGCCGTGTTCGCGCTCGGCGGCCAGGATGATCTCCTGATGATCGTCCGCCGCGTCGAGGCACTCGGAAAATTCCTCGACAGTGACGACGGCAAGAACCTGCTCGCCGGCACCAAGCGCGCCAGCAACATCCTCTCGATCGAGGAGAAGAAGGACAAGCGCACGTTCGACGGCGCGCCGGATGCTGCGCTCTACAGCCTCAACGAGGAAAAGGCGCTGGCGAAGGCGATCGGCGAGGTCAAGGCGGAAGCGAGCGCTGCCGTCGCCAAGGAAGATTTCGCCGCGGCGATGAGCGCGATGGCGAAATTGCGTCCGCCGGTCGACGCGTTCTTCGACAAGGTTCGCGTCAATGACGAGGATCCAAAGGTGCGCGAGAACCGCCTGAAGCTGCTGAATGAGATCCGCAGCGCCACGCGGGCGGTGGCGGATTTCTCGAAGATCCAGGATTGAGGCACGTGCCCCGGACGCTGCGCAGCGCGCCGCGCCTTCGCGGCGCGATGCGCTGCAGAGCCGGGGCCCATGTTGCGACGTGCTCGGAGCTTCTGGGTCCCGGGTCTGCGCTTCGCTTGCCCGGGACACGAGAGCGCAAATCCGACACCCACAAAAAAGCCCCACCCGGCGGGGGGAGGACCGGGCGGGGCCTGATGTCCGATTAACACTGCTCGCGCCAGCCTGATGTGGCGCGCCGGACACCTAGTCGATCTCAGGTCGTCGATCTCAGTCCAGCACCTCGACGATGCGGCGCGAGCGCGGCTCGACCAGCACGGTCTCGCCGTTCACGACGGTGTAGCGATAGGTGGTGGCGCCGAAACGTTGCGGCACGTCATAATAGGTGATGCCGCTCTCGGGTAAGACGGCGCCGACCACCACGCGATCCGGGATGCGGAAGGGCGGCACACGTTGTTCGACGACATAGTCGCGGAAGGCCAGCCGCTGGTCGGCCGCAATGGTCGGGCTGCTGTCGACCACGGCGGGCGCGCGTCCCACCGTGACATCGCTTTGCGCCTGTGCCGCGAGGGGCGAGCCGGTCGCAACGCACAGCGCCGCGAGGGCAAGAATCCTGTTCCGCATGGGCAACTCCTTCGACGTGATTTTCCGATGCGCCAGTGGCGCAGTCGGTTGCCAATGCATGCGACTTCGCAATGTTCCGGGAAAGGGCTTGCCGCATCCGCGGCAATTTCGGGCAGTTTTCGCGAAGCCGGGAACTCGCATCGCTCTTACGCGTCTCTACTCGCGGAACCGGGACCGCTATGATCCGCCCGCGATTCGTCCACCTCCACAGAAAGATAGTTCATGCACATCACCGTCGCCCACATTTCGCCGATCCTGTCGTTGATTGCGGGCGTGCTCATCCTGATCATGCCGCGACTCCTCAATCTGATCGTCGCGATCTTCCTCATCGTGAATGGCGCGATCGGGCTCGGGCTCCTGAAGTGGCTCCGCTTCTAGGCGTTCACTTTTCGGAACTGTCCGTCTTGCGCGGGCCCGCCCAAAATGGTGTAAGGCCCGCGATTTCCCATTCCTCTCGCAGGTTGTGTGCAAGCTATGGCCAAAGCCGCTTCGAAGCCGAAGAAAATGCCAGCGAAAATCCCAGCGAAATCAAAGTCCTCCGCCGCGGCGAAGGCCGCGCCGCCGGCCCGCAAAGCGCTGGCCAAGAGAGCGCCGAAGCCGGTCGCCAAGCCCGCTGCCAAGTCCGCCGCCAAGCCGGCGGCAAAGGCTGTGACCAAGGCGGCTCTGCCGAAGGCCGCTGCGAAGCCTGCACCAAAGAAGGCTAGGCCCGCGAAGGCGGCGCCAGCAGCGGCCAAGGCCGGCAAATGGGTGTTCACATTCGGTGACGGCAAGGCCGAGGGCCGCTCGGAAATGCGTGACCTGCTTGGCGGCAAGGGCGCCAACCTCGCCGAGATGGCCAATCTGGGCCTGCCGGTGCCTCCGGGCTTCACCATCCCGACCTCGGTCTGCACCTATTTCTACGCACACGACAAAACCTATCCGAAGGAACTGCAGTCGCAGGTTGAGAAGGCGCTGGAGCATGTCGGCAGGTTGACCGGCAAGGTGTTCGGCGACACCAAGAACCCGCTGCTCGTCTCCGTGCGCTCCGGCGCGCGCGCCTCGATGCCGGGCATGATGGACACCGTGCTCAATCTCGGCCTCAACGACCAGACCGTGGAAGCGCTGGCCGAGCTGTCGGGTGACCGCCGCTTTGCCTATGACAGCTATCGCCGCTTCATCACGATGTATTCGGACGTGGTGCTCGGATTCGAGCATCATCACTTCGAGGAAATCCTCGACACCTTCAAGGACAGCCAGGGCTACACGCTTGACACCGATCTTTCGGCCGACGATTGGGTCGAGCTGGTCGGCAAGTACAAGGACGCGGTCGCGCGCGAGACCGGCAAGGAATTCCCGCAGGATCCGCACGACCAGCTCTGGGGCGCGATCGGTGCGGTGTTTTCATCCTGGATGAACGCGCGCGCGGTGACCTACCGCAAGCTGCACGACATTCCGGAATCCTGGGGCACCGCTGTCAACGTGCAGGCCATGGTGTTCGGCAACATGGGCGAGACCTCGGCGACGGGCGTTGCCTTCACGCGCAATCCCTCGACCGGCGAGAGCAAGCTCTACGGCGAGTTCCTGATCAACGCGCAAGGCGAGGACGTGGTGGCGGGCATCCGCACGCCGCAGGACATCACCGAGGAGGCGCGCAAGGAATCGGGCTCCGACAAGGCGTCGATGGAATCGGCGATGCCGGAGGCCTTCAAGGAGCTGACGCGGATCTACACGCTGCTCGAGAAGCACTACCGCGACATGCAGGACATGGAGTTCACGGTCGAGCAGGGCAAACTCTGGATGCTCCAGACCCGCGGCGGCAAGCGCACTGCGAAAGCGGCACTGCGCATCGCGGTCGAGCTCGCCAATGAAGGCCTGATCTCGAAGAAGGAAGCGGTGACGCGGATCGATCCGGCCTCGCTCGATCAGCTCTTGCATCCGACCATTGATCCCAACGCCAAGCGCGACGTGATCGCGACCGGCCTGCCGGCATCCCCGGGCGCTGCTTCCGGCGAGATCGTGTTCTCCTCGGATGAAGCGGCCAAGCTCCAGGCCGACGGACGCAAGGTGATCCTGGTCCGCATCGAGACCAGCCCTGAAGACATCCACGGCATGCATGCCGCCGAAGGCATCTTGACCACGCGCGGCGGCATGACCTCGCACGCGGCGGTGGTCGCGCGCGGCATGGGCAAGCCCTGCGTCTCCGGCTGCGGCACCATCCGCGTCGATTACGGCCGCGGCACCATGAGCATCGGCTCGCGCACCTTCAAGACCGGCGACGTCATCACCATCGACGGCTCGCTCGGCCAGGTGCTAGCGGGGCGCATGCCGATGATCGAGCCGGAGCTGTCCGGCGAGTTCGGCACGCTGATGAATTGGGCCGACCAGGTCCGCAAGATCGGCGTGCGGGTCAACGCCGACACGCCGGAGGACGCGCACACCGCGATCAAGTTCGGCGCGGAAGGCATTGGCTTGTGCCGAACCGAGCACATGTTCTTCGAGGAGACGCGCATCCGCACGGTGCGCGAGATGATCCTCTCCGAGGACGAGCAGTCGCGCCGTGCCGCGCTCGCAAAGCTGCTGCCGATGCAGCGCGCCGACTTCGTCGAGCTGTTCGAGATCATGAAGGGCCTGCCCGTCACGATCCGCCTGCTCGATCCGCCGCTGCACGAGTTCCTGCCGCACACCCATGCCGAGGTCGAGGAAGTGGCGCGCGCCATGAACACCGACCCGCGGCGCCTCGCCGACCGCGCCCGCGAGCTCTCGGAGTTCAACCCGATGCTCGGCTTCCGCGGCTGCCGTATCGCGATCGCCTATCCTGAAATCGCCGAGATGCAGGCGCGCGCGATCTTCGAGGCGGCGGTCGAGGCGCAGAAGCGCACCGGCAAGGCCGTGGGTCTCGAGGTGATGGTCCCGCTGATCGCGACCAAGGCCGAGCTCGACCTCGTCAAGGCGCGGATCGATGCCACGGCACAGGCGGTGATGCGCGAGACCAATACGAAGCTCGCCTATCAGGTCGGCACCATGATCGAGCTGCCGCGCGCCTGTCTGCTCGCGGCCGAGATCGCGAAAAGCGCCGAGTTCTTCTCGTTCGGAACCAACGATCTCACGCAGACGACGTACGGCATCAGCCGCGACGACGCGGCGAGCTTCCTCGGTCCGTACGTCGCGAAGGGCATCCTCTCGGTCGATCCCTTCATCGCGCTCGATCAGGAAGGCGTCGGTGAGCTCGTCAAGATCGGCGTCGCACGCGGCCGCAAGACGCGGTCCTCGCTCAAGGTCGGCATCTGCGGCGAGCACGGCGGCGATCCCGCCTCCGTCGCCTTCTGCCACACGATCGGCCTCGACTACGTCTCCTGCTCGCCCTACCGCGTGCCGATCGCCCGCCTCGCCGCCGCGCAAGCCGCGCTCGGCAAGGAGATCGCGAGCCAGGCGTAAGGCGATTTGAAGTGTTGGATGCGAAGAGGCGGGGCCAAACCCCGCCTCTTTCATTTTGCGTGATGCTGTATCCCCACCGTCATTGCGAGCCAACGGGTCCGCGCGAAGCGCGGCCCGATGACAGGCTCCGCGAAGCAATCCAGAATCTTTCCGCGGAGGGATTCTGGATTGCTTCGTCGCAAGTGCTCCTCGCAATGACGATTGTGTTGCATGCGCCTCGCGCCACACAGTCGATGTCATCGCCCGGCTTGACCGGGCGATCCCAGTACGCCGAGACGGCAGTGTTTGAATCGAGACGCTGCGGAGTACTGGATGCCCGCCTTCGCGGGCATGACAGCGGGAATGTGGGAGCGCATTGCGTAAACCACGGAACCACACCCGCGCCGTCAAGAGTTCCTTCACCATTCGCGTTGACGAGCTATTTACCGCTTCACCTCGCTCGGCATTTACCAACCCGCGCAATCACCCCGTGAAAACACCTGTGTTCGCTTGAGTGTGCCGTACGTGCCACGTCGATTAACGCCCCGGCAACCTAAATTAGATACTTACGATAAAGATCGAATTGCACGGACGTACTGCCGTTCGATTTTTCTGGCGTAAGCGTAGCGTGAGCGTATCGATGTCAGTGTTGCGTAACCATCCGAAGGGCGCGCGGTTCGCGTCCTTCGGCATCGGTCTCTGCATCTTCGCATTGATGCCGAGAGAGACCGGCTATCAGGACATTGCCTCGCTGCTGGCACGCCAACCCGGCGTCGCCGAGCGGTGGCAGAAGCAGGTGTATTCCGCGGCGTCCTCGATCCAGCTCGCCACCTACAGTTTTTCCCGGCCGATCGGCACCTCGGTTCCGCAGAGCGCGATGGTTCGCCTCGCCAGCATCGATGGCCGCGACGTCACCGGCGCGATCAGCCGCAATCCGGCGCTGCAGGCGCCGCCGCGCTACCAGGCCGCCGATTTTCCCAAGGTCGATCGCTCCATGAAGGGTGATCGTCTCGCGATCGTCACGCCGACGACGTCTCCCGATGCGGCTGCGCCGCCTGCAGCGCCCGCGCAGGAAGATCCCGCGACGTCGAACAGCTCGGTGTTCGGGGCCAAGACCGCCGCGTTACCGCAGCCGATGTCGCCGGAGTCCGCGGCCGCGCTCGATCCCGAGCTCCAGGAAGCGCTGCGTGCGCCGCCGCTGCCGCAATATACCAATGCGCCGCAGGCGAGCGATGCCGCGCGCGCGTTCGCGGTGCAGCCGCTGGAAGCGCTGAAGCAGGCCACGGCGCCGGCCGCGCCGGCGCGCGATCCCTTTACCGTCAAGACGTCGAACCTGTTCTTCGGCAGCTCCTCGCTCGGCGGCAATCTCGAAAGCATCGAGAGCTGGCAGCCCGGGGCCGAGCCGCTGATCGTGATGCCTGATCCCGATATGAAGGTGACGGCCTCGCTGTCGCCGCCGACAGCGGAGATTGCCAAGGACATCGAAAGCGGTGAGAGCGTCGCGCCGAAGGGCGAGGTCAACGCCGACAACCAGCGGGCCAGGTCGCCGGCGGAGCGGCTCGCGCTCGACGACAAGTCGCGCGCCAAGTCCGAGAAGTGTCTCGCCGAAGCGGTCTATTTCGAATCGCGCGGCGAGGCCGTGCGCGGCCAGATGGCGGTCGCGCAGGTCGTGATGAACCGCGTCTTCTCCGGCAAATATCCCGACACCGTGTGCGGCGTCGTCTACCAGAACAAGTACCGCCATTTCGCCTGCCAGTTCACCTTTGCATGCGACAACAATCCGGACGTGATCCGCGAGCCCGAGATGTGGGAGCGCGCGAAGAAGATTTCGAAGGCGATGCTCGATGGCCAGATCTGGCTGCCCGAGGTCGGCAAGTCGACGCACTACCACGCCTATTGGGTGCGCCCGTCCTGGGTCGCCGAGATGAAGAAGATGTACAAGACCGGCGTGCACACCTTCTATCGGCCGCGCAACTGGGGCGACGGTAGCGAGGAACCGAGCTGGGGCACCCCGGCCCAAACCGCGGCGCTCTCCGCCGAACTCGCACTGGAAGCCAAGAGTTCCGCGGAGATGGGGGAGCGGCGGTAGGCTCGCCACAATGTAGGTCTACTCCCTCGCCCCGCTCGCGGGCTTGCGGGGAGAGGGTTGGGGTGAGGGGGACTCGCCGCGGGGACGGTGAGAGTTCGGCTCGCGGAGACTCCCCCCTCACCCGGAATCCGCGCTACATGCGCATTCCGGCCTCTCCCCGCAAGCGGGGAGAGGCAAGGACATCACGCCTCGATATCCAGCGCACAGTCGAAATTCAGCGCCGAATGCGTCAGCGCACCGGCCGAGGCGTAGTCGACGCCGGTGGCCGCGATCGCCGCGATCGAGTCCAGCGTGACGCCGCCGGACGCCTCCAGCTTGAGGCGGCCCTCGGTGAGCCTCACCGCCTCGCGCAACGTCGCGATATCCATGTTGTCGAGCAGCACCGCGTCGGCCAGTCCGGTGGCCAGCACCTCGCGCAGTTGCGCAAGCGTGTCCACTTCGATCTCGATCTTGACGAGATGGCCGGCATGAGCGCGGGCGCGCTCCAGCACGGGCCGGATGCCGCCGGCGACCGCGATGTGGTTGTCCTTGATCAGGATCGCATCGTCGAGGCCGAAGCGGTGATTGAACCCGCCGCCGCAGCGCACGGCATATTTCTCCAGCGCCCGCAATCCCGGCGTGGTCTTCCGCGTGCAGCAGATGCGCATTTTCGTGCCTTCGGTGCGCGCGACGTAGTCGGCCGTGAGCGTCGCGATGCCCGACAGGCGACCGACGAAGTTCAGCGCGGTCCGCTCCGACGTGAGAATGGCGCGCGCGGGCCCCGAGATCGTCAACACCTGCTGTCCGCGGGCAACCCGCGCGGCGTCGCGGACATGCGCGCGGACCTCGATGTCGGGTGAGAGCTTTTGCAGCGTCGCCAGCGCCAGCGCCAATCCGGCGATCACGCCGGATTGGCGCGCGACCAGGATCGCCTGCGCCGTCGTGGGTTCCGGAATCGTTGCCAGCGAGGTGATGTCGCCGGCGCGCCCGAGGTCTTCGTCGAGCGCGCGCTGCACGGCCTCGTCGATGGCGAGCGGCGAGAGAAAGGCGTCGGGATAGAGCAGTGAGGTTGCGGTGATCATGAGAACTCCGTCAGGCCATGATGGGTTGCGCGGTGCGCGGCATTGAGCGATCGGCGAGGCTGTCGGCCACCTCGCGCACTGCGGCGAGCGTGGTCATCGTTCGTCGCGCCAGGGCAGGGACATCCGCCGGATGGTCGGAGCGGAAATGCGCGCCGCGGCTCTCGCGCCGGGTCCAGGCCGCGGCCGCGACGAGCAGCGCAGACGTCGCCATGTTGCGTAGCGCGATGCTCGTAGCCTCGCGTTCGAGCGCAGCGAAGCTGTGGACGGCCTCGGCAAGCCCGTCACTGTAGCGGATCACGCCGACGCGTGCGTTCATCACCGCCCGCAGCCGCTTCACGGCCGCAGCATCGGGCGCACCGCCGTGCGGCGTCACCAGCGCGTCCGGAAGCCGGGCAGGTGCGGGGACGGCGCAGCCGTCGATGTCCTCAGCGATGCGCGCGGCGTAGACCACGGCCTCCAGCAGCGAATTCGACGCCAGCCGGTTGGCACCATGCGCGCCGGTGGAGGACACTTCGCCGCCGGCCCAGAGCCCGTCGATCGAGCTGCGGCCGCGCGCGTCCACCGCGATGCCGCCCATGTGGTAGTGCGCGGCCGGCGCGATCGGGATGGCCTCTGTCGCGGGATCGATTCCGGCGGCGATGCAGCTTGCATGCACGGTGGGAAACTTTTCGGCGAAGCGCGCCCCCAGCGCCTGCCGTGCATCGAGGAACGCGCCGCGCCCAGCCGCGATCTCGGCAAAGACGCCGCGGGCGACGATGTCGCGCGGCGCGAGCTCGGCGAGCGGATGGCGCGCCATCATGAAACGCTCACCGCGGCCGTTGACCAGCGTCGCGCCTTCGCCGCGCAGTGCCTCGGTCGCAAGCGGCGCCGGGTCACGCCCGACCATGATGGCAGTCGGATGGAACTGCACGAATTCGGGATCGGCGATCACGGCGCCGGCGCGAGCGGCGATCGCAAGGCCCGAGCCGCCGGCCTCGAGCGGATTGGTGGTGGCGGCATAGAGATGCCCGAGGCCGCCGGTGGCAAGCACGATCGCGCGCGAGGCGAGGATGATCGGCCGTGCAGCGGGATTGCCGGCCTCGCGCAATTGGAGGCCCGTGACAGCGCCGTCCTCGCTCAGCAGTGCTTCGGCGACGAGACCTTCGATGATGCGGATCGACGGCGTGCGGCGCACGGCCTCGCTCAAGGCCGCGACGATCGCGTCGCCGGCCTGATCGCCGCGCACATGCACGATGCGCCGGGCCGAGTGTGCGGCTTCGCGTCCCACGGCGAGCTTTCCTTCCAGATCGCGATCGAATGGGACGCCATAGGCGAGAAGGTCATGGATTCGCGGCGCCGCCTCCCGCGCGATGCCAAGTGCAACGGCTTCATCGACGAGACCGCCCCCGACGGCAATCGTGTCCGCGGCATGCGCTTCCGGCGTATCGCCTTCGGCCACCGCCGCCGCGATGCCGCCTTGCGCCCATGCCGATGATGCGCCCTGTCCGAGCGGGGCCGCCGAGATCAGCGTCACCGGCCGCGGCGCGAGCTTCAGCGCGCAAAAGAGTCCGGCAAGGCCGCCGCCAACGATGACGACGTCGTCGGTAGCGCGGGTGAGATTGTGGATGTTGTTTGTTGTTGTCATCGCTATTTCCTCTTGCTCCGCCGTCGTCCCGGCGAATGCCGGGACCCATACGCCGCGGCGGAAGTTGTTGCGCGAAGCTGCTCAACGCCGTTCTTCGCCAAACATCTTCCTGTGGTTATGGGTCCCGGATCTGCGCGCGCTTGAAGGCGCGCTTGTCCGGGACGACGGCTGTGTGTGTTGCAGCGTCTTGCTCTCAATTCTTCAAATTGATCATCCGCTCGACCGAGCGCCGCGCGCGCATCGCGAGCGCGGGGTCGATCGTCACTTCCTCGCGGAGCGTCCGCAGGCTTTCCAGGATGTTGGCAAGCGTGATGCGCTTCATGTGCGGGCAGAGATTGCACGGGCGCAGCATCTCCACGTCGGGCAGCTCCGCCCGCACGTTGTCGGCCATCGAGCATTCAGTGATCATCACCAGGCGTCGCGGCCGCTTGTTACGCACCCAGTTAATCATGTGAGCGGTCGAGCCGGTGAAATCGGCCTCCGCCAGCACGTCCGGCGGGCATTCGGGATGCGCGATGATCTGCACGGTGGGATCGCCATCGCGAAGGCTGCGCAGCTCTTCACCCGTGAAGCGCTCGTGCACTTCGCAGGCGCCCTTCCAGGCGATGATCTTCACGTCGGTCTTGGAGGCCACGTAGGTGGCGAGATAGCGGTCGGGCAGGAAGATCACGCTTGGCGCATTCAGGCTCTCGACCACCTGCACCGCATTCGACGAGGTGCAGCAGATATCGACCTCGGCCTTCACCTCGGCCGAGGTGTTGACGTAGGCGACGACCGGCACGCCGGGGAATCTTTCGCGGAGCAGGCGAACGTCGGCGCCGGTAATGCTGGCGGCGAGCGAGCAGCCGGCCCGTGAATCCGGGATCAGCACCGTCTTGTCCGGGTTGAGCAGCTTCGATGTCTCCGCCATGAAGTGCACGCCGCACTGCACGATGATGCCGGCCTTCACCTTGGTCGCCTCGACCGCGAGCTGGAGCGAGTCGCCGCCGATGTCGGCGACGCAGTGGAAGATCTCCGGCGCCTGGTAATTATGCGCGAGGATCACCGCGCCTCGAGCCCGCTTCAGTTCGTTGATCGCCTTGATGGTCGGCGCCAGCAGTGGCCACTCGATCGGCGGGATCACGTGCTTCACGCGTTCGTAAAGGGATGCAGTGGCGCGCTCGACCTCGGGCGTCCAGTCCAGCGAGGGCATTGGCAGCGCGGCTCCCGCTCGGGAGGGCGCGGCGCGAGGGGAGCTGATGTCTTGGACGTTGACTTGGCCATTGATTTGGCCGTGGGGCCGGTTGGCGAAGTCGTCGGGACCGTAAATTCCAGTGATCGGCATCGAAGCCTCCCTTGCATATCAATTATGCTCAATATGAGTATATTTTGAGCCCGAGTAATCCGGCCGAAGGCCGGAGCTGGATGTCATCGAAGCTCTAATATGCTCAATGTGAGTAAATCAAAGATAACATGCTCCGCCGAAGATCGCTAGGCCCCGTCGCACACATTCCCGTCAAATCGCCCCGACGCGAGTCAGGTGAGGCCGCGTGAAACGCAATGCTCCCGCGACAGCTCCTCGTGGACTGCAACCGTTTTTGACTTGGGATTTTCATGCAGATGCATTAAACGCCCTGACTCGTGGCTTCCTATTTGCGAATCCGCCAACGACAGATGAGGAACACCATGTCGACACAGATAGGCGAACTCGGTCCGGTCTCACGTTCCTCGACCTGGCGCACCCCGGCCGTCATCATTCTATGCGGCTGCGCGATCGGCATGCTCGGCTTCGGTCCGCGCTCGGCGCTCGGCTTCTTCGTGCAGCCGATGAGTCATGAGTTCGCCTGGGGCCGCGACGTGTTCGGCCTCGCGATCGCCGTGCAGAACCTGCTGTGGGGCTTGGGCCAGCCCCTCGCCGGCGCGGTCGCCGATCGCTTCGGCCTGTTCCGGGTGATGTGTGTCGGCGCTCTGCTCTATGCCGGCGGCCTGCTCTTGATGCGCTACTCCTCGACGCCGCTGTCGCTCGACATCGGCGCCGGCGTCATGATCGGCTTCGGCCTCGCCGGTTGCTCGTTCAATCTGGTGCTGTCGGCGTTCAGCAAGCTCCTGCCGGCCGAGAAGCGCGGCCTTGCGCTCGGTGCCGGCACCGCGGCGGGATCGTTCGGCCAGTTCCTGTTCGCGCCGATCGGCGTTGCGCTGATCGACAATTTCGGCTGGCAGCAGGCGCTCTCCGTGTTCGGCTTCCTGATGCTGCTGATCATCCCGCTGTCGCTGGCACTCTCGACGCCGCCGGTCGCAAGCCCGGCCAACACGGCGCCTGCGGATGAGCAGACCTTCACGAGGGCGCTGGCGGAAGCCTTCGGTCACCGCTCCTACGTGCTCTTGGTGCTCGGCTTCTTCACCTGCGGCTTCCAGCTCGCCTTCATCACGGTGCATCTGCCGGCCTTCCTGGTGGATCGCGGCATCTCGGCGCAAACCGGCGGCTGGGTGATCGCGGCGATCGGCCTGTTCAACATCATGGGCTCGTTGAGTGTCGGCTACCTCCAGAACACTCTGCCCAAGCGCTACATCCTCTCGACGATCTATTTCACCCGCGCGCTTGCGACACTCGCTTTCATCTCGTTCCCGATCACGCCGTTCTCGGCGATCGCATTCGGTGCGATCTCCGGCCTGACCTGGCTGTCGACGGTGCCGCCGACCTCGGCGCTGGTGGCGCTGATGTTCGGCACGCGTTGGCTCGCAACGCTCTACGGCTTTGCCTTCGTCAGCCATCAGGTCGGCGGCTTCCTCGGCGTCTGGCTCGGCGGCATCGTGTTCGAACGTTTCGGTTCCTACACGCCGATCTGGTGGCTCTCGATCCTGTTTGGCGTGCTCTCCGCGCTGATCAATCTCCCGATCGTGGAGAAACCGGTCGCACGGCTAGTGCCGGCGATTTGAAGTTCCTGCAGAGCAAGCCGCGAAATCGTTCAGGAATTGCAAATCGATAACCGGCACTAGGAATATATTTGCTGGCGCTCCTCTTAATTCCGAAGTTCGCTCCCGTGGCGCCGATAAGGTTTGCGAACTTCGGAATTGGAGCGCCAGTTGCGCAGCCGGCCTGATCGGCTAAACATTCCCGACAAACAAGTCAGGGAGTTCAGTCGTGGCCACGTTCAAGGCAATCCGGATCGACAAGGCGGACAAGGGCACCACCGCGCAGCTGACGCAGTTCGACGAAGCCGAGCTGATGGACGGCGACGTCACCGTGCGTGTGGAATGGTCGACGCTGAACTACAAGGACGGCCTCGCACTCACAGGCAAGGCGCCGGTGGTGCGCCGCTTCCCGATGATCGCCGGCATCGATTTCGCCGGCACGGTCGAAGCGTCCTCGCATCCGCAGTGGAAGGCGGGTGATAAGGTGGTCTGCACCGGCTGGGGCATGGGCGAAACCCATCTCGGCGCCTATGCCGAGAAGGCGCGGGTCAAGGGCGACTGGCTGGTCGCGCTGCCGCAGGGCCTCTCGGCGCGCGACGCCATGGCGATCGGCACCGCCGGCTTCACCGCGATGCTGTCCGTGCTGGCGCTGGAGAAGCACGGCATCTCGCCGAAGAGTGGCCCGGTGGTGGTGACGGGCGCCGCCGGCGGCGTCGGCTCGGTTGCGACCGCGGTGCTGTCGAAACTCGGCTACCACGTCATCGCTTCGACCGGTCGCGCCTCGGAGGCAGACTATCTGAAGCATCTGGGCGCAGCCGAAGTGATCGACCGCAACGAATTGTCGGCACCGGCGAAGCCTCTGGCTAGGGAGCGCTGGGCGGGTGGCGTCGATAGCGTCGGCTCGACCACGCTCGCCAACCTCCTGTCGATGACGAAATACGGCGGAGCGATCGCGGCGTGCGGCCTGGCGGCCGGCATGGACCTGCCATCTTCCGTCGCGCCGTTCATTTTGCGCGGAGTGTGCCTTCTCGGCATCGATTCGGTGATGTGCCCGATCGAGCCGCGGAAAGCCGCCTGGCAGCGCCTGGCGTCCGATCTCGACCGGACGAAACTAGCTGAAATCACTCAGGAAATTCCGCTTGCCGAGGTGTCCGATTGGGGCGCGAAAATTCTGGCCGGCGCTGTCCGCGGCCGCATCGTGGTAAAAATAGTCTGACGGCGTTCAGACTTTACCAACCAAGCTGCTCCAATCTTGCCATGGTTAGTATGGTAAGCAGCGGGTAAAGAGAGATAAGGCATCGCCCGCCGCGGGGTTGGTTCGGAGTTGAGCATGCTTGCGCGTATTGTGTTGGGGGCTGTCACGGCGGCAGCGACGTTTGCGCCGGCCATTGCCGGAAGCATGAATGCAGACGAGGCGCGCCGCTTCGTCGCCGGCAAGGTGTTTGCTTTCACCTGTTTCGACGGCACCCGCGGTGCGGGCCGCATCCTCGACGACCTCGGTGCCGCCGGCGCGGTGCAGTTCTCGGGCGCAGGTCCGGTCAAACATCTGCGCCTGCCCGGTAACACGCTCCAGATCCGCGGGCAGAACGTCTGCGCCTCGATCAAGGGCATTCCGTTCGAGCCCTGTTTCAATCTGGAAAAGACCGACGAACGCAGCTTCCGCGGCTCGGTCTCGGGCATGGGCTTCGCCTATTGCGACTTCCACCATCAGGGCGGCAATCAGATGCTGATGGCACGCGCCGTCGCGCGTCCGCGCTCGCTGCGCTCATCGGAGCGCACAGGTTCGATCGGCGCGCCCAACACAGAGGTCGCCGCGCGCGTCGAGACGCCGCGTGTCGAGAGCGGCCGCCTCGAGCCGGTAAAGTCGGAACCCGCGAAGACCGAGGCCCCGCTGGAGCTGCGCCGTTCGACTCAGTGAGCTGTCCGCGTGGGGCAGGCCGCGCACTTTGTCGTTGAAGATCCCTATCGAACACGAAGCCGCCGCGCCGTAGTCATACGGACGGCGGCTTTCATGCGTTGGTAGCTGTTCGCGTCCCAGTTTGCGTACGGCCGGGGGACGCGGCCCTACGCAAGGGTTCAACGATGTCGCTGTACTTCTTCCGCATCAGCACCGGCCGCTATTCCGGCGCTGCCGACCAACCTTACGAGTTCGAGGATCGCGCAGCGGCCTGGACCGAGATGACCGAGGTTTGCGCCAATCTGCTCGGCGGCATCGCCCGCGGCCTCAAGCCGAATGCCGAGTGGTGCATGGAGTTGCTCGACGAGAACAAGCAGCCGATTTTTCGCGTCAGCCTGGTTGGAGAGGCTATCGGATGCAAAACGCCCTAGGTCCGACTTCAAGCTGCAATTTACAACTATGACGAGATCATCTTCCTTCAATTTCAATTATTTAGCGCGCAAAATCAGTATTTCTGCGAGGGCGCTCGTTAACCAAAAGATGGAACTCTGACCGATAGGTTTTCACGGTAAGGGCGATCAACGTCCAAGCGGCCAGCAATGACTTGGCAGCTCGTTTCTTGGGAAACGTACCATGTTGAGCCTCTTTCGGGATATGCAGATCGGGACCAAGCTGGCGATCGCTTCGGCGCTCGGAGTGCTCCTGGTTGGAGCCATGATTGCGAGCCAGATGCTCGGCAATGCGGGCATCCGCGAGACCAGCCAAAGTGCACTTGCACAGCAGGAGATCGCGCGCGACGCAGTCAGGGCCGAAGTTGCAGTTCGCGGCATGCAACTCGCAGTGCGCGACCTTCGTCTCGCCAATAGCGCGGCCGATCTTCACAAGGCCAGCCAGACTCTCGGCGATCAGCAGAATTCGATGAGCATGCTGGTCGAGGCGATGCTGAGGCTTTCTCACGCGGCCGAGAATCGTGTCCGGATAGAGAAACTGAGATCGCTCGCGGCGGACTATGGCAAAGCTGCGCAGCAGATTGCCGGCGTGCGCGGCGAAGCCGTCGCCGCGTCTGGCCCAGACGGCGCGACGCGCGCCGCGAAGCTCAATGACGAAGGCATTCGCATCGCGCGGGAGGTTACCCTGCCGATCGCAGCCCAACTCGACGCGCTGATCAGCCAGATCGCCGACTATGCGAGACACAAATCCGACGAGGACAACGCCGCGGCTGCCGCTCAGATGAGATCGAGCGAGCAGATCGGAACGGCGGTCGGCGCCTTCGCGGCGCTCGTTCTGATCGGCTCCTGGCTCATCTCCTTCCTCACCATCGCGCGGCCGATCCGCGCGCTCACCGTGGCCATGGACAAGCTCGCCGGCGGTGATTTTTCCGTGGTGCTACCCGGGCTTGGTCGCAAGGACGAGGTGGGCGGCGTTGCCGCTGCCGTCGAGAAGTTCAAGCTCGTGTCCGAGCAGAAGGCGCACGAGGAGGCCGAAGCCAAGATCAGGCAGGACCAGATCGCGGCCGCGCAACGCAAGGCCGAAATGCACAAGCTCGCCGACAGTTTCGAAACCGCCATCGGCGAGATCGTCGAGACCGTCTCTTCGGCCTCGACCGAGCTCGAGGCCTCGGCTTCGACGCTCACCTCGACTGCCGAGCGCGCGCAGGAGTTAACCACGGTGGTTGCTGCCGCCTCCGAAGAGGCCTCGACCAACGTGCAGTCGGTGGCATCCGCGACCGAGGAACTGTCTTCGTCGATCAACGAGATCAGTCGTCAGGTTCAGCAGTCTGCGCGCGTGGCCAACGAAGCGGTCGGCCAGGCTCGTGTCACGACCGAGCGGGTCAGCGAGTTGTCCAAGGCTGCGACGCGCATCGGCGACGTGATCGAGTTGATCAATTCGATCGCCGGCCAGACAAATCTGCTCGCACTCAATGCCACGATCGAGGCCGCCCGCGCCGGCGAAGCGGGCAAGGGCTTTGCGGTGGTTGCCTCCGAGGTCAAGGCCCTGGCCGAGCAGACGGCGAAGGCAACCGGCGAGATTGGGCAGCAGATTTCCAGCATCCAGACCGCGACCGAACATTCGGTCGGCGCGATCAGGGACATCAGCGACACCATCGAGAAGCTGTCGGAGATCTCTTCGACGATTGCGGCGGCCGTTGAAGAGCAGGGCGCCGCGACGCAGGAAATTTCCCGCAACGTGCAGCAGGCGGCAGAAGGCACTCATCAGGTGTCGTCCAACATCACCGACGTGCAGCGCGGCGCGAGCGAGACCGGCTCGGCGTCCTCGCAAGTCCTGTCTGCCGCGCAAATGCTGTCCGGTGACAGCAACCGCCTCAAGCTCGAGGTCGGCAAGTTTCTCGGCTCTGTGCGCGCCGGCTGATGGCGACGTCTTTGGGCAACTCTGATCTGCAACCGCCGCGCGCGAAACTGCAGCGGTTGCGCGCGTTCGTATTTCGACGCCGCGACCGACGCGCTTGAAGAGCGAAGTGGCGCGTTTCCTGGAGTCGGTGAGGGGCGACGTGACGACCTTGGCCTGGTAGATGTTGCGATGCGTCTAGCGCGGCGCAGCGCGAGATCGGTGCAGCTGCAGCGGATGGTCGGAGAAATTAGCGATTGTCGGGACGCCGAGTAGTTTTACGTAGGACCATGTTAACGCCTGCTTGCGAGAATAGGGCGCAATCTTACGGGATAAGAATCAGCCAGCATTGTTGAACTGACATCCGCCCTGTCGTCCGTCGTGACGTCTGTGGCGCAGGTGTCGTGCGCGCTGCTAGGCATCGTTGGGATTTGTTGTGATGTCGAAGTTGTCGATCGTCTTCAAGCTGCTGACCGTGCTGTCGGTCCTCGTGCTCTCGCTCGCCGGTGTCGGCGTGACGGCGATCGGCACGATGCAGAACATCAACGCCCACACCGTCGAGATTGCGCAGAGCTGGTTGCCGAGTGTGCGTGCGCTCGGCTCGATGCGCGCCGACATCAACGAGCTGCGCGTCGCACTTCGTCTGCACCTGATGCAGGATACCGCTGAAGGCAAGGAAGCCGCCGAGAAGCGTCTCGCCTCCTTGCGCGAGCGCATCGAGAAGACCCGCAAGGTCTACGAGCCGCTGATCACCGCTGCCGAGGAGCGCTCGCTTTACGGACAATGGACCAAGGCGTGGGCTGAATATCTGAATGGCGTTCAGGACGTGATGGCGCTGTCGCGCAAGAGCGTTGGCCGCTTCCCGACCGATGCCAACGAGCTGTTGCAGACCAAGGTCGCTAAGATGGCCCAGGCCGCCGATCCCCTGCTCCAGAAGGGCATCGAGTTGAACAATCAGGGCGCCGAGCTGGAGACGAAGCAGGCCGCCGACAGCTACGCCACGATCTTCCGCGTGCTGGTCGGCATCATCGTGCTCTCGGTCGTGATCGCGATCGGCGCCGCCTATTATCTCGTGCGCGACGTCTCGCGCGGCATTGCTTCGATCATCCGTCCGATGCAGTCGCTCGGCGAAGGCGACCTCTCGGCCGAGGTGCCGCATCGCGGCGAGAAGACCGAGATCGGCTCGATGGCCGATGCGCTGCAGATCTTCAAGGAGGCGCTGATTGCCAAGAAAGCCGCCGACGAGGCAGCGGCGCGCGACGCCGAAGCCAAGATCGAGCGCGGCCGCCGCGTCGACGCCATCACCCGCAAGTTCGAAGCCATGATCGGTGAAGTGGTCGGGACCGTGTCGTCGGCCTCGACCGAGCTGGAGGCCTCGGCGACGACGCTGACCAACACGGCGCAGCGCGGCCGGGAGCTCGCGACCGTCGTCGCAGCCGCCTCCGAGGAGGCCTCAACCAACGTCCAGGCCGTGGCCTCCGCCTCGGAAGAGCTGTCGTCCTCCATCACCGAGATCAGCCGCCGCGTACAGGATTCGGCGCGGATGGCCGCGGAAGCCGTCGAACAGGCGGCGCGGACCAACGAGCGCGTCAACGCGCTGTCGCAGGCGGCGTCCCGCATCGGCGACGTCGTCGAGCTCATCAACACCATCGCAGGCCAGACCAATCTGTTGGCGCTGAACGCGACCATCGAGGCGGCACGCGCCGGCGAGGCGGGCCGCGGCTTCGCGGTCGTCGCGTCCGAGGTCAAGGCGCTCGCCGAGCAGACCGCGAAAGCAACCGGCGAGATCGGGGCGCAGGTCGCAGGCATTCAGGCCGCCACGCAGGAATCGGTCAGCGCCATCCAGGAGATCGGCGGCACCATCGAGCGGCTGTCCGAGGTCTCCGCGGCGATCGCCGCCGCCGTCGAAGAACAGGGCGCGGCCACGCAGGAGATCTCACGCAACGTGCAGCAGGCCTCGGTCGGCACGCAGGAGGTTTCGATGAACATCACCGACGTGCAGCGCGGTGCGACCGAGACCGGCTCGGCCTCGACCGAAGTGCTGTCGGCGGCGAAATCGCTGGCGACCGACAGCACCCGCCTGAAGGTCGAAGTCGCGCAGTTCCTGGAGTCGGTCCGCGCCGCCTGATCCTCAACTGCCCGTCTGTGGAGCCGGCGGCGGTGCGACCTGTCGCCGGAACAGGATGCGCTGGTAGAGCCAGCCGATCGCGACCAGCACGACGCCAAGGCACATGAACGACAGCGCGCGGTAGACGCCTGTCAGCGTCGACATGTCGATGACGAAGGCCTTGAGGATGGTCAGCGCGATGACGGCTGCAGAGGCCAGCCGCGCGCGCTCCGAATTGACCAGGATGCCGACGCCGAGCAGCACCACGCCGAAGGCAAGCCAGCCGATCGAATAGGTGTATTGCTCCGCGCCTGTGGTGCCGCCGTAGAGCAGGACCGGGCCGTGATAGAAGCGGCGGATCTCCAACGTCACGTAGGTGAGCGCGAACACCAGTGCCCCGCCCGCGATCGTATTGGCGTAGGCGACAGGGCGATGTCCCGCCACCGCATAGGACAGCAGCAGCATCAGTACCGCGGGGAGCGCATAGCCGAGCAGCAGCAGGTTGAACACAAGGCCGCCGACATTGACACTGGAGAGCAGCAGCGGGTTCTCCAGGAGAAGCAGGCCGAACACGCTGATGAGCGCGGCGATTGCGGTGAGCGCGATCGCGCCGACATTGTGCACGATGCTGTGGCTGCGCAGCCGCAGGCGCTCCAGCCCGATCGCCATCGGGAGCGCGACGCAGACTTGCAGGGCGAATTCGAGCAGCGAGGGCGGCGAGGTCATGCGGCCACCGGTCGCAAAGTGCCGGATCTCCATGAAGGCGAGCAGCGCGGTGAACAGGACGGCCGCCGCCTCGACCATGCGCAGCGGCGCGTCGTCGCCGCGGCGGCGCAGGAACATGCTCGCCGCCCAGAACGATGCCGCCGGCAGGCCATAGCCCCACAAGAGCCAGTTCAGAATCGGCGTGGTGCCGACGGCATCGCCGACGATGCGCGGATCATAGACGATGCGCGCGGTGACGATGCCGGCAAAGATGGCGGCGAGCCAGCGCAGGAACGGGATCGGCCGCTGCATCGAGATCCAGGCGGTGCCGAGCGACATCAGCGCGAGCGCGATGGTGAGCCAGCCCTTCTCGAGCGCGAAGGTCAGCGCTAGCGCCAGCGCGCCGAGCGTGCCGGTCGCGAACAGCGCCGTGGAGATCATGATGCCCGGCCGGGTCTCGCGGCGCGTGAGCGATTCGGTCGCAGCACCAAAGGCGGCGGCGAGCAGGACGGCGAGGATCGCAAACGGGATCGAGCGGTCGAGATGGGCGATGCGCGCATAGAGCGCAACCAGGATCGCGATCGGCGTGGCGACCGCCGCCGCCGACCACACCACCGGGATGACAGCCGAATTCGACCGGCCCTGCGCGAGGAAGCCGGTGATGCCGAAGCCGGCGGCGAAGACCGCAGCCATCACCAGATGCAGCGTCACGGAGCTGTCGATCGCTGCTGGGCCGACGCCCGGCAGGGGGCCGCCCGGCAGCACCAGCATGTCGGGATTGGCCCGCACCGCCCATTCGACGAATACGATGAAGACGGTCGCCGCGGCCGCGCCCAGCGCACCGGTTGCTGCCGGCGCACGCCAGGCGACAAACAGCGTCCCCGCGACCAGGAGGCTGAAGGCGATCAGCGCCAGATCGGCATGCGCGCTCGACAGCACGATGATCATCGCTGCGAACAGATAGGCGCCGAGCGAGCTCGACGACACCGGCTCGATCTCGCCGTCCTCGATGGTCGGGCCGAACATGAATCCGCAGACGACGAGGAGTGCAGCGAACGTGAAGCCCGCAATGACGTGGAAGGCGTGCGGCGCCACCTGCAACTCGGGCTCGAGCCCGATGAAGGTCCAGAGCACCGTGAAGACGATCGTGGTCACCGCGAGCCAACGCCACAGCCGGATGCGGGCAAGGCCGAAGCTCGCGGCGGTCACGATCGCGAGATAGATGTAGAGCGCCCAATAGTCCGGCTTGCCGCTGGAGACGAGGATCGGCGTCACGAACGCACCGACGACGCCGAGGCCCGCGAGCGCGGGCCCATGCAGCAGCGCGGCGGCCAACGTGCCGAGCGCGACGAGGCCGAGGAGCACGAAGGCGGTGGCGGGCACGAGGAAACCGTAGAGCGCATAGGCTGCATAGATGGTCGCGAACGCCACCGCCGTGCCGGCCGCGGTGAGGATCGCCGGGATGTTGGCGATCGGCAGCGCCTGGATGGCCGAGATGCTTTCCTTGCGCCGTGTCCACTCGCCGGCACCCAACAGCGCCAGCGCGAACAGGCCGCCGAGGAAGACGCGCACGCCAGGACCGACAAGGCCGGCCTCGATCGAATAGCGCACCATGAAGAAGCCGCCGAGCGCGAGCGCAAGCCCGCCGATCCACACCACCCAGCGCGTGCCGAGTCGCTCCTCGAAGCCGGGCGCGGGTGCAGGCAGCGGAGGCGGTGCAGCGGCCTCGGTGCTCGCTTCGAGCGGTGGCGGCGAAACAGCTTCGGTGACGGTTGGCGGCGCCGGCTCGGCT
>NZ_PSRT01000119.1 GCF_004212635.1 Bradyrhizobium genosp. SA-3 | reverse complement strand
CTGCTGTTTCCCGCGAATGCCGACCGCGCGCCCGCCCCGCGCGAGGTGGCGCCGCGACGGCCGGCGGAAGAGCGCTTCGAGACGCTGAGCTGGACCTCGGACCAGCCCATCTCGTTGCCCCGCTTGCAGCAGGCCATCGGCCGGCTCGCTCCAAGACTGGCGCGCGCAAAAGGCCTGTTCGAGAGCGTCGAGCAGCCCGGCCGCCAGATGGTGTTTCAGTTCGCCGCCGGCCGCGCCACGCTGGCGCCGGGCGATGCGCCGGCGCCGGGCGTGCCGCGGACGCGGATCGTCTTCATCGCCGAGCTCGGCGTGCTCTCGAAAACCGAGATCGATGGGATCATGGAGTCGTGCGTTGCGACGGTGTGAAGCGTGCGCGGCGTCTCAATTCTCCACGGGCAATCCGTCCCCGTGGACATACCATGCCGCGCGGGATGCCCACTGTACGTGCCGGTCGGGCGTCGCACCCAGCGGCTCGTCGAAGGCGCCGGCATGGATGATCGCCTCGCGCCCGCTACGCGTCAGGTGCGGCATCGGGCTGCCGCAAATCTTGCAGAACGCGGTCGCGAAGCTTCGCGCATTGGGCAGATCAAAGCGCACAACGGACGTCTCTCCGCGCAGCCATCGCAGTGCTTGCGCCTTCACGATGACCTCGCAGGAATGCGCCGTCCCGGTCGCCTTGCGGCAGCGCGAGCAATGGCAGTTGAGGAAGCGGTCGAACGGACCCTCGACCTCGAACGCGACTTCGCCGCAGAGGCAGCTTCCCCGGAACGCCATCATCTCACTCAACCTCCGGCTCGGCCGGCTTCTCGGCCGTCTCGTCCGCATGGACCGGAGGCGCGCCATGCGCGCCGCGCAGCCGGATCATGGTGTCGATCACGTCCACCTCGATCTTCAGCATGTCGAGATCGCGCGTCATCTCGCGGACCTCCTGGCCCTTGCGCGCCAGTTCCTCCGACACGTCGACCGCCATCTTGCGTTCGGTCACGTTGCCTTGCGTGTTGACGAACAGCTTTGCGCGCATCCATTCGAGTCGCGCCCGCTGGGTGTCGCGCTCGAACTTCTTCTCCGCGTAGCGACGCCGCGCCTCCGCATAGGCGCCAATCAGCGCCGTTTCCGGCAAGCTCCACAATTGCTCGACCGACATGGTCATGCCGTTCAGGTCCCGGGTTCGGCTCGGCGGAGGCTTCCTCCGCAGCCTATCAGACCCTTCCGGCCGGCAATTCTCAAGAGGGCGTCGGCAGATCCGGCAAACTCACGCGAATTGTGCGATTCCGTGGCCGACAGACCAGTTCTCCTTGGGCGCATCGAGCACGTTCACGAACACGTCCGCGGGCCGGATGCCCGGGTTTTCGCCGAGCAGGTCCGCGATCCGGCGATACAGCGCCTTCTTCTGCTCGGCGGTGCGCGAGGCGAACACCGTGATCTGGATCAGCACGGCGTCATCGCTGCGCTCGACGCCGTAGGCGTTGCCGCAGCGGAAATTCGCGGGCTCGAGCTCACTGATGGTCATGAATTGGTCGCCCTCGGGCACGTTCAGCGCCTCGCGCATGGCGCGGTAGAGGCCGTCGAGGATCGCCTGCCGGTAGGCTTCCGGCTTGCCGGCGCGCATCGAGATGTGAAGCAGAGGCATCGGGATTCCCCTTTTGCTTTCCGGCGCGACCGCCTGCTTGCGGGCCGGCCCAGGAACGGAGCTGGCGATCGACCTCAATTTATTTTTGACGTAGTGTCAAAAAAGCACGTTCTTGACACCATGTCAAATACTGCCGGCTCATTCGGGACCGGGCAGGAGGATCGCCATTTGAGACCGCGCGAGTTCGACCACGACGACGTCCTGCGCATCGCGTTCGACCAGTTCTGGCGCAAGGGTGTGCGCGGCACGTCGCTGTCGGACATCGCGCGTGACGCCGGCGTCCAGCGTGGCAGCCTCTACAATGCGTTCGGCAGCAAGGAGGCGCTGTTCCTGAAAGCCTATGAACGTTACTCAGGCGATTATCTCGTCGCCCTGCAAAGGGCGCTCGGCGCGGGCTCATTGCGCAAACGCCTCACCGCGTTCTTCGACCTGACCATCAGCAACTTCCGCTCGGGCTCTCCGCCGCGGGGATGTCCGACCACGCGTGGCTTGATGGAGCTCGGCGCGGCCGAAGGCGAAGGGCTGGATGAAGAGGCGCGTCAGGCTTTTGCAAGCCTCGTCTCGCGCATCACTACTCTGGTCCAGGATACGTTGTCGGCCGGCGCTGAACGCGGCGAGTTCAGTGGCAACCCCGCCACCGCAGCTCTGCACATCGTCACGGTGACGCGTGGACTCGCCGTGCTCGAACGCGCGTTCGGCGACGAGCCGCAATTGCGCAAGATCGCCGCCCACACGATCGACCTCGTGCTGGGCAAGAAGGGCGGCTAAAGCATGATCCGGAAAAGTGCCCAGCGGTTTTCCGAAAAGATCATGCTCAAACAACAACCTAAAGCGCGATGACGATTCATCCTAATCTCATCGCGCTTTTGGTGGACATGCCAGAACGACGATCCCAGCGGTGGTCGCGCTGGGATCGTCTGGAGGTTTCATGGAAGGCGTCGAGCTCCGCCTCTCCACGGCGATGTTGATACCGCAAGGCTGCTGCGGATGCGACTAGAACCCGTCAAAGTGTCAGCACAACGCGAGCGCGTTGACCGCGCGCGTCGCGGCATCCTCCTTGCCGGAGCTGACGAACTGGCAAACCATGGATTCGAGCTCGCCCGGCTGCTTGCGGCGTGCGACGGCGAGCAACCGCATCAGCTCCGTCTCGTCCTTCGACAGGCGCCGGCAGGACGGCGGCATGAAGCACAGTTCGCATGGCCGGCCGCTGCGCAGGATCCTGACGAGCGCGGCGGCCCGCGCCACCAGCAACGCGCTGTCGGCAATATCAGGAGTCTCGTCGGCGAAGCGGTAGGCCGCTTCCCAGCAATCGGACGCGCCGGTCGCATAGGCCGCCCCGATGAAGCGGAACAACGACAGCGCGACGCGGGAAAACTGATCGTAGCTCTCGAGGTTTTGTGGCGTCGAAAGTACGGCCTGGAGCGGGCAGAGCCGCTTCGGGACTGGCACGGAACCGCACGCGTCCTGCATCATCAGCGATCCCATCAGTGCAGCGTGGGACTGCCCACAAACCAGCTTTTCATGGCCATCGTCCGATCATGCTCGAATGAGCGGACGTGCCGGTCGGGCAGGATGAGACCCGCCATGCGAAAGATCGTTGCAAGCCCGCACACCGGCGCCAGCGCCCAATCGGCTCCCACCGGCGGCAGCCAGCACTCGAACTGCTCGCGTGCGACGTCGATGCGTTCCTGCTGGGCCGCGGCAATCGCCCGCAGGATTCCGTGCTCGCTGTCGGACATGCGCGGGCAGGTGGGGCAGTGCACTTCGATCGCCGTATGCGCCGTGCACGCAAAGATCTCGATGATGGATTCCAGCGAGGGCACGGCATCGCCGACGCGAAAATGGTCGTACACCTGCTTGATATCGGCTGCGGTCGGGACCGCACTTCCGCTGCGTGCTTTGGCCCGAAATCCCCAGATGAAGAGCCGCTCCGCCGCGCTCAGCGCGGGAAGGTCGAGGGACCCTTAGATGTCGATTGATGCATTGAGGCTCCGGCATTCGGCTGCGCTCACGCCACGGTTGGCGTTGCTGATCTGCGCCGATCGTTCTGCCAGAGCCCTCTGCAAGTCAACGCTCGGAGGGGCGATATCGAGGTCTTCTAGATCTAAAGAGCTTGGATCTCGGGCCTTGTCTCGAACTATTCCAATGCAGGGAAGCGTCGACGCATTCCAACCCTCTCCAGCGACGTCCACGACGGCGGGGGATCGAGGACGCAGGTCGCCGCCGGATGAATGGCGCCCCATCCTCACGCAGTTCTACGCGGCTCTGGGGAATCCAATGCTTAAAGCTTTGCTAAGGGGAACGGGATAAACAGACATATCAGCCCTTCCAATTCTTGCGAGCACCGATGATTTTCTCCCGCATCAGTTTCAAGCTGGTCCTGATTGTCGGCATCAGCCTGCTCGGCATGGTCGCGCTGGCGCCGATCGCGCTGTCGACCCTGCGCGCGCAGATGATCGCCGACCGCCAGGCCAAGACGCAGCACATGGTCGACGTCGGCTACGGCATCCTGGCGCACTACCAGAAGCTCGAGAGCGAAGGAAAGCTCTCGCGCGAGCAGGCTCAGGCCGGTGCAATGGGAGAAATCAAGAGCCTGCGCTACGACAAGGTCGAGTATTTCTGGATCAACGACATGGCCCCCAAAATGGTCATGCACCCGATCAAGCCCGAACTCGACGGCAAGGACCTCTCCGGGATGAAGGATCCCGCCGGCAACGCGCTGTTCATGGGCTTCGTTGACGTCGTCAACAAGCATGGCGCGGGCTTCTACGGCTACCTCTGGCCGAAGCCCGGTTTCGACCAGCCGGTTGGGAAAATCTCCTATGTGAAGGGCTTTGCGCCCTGGGGCTGGATCATCGGCACCGGCATCTATCTCGACGACGTCGACGCCGTCTTCCGCCAGAATGCGATGACGTTCGGCTATATATGCCTCGCTGTGCTGATCCTGGTTCTCGGCGCCTCTTTCCTGATCGGGCGAAGCGTCACCCGGCCGCTGGCCAAGATCACCGCGCTGACCGAGCGGCTCGCCGCCGGCGATAGCGCGTTCGATGTGCCCCACACCGATCGCCGCGACGAGATTGGCGGGCTCGCCAAGGCGCTCGCCGTATTCAAGGACAATGCGTCGGCGGTCAGCCGGATGCATGCCGAGCAGCAGGAGCTGAAGCAGAAGGCCGACGACGAGAAGCGCAGGGCGATGGCCGATCTTGCCGGCAAGTTCGAGGCGAGCGTTCAGGCCGTCGTCCGCGACGTCTTCAACGAGGCGCGCGCGATGCAGCAGGCCGCGCAGGGCATGTCGGAGACTGCGAATAAGGCGACCGACCGCGCGAGCTTCGTCGCCACCGCCTGCCAGCAGGCCTCGAGCAACGTGCAGACGGTCGCCTCCGCCGCCGGCGAGCTGTCGTCTTCGATCACCGAAATCAGCCAGCGCGTCGCGCAGGCTGCCAGCGTGGCCGACAAGGCCGCTGCCGACGGTCAGCGCACCAACGACACCGTGCAGGGGCTGGCCGCGGCCGCGCACAAGATCGGCGAGGTCATCGACCTCATCAACCAGATCGCCTCGCAGACCAATCTGCTCGCGCTCAACGCCACCATCGAGGCGGCGCGGGCGGGCGAAGCTGGCAAGGGCTTTGCAGTGGTCGCGAGCGAAGTGAAATCGCTGGCGAGCCAGACCGCGAAGGCGACCGACGAGATCGGCGCGCAGATCGCCGCGATCCAGGCCGAGACCAACGAGGTCGTCGGCAACATCGAGAGCATCCGAGTCACCATCATGGAGGTCAACGAGATCTCCTCGTCGATCGCCGCCGCGGTCGAAGAGCAGGGCGCCGCGACGCAGGCGATCGCGCGCAACGTGCAGGAGGCAGCGTCCGGCACGGACCAGGTCTCGCAAAACATCTCCGGCGTCACCGATGCCACGGCCGAAACCGGCCAGGCCGCCGGCCTCGTGCTGCAATCGAGCGGCCGGCTGACGCAGAAGCTGCAATCGCTCGAAGACGAGGTCAGCGCCTTCGTTGCGGGCGTGCGGGCGGCCTGATCGTCGCCGATCTGCCTGCCGTAACGTGGATTATTCGCCTCGTCGCGGCGCGTGTTGCGGACCCGAAATTCCGGCCCGCGGGAGCGGTCATCGCGACCGGTCTTCTCGCTCTTGACGGCTGCGGCTAAAGTGAAGAAGCAGGATCATCGAACCTGCCGACCCGCGCCTGGCCTCGCGGGCATGGAGACCGTTGCATGTCGTTCAAAAAGCTCCTGATCGCCAATCGCGGCGAGATCGCCATCCGCATCGCGCGCGCCGCGGCCGACGCCGGCATCGCGACGGTTGCGATCCACCCCGCCGACGATGCGCTGTCGCTGCATGTGCGTGTTGCCGACGAAGCGGTCGAAATTCCCGGCCGCGGTGCGCGGGCCTATCTCGACATCGACGCGGTGGTGAAGGCGGCGAAGGCGGCCGGTTGCGATGCCGTGCATCCCGGCTACGGCTTTCTCAGCGAGAACGCGGCATTCGCAAAAGCCTGCGCTGACGCGGGCATCGCTTTTGTCGGGCCGAAGCCCGCGGCGCTCGAGCTGTTCGGCGACAAGGTTGCGGCACGGCAACTGGCAAAACGCTGCGGTGTGCCGATCATCGCGGGCACCAGCGGGCCGTCCTCGCTGGAGGAGATCACGGCGTTCTTCACCTCGCTCGGCGGCAAGGCGGCGATCGTGATCAAGGCGATGGCCGGCGGTGGCGGTCGCGGCATGCGTGTCGTGGAGAATGCCGCCGATCTCGCGGAAGCCTATGCGCGCTGTCAGTCCGAGGCCAAGGCGGCGTTCGGCTTCGACGGCGTCTATGCCGAACGGCTGATCCGGCAGGCGCGCCATATCGAGGTGCAGATCATCGGCGACCGCCACGGCGCAATCTCCCATCTGTGGGAGCGCGAATGCACCATCCAGCGCCGGCACCAGAAGCTGGTCGAGGTCGCGCCGAGCCCGTCGCTGAGCGATGGCTTGCGCGGCCGCATCATCGAGGCGGCGAAGCAGCTCGCCGCGGCCGCCTCTTACGACAATCTCGGCACGTTCGAGTTCCTGGTTGATGGCAGCGCCGACGACAGCTTTGCCTTCATCGAGGCCAATCCGCGGCTCCAGGTCGAGCACACCGTGACGGAAGCGGTGCTCGGCCTCGACCTCGTTCGCGCCCAGCTCGCGGTCGCCGCAGGTGCGACGCTCGCCTCGATCGGCTTTGCGCAAGGGGATATTCCGAAGCCGCGCGGCCATGCGATGCAGCTGCGCGTCAACATGGAGACGCTGGACGAAACGGGGGCGACGCATCCGACCGGCGGTGTGCTCGCTGTGTTCGAGCCGCCGTCGGGGCCCGGCGTTCGCGTCGACAGTTTTGGCTATGCCGGCTACAAGACCAGCGCGGCGTTCGACTCGCTGCTGGCCAAGATCATTGTGCACACGCCGAGCGCGGCCTGGCACGACGTGGTCACAAAAGCCTCGCGCGCCTTGCGCGAGTTTCGGATCGACGGCGTCGTCACCAACATCGCCTTCCTTCAGGCCGTGCTTGCGCATCCCGATTTCAGGACCAACCGCATCGCGACCGATTTTATCGACCGCAATATCGGCAAGCTCGTGGAAGCGGCCGATGGCGCCGCCAAGCCGCTCTACTTTGCTGCGACCGAGCGAAGCAGCGCTCACGCCACGGAGGCGCATGTCGCGCAAGCCGTGCCTGAAGGTGCGGTGATGGTCGCGGCGCCCCTGCAGGGAACCATCGTCGCCATCCAGGTGAAGGACGGCGAGATCGTCCGCCCCGGCCAGCAGCTCGCCGTGATCGAGTCCATGAAGATGGAGCATCTGGTCATGGCCGAGCAGGGCGGCCGCGTCATGAAGCTCGTTGCCGGCGACGGCGTCACGCTGATGCATGGCGAGCCGATCCTGTATCTGGAGCCGCTCGACGTCGCGGCTGATAGCACGGCGGCGGAAGCCGACATCGATCTCGATCACATCCGTCCCGATCTTGCCGAACTGATCGCCCGCCAAGCCAACACGCTCGATGCGAATCGGCCGGCCTCGGTCGAGCGCCGCCGCAACACCAACCAGCGCACCGCGCGCGAGAACGTCGCCCAGCTCGTCGACGACGGCTCGTTCATGGAGTACGGCAGCCTTGCGATCGCGGCGCAGCGGCGCCGGCGCAAGCTCGACGATCTCATCAAGAACACGCCGGCCGACGGCCTCGTCATGGGCGTTGCGACCGTCAATGCCGAAAAGTTCGGCGCCGAAGGTGGGCGCTGCATCGTCGTGGCCTACGACTACACCGTGCTCGCGGGCACGCAGGGCCACATGAACCACAAGAAGATCGACCGCATGCTGACGCTGGCGGAAGACTGGCGTGTCCCGCTGGTGTTTTACGCCGAGGGCGGCGGCGGCCGGCCCGGCGACACTGACCGGCTCGGCATGACCGGCCTCGACGGCCCGTCCTTCGTGCAGTTCGCAAGGCTGTCCGGCCTCGTGCCCGTGGTCGGTGTCGTCTCCGGCTATTGCTTCGCCGGCAATGCCGCGATGCTCGGCTGCTGCGACGTGATCATCGCCACCAAGAACGCCTCGATCGGCATGGGCGGCCCCGCCATGATCGAGGGCGGCGGGCTCGGCGTCTATCATCCTGCCGAGGTCGGCCCGGTCTCGTTCCAGTCCCCGAACGGCGTCATCGACATCCTCGTCGAAGACGAGGAGGAGGCCACAAAAGTCGCGCAGAAATATCTGTCCTATTTCCAGGGCGCGGTGACGGAGTGGCAGGCCGCCGACCAGCGCCTGCTCCGCCGCGCGATTCCCGAGAACCGGCTGCGCGTCTACGACATCCGCAGCGTGATCGATCTCGTCGCCGACAAGGACTCCGTGCTGGAGCTGCGCCGCGACTACGGCGTCGGCATGATCACCGCGCTGATCCGCATCGAAGGCAAGCCGTTCGGCCTGATCGCCAACAATCCGCGCCATCTCGGTGGCGCGATCGATGCCGATGCCGGTGACAAGGCCGCGCGCTTTCTCCAGCTCTGCGACGCCTTCGACTTACCCGTCGTCTCGCTTTGCGACACGCCTGGGTTCATGGTCGGGCCGGAAGCGGAGAAGACCGCGATCGTGCGTCACGTCTCGCGCATGTTCGTGACCGGCGCCAGCCTCACCGTGCCGCTGTTCGGCATCGTGCTGCGCAAGGGTTATGGCCTCGGTGCGCAGTCGATGATCGGCGGCGGCTTCCATGCTTCGTTCTTCACCGCGGCCTGGCCGACCGGCGAGTTCGGCGGCATGGGGCTGGAGGGCTATGTCCGCCTCGGCTTCCGCAAGGAGATGGAGGCGATCGCCGATCCCGACGAGCGCGAGACCTACTACCGCAACAAGGTCGCCGAACTCTACGCCAACGGCAAGGCGGTCTCGATTGCCTCCGTGTTCGAGATCGACAACGTCATCGATCCCGCCGAGACGCGGCGCTGGATCATGGCGGGCCTGCGCTCAGTGCCGAAGCCGCCGGCGCGAACGGGCAAGAAGCGGCCGTGCATCGATACGTGGTAAGGGCGATGCAGCAATTTTGACTGCGCCGCGTGCGTTCCCGGTTCCCGATTGACTTCCCCGCCTGCGGTGCCAGACTTTGCACAATAATACAGGGTGGAGACGTCCGCGATGGCCAGCCTTTCGGCCCCGAATCATGTCGCCCGTGTCTTGTCCGTCGCCAGTCACGTGGCCGACGTCGATGCTTCTTCGCGGATTGCCAATTCCTGGCGGCGCTGCCTCATCAATCACAGGCTCGATCCTGCCCGCCAGGGCCCGCCGCAGACGCTGACCGAGGCCGAAATCCGGCATGCCGCCGAACCGATGGAGGAGACGATCAGGCTCGCAATGCCCGAGCTCGACGATCTCGCCCGTGTGCTGCGCGACGCCGGCTATTGCGTCAATCTCGCCGATGCCAACGCAACCATGCTGTTCAGCCGCCTGCCGGGCGAGGCCGACGCAAGGATGTTCCTGGACTGGAAAATCTACACGGGCTCGAACTTCGCCGAGACCTTCGAGGGCACCAATGGGCTCGGCACCGCGCTGGCCGAGGAGAAGCCGATCCTGGTGCATCGCGACGAACATTTTCGCGCCCAGTGGCACATGTTCTCCTGCGCCGTGGCGCCGCTGTTCGACGAGGCCGGGCGGCTCGCCGGTGCCATCAACATCACCTCCTGCCGCGAGGATCTGGAGCGCGCCGCACATCAGCTCGCGCTCGCGGTGACGATGGAGGCGACGCGGCGGATGGAGGGCGCGATCTTCCGTGGCCATTTCCGCAACGCCTGGATCGCCACCGTGCCCGGTGACGGCGGCAGTGGCCTCATCGCCTATGACGACGACCGGCGCGTCGTCGGCGCCTGCCGTTCCGCGCGTGCACTGCTCGGGCTCACCGACGGCATGATCGCCTCGGGCATCGATCTGTCGCGCTACGTCAAGTTCGATCATCATGGCGCGCGCGGTACGGATGAGCTCGTCGAGCTGCGCCGCGCCGATGGCAGCCTGTTGGGACAGGGGCACGTTGCTCCGCCGCTGCGTGCAAAGTCGCATGCACCGCGCCGCGATGCGCCTGCCGGCCGGTTCGATGCCCTGCATCGGCTTGCCGGACGCGATCCCGGTCTGATCCGAAGCGTGAAGCGGCTCATGAGCATCGGCGATCACAACCTACCGGTGCTGCTGCATGGCGAGACCGGCGTCGGCAAGGACGTGTTCGCGCGCGCCATTCACGCGGCGAGCAACCGCGCGCGCAACAATTATGTCGCGCTGAACTGCGCGGCGATGCCGGAGAGCCTGATCGACGCCGAGCTGTTCGGCTACGAGGCCGGCGCCTTCACCGGCGCGCGGCGCGATGGTTCGAAGGGCCTGATCGTGCAGGCCGATGGCGGCACGCTGTTCCTGGACGAGATCGGCGACATGCCGATCGCGCTGCAGACGCGCCTGTTGCGCGTTTTGGAAAACCGCGAGGTCTGGCCGCTCGGCGCGCTCAAGCCTGTCGCCGTCGATATCCGCCTGATCAGCGCCACGCATCGCGATCTCGGCCGCATGGCCGAGGAGGGAGGCTTCCGCGCCGATCTCTATTTCCGACTGCGCGGCATGGAGGTGCGATTGCCGGCCTTGCGCGAGCGCGCCGACCGCGACGACGTCATCCGCCAGATCGCGCGAGAGGAGGCGCCGAACTGCCGCCTCGTGGAGGAAGCCTGGTCGCGGCTCGTGGCCTATCCGTTCCCCGGCAACATGCGCCAGCTCCGCCACGTGCTGCGGCTCGCCGGCTGCACGGCGGAAGATGGTGTCATCACCGATGCCGATCTCGATCTGCCGCCGTTCGGAAGGACGGAGCCGGATCTCGAGGCTGCCGAGCGCGCCACGATCGTCGACGCGTTGCGCAAGCACGGCGGCCGCGTCACCGAAGCAGCGCGCGCGCTAAAACTCAGCCGCGCCACGCTCTATCGCAGGATCAAACAATTGAAGATCTCATTCTAACGAGTTCGCGGGCTCCTGCCGGAACCCGGACGGTGCCCGGCCCTTGATCGGCTCTCGCAGATCGATCCCAGGGCGGCAATTGCTCCGCCGCGAACATACATTCCCGGCGGAGCAAGAGGAGCACACTCGATGGAGGAGATCGAAATCTTTCTAGCTGTCATCGAGGCCGGCAGCCAGACGGCCGCCGCGCGGCAACTGGGACGGTCGTTGCAATCGGTGAACCGGGCACTGGCCGCGCTGGAACAGAGCGTCGGTGTCGAGCTGATTCGGCGAACGACGCGGCAATCGGTGGCGACCGAAGCGGGACTGGCATTCTATCGTCGCGTCAAGCCGGCTCTTGCGGAAATCACCGAAGCGCGGCTCGAAGCCGCCAACCGGCGTGTCGAGCCGTCGGGGCTGCTCAAGGTCGCAGCACCGGTCTTGTTCGGGTCGACCCATGTGGTGCCCGCGATCGCCGAGTTCATGGCGCGCTTCCCGCAGATCGAAGTCGACGTCAACATGTCCGACCGGCCGGTCGATGTCGTCGGCGATGGTTTTGATCTCGCCGTGCGGATCCGCGAATTGCCGGATTCTTCGCTGAAGACCCGGCGGCTAGGCGAACTGCGCACAGTCGTCTACGGCGCTCCCGCCTATTTCGCACGTCATGGCCACCCGCATCATCCGAACGATCTCGCCAGGCATCAATGCATCCTGCGCAGGACCGGTCGCGGCGAAGTGGACACATGGCGCTTTCAGATCGACGGCAGCGCGGCGATCGTGCAGGTGAACGGCCGCTTTCACACCGACAATACGACGGCTGCGCATGTCGCCGCTCGTCACGACCTCGGTGTCGGATACGGGCCGTTCTGGCAAATCCGCGATCTCGTCGATCAGGGCGCGCTCGAAATCGTGCTGGAGGCGTTCGAGGCACCGCGAACGCCCGTGCGCGCCGTGTTTCCGCCAAGCGCGATACCGCCGGCCAAGACGCACCTCTTCGTTGACCTGCTGGCGGAGAGATTGAAGCATGAGCGGCTTTGAGCTGACGCGCGGGAACGCATTCTCGCGATTAGCGGGAATGTCTATCCCGCGATTCGCCGGTTGTCCCGGCGAGCAGTCGATCGCAGGTTGAAGCGCAGGGGCCCATCCGCCCGGCGAGGGCGCAGAGGACTGCACCATGACTCCCGATCGACGGACACTCTTGCACGCGGGCGTCAGCGTCACGGCGACGCTGGCTTCGGCCACTTTTGCCGGACAATCGCCGGGCTCGCGCGACCCGCGACCACCTAAGGCTTTGCTTGCGGACGACGCAGAATCCCGCGCGGCTACAGCGCAGGATTTTGGCCACATCATTCAGAGGCAGCCGCGGGCCGTCTGCAAGCCCAGGTCGAGCGCCGAGATCGCGGACATCCTGCGCTGGGCAAGGGGACAGGGGCTGAAGGTTGCGGCGCGCGGCCAGGGGCATGCCACCTACGGCCGGGCCATGGCCGAAGACGGCATCGTGATGGACCTCGCCGCGCTCAAGTCGATTCACCGGATCGAACCGGACCGTGTCGTGGTCGAAGCCGGCGCTACCTGGCACGCGGTGCTGGAGGCAACTCTGGCCAAAGGGCTCGCGCCACCGGTGCTGACCAATTACCTCGGCCTGTCCGTTGGCGGCACGCTTGCCGTCGGCGGAATTGGCGGGTCATCGTCCCGGCACGGGCTCCAGACCGACCAGGTTCTGGAGCTCGATATCGTCACCGGCGAAGGCGTGGAGCTGACCTGCTCGCCGACGGCGCATGCCGAACTGTTCGACGCCGTTCGCGCCGGGCTGGCACAATGCGCGATTATCAACAGAGCGACGCTTCGATTGATGCGCGCACCCGAACGTGTCAGGCGCTATCTGCTGTCCTATCCCGATCTTGCTTCACTGACCGCGGATCAGCGGCGCGCTCTGGATGAGGCGCGCTTCGACCAGTTGCAGGGCGCTGTCGTGCCGGACGGCGCCGGCGACTGGCGCTATCAACTGGAGGCTGGTGTCTTCTATGACAGCAGCACGGCTCCCGACGACAACGCGCTGCTAGCAGGCCTGGCTGACAAGCGCGAGACCGTCTCGGACCTCACCTTCGGTGATGACGCCAATGCATTTGCGAAGCTCGAGAAACTCTTGCGATCGAACGGCCAGTGGTTCAATCCGCATCCCTGGCTCCTCACGTACTTGCGCGGTAGCAACGCGCTTGAGGTCGCAAGCGGGGTCATGGCCGGGCTGAACAGTGATGATCTCGGCCCGTTCGGGCGGATCACGTACTACCCGATGCTCACGGACCTCTGCCGTACGCCCCTGCTTCGGCTGCCCGACGAGCGCGTCGTGTTCCCGTTCAATCTCATCCGCATCCCGGCATCGGCGGACAAGGCGAATGCGGACCGGCAACTTGCTCGCAATCGCGCCGTTTACGATCGCATTCGCGGTGCAGGCGGCACGCTGTACCCGGTGAGCGCGCTTGCCATGTCGTCGCAGGATTGGACCGATCATTTCGGGCCGAGATGGCCGCTGCTGCGCGACGCCAAACGCCATCACGATCCGCGCGGCATCCTCACGCCTGGTTATGATCTGCTCTAGGTCAGGAGAAATCCGTCCAGCTCAGATGCCGTGCATCGAGGTCGCCGAGCGCGACGGTCTCGCGGATCTCGTGCGAGGTGTGAAAATTGCTGCGCAGATAGACGAGTGGCCTCGCCGCATCCGCATGTGATACGCCGCGCACCTCGCCCACGAAGATCGAATGCGTGCTGGTCTCGAACTCCTGCGCCAGAACGCAATCGAATGCCGCGACCGCATCCGTCAGCACCGGCGCGCCGGTCTCGCCGCGCGTCCATTGTCCGAAGGCGAAGCGGTCGTCGCCGTTGACGCCTTTCTGGCCGCTGAAAGTTAGCGCCAGCAGGGCGTGATCCTCGTGCAGGAAGTTGATCGCAAAGGCGCCTTCCTCGCGGATGCGCCCATGCGCGCTGGCGTTGCGGTTGACGCAGACGATCAGCGAGGGCGGATTGTCGGAGAGCGAGCAAGCCGACGTCACCGTCAGCCCGGTGCGCTTGCCGTGCTCGGCGCCAACCGTCACCAGCGCAACCGCGCCGGCGCATTGGCGCATCGCCTGCTTGAAATCCTTGGCGTCGACCGTCACGCGGAAATCTCCGAAATGATACGGGTGCGGTACGATCGCGCCGCACCCGGCTTCATAAGTATAGCATGATCTCTTCGGAAAACCGCTGCGCACTTTTCCGGATCATGCCCAGGTCAAGCTGCCTTCTTCGCGGAGCCGAGATGCGCCAGGCGCGGCATCACCTCATTCTTCAGCAGCGACAGCGAGTGGTGCCAGGCTTCCGCCTTGTGCTTGTAGTCGAAGCCGAACACCAGGAGCACGCCGAAGCCGCCGACCTCGTCGTAGATCTTCTCGATCTTCTCGGCGACGGTCGCGGGCGAGCCGACGATCCAGTTCCGTTTGGCGCAATATTCGACCGTGACGTCGCTGTCGGGCACGTCGGGCGCGTGCTTGAGATAATCCTTGAAGCCGAAATGGCCGAGCAGCGGCAGGAAGTACTCGTGCATCATCCGGCCCATCATATCGCCGGTCGAAAGCTTCCAGGCCTCTTCATCCGTGTCGGCGACGAACACCTCGCGCACCAGACGCCAGTCCTGCCGGTTCGGCTTGCGTCCGGTCTTGGCGGCGCCGATCTCGACCGAATCCCAATGGCTCGAGACATAGGCCGGGTTGAGGTTGAGGCTCATCGGAATGAAGCCGCGCTCGCCGGCGAGCTTCAAAGTGTCCGAATTCTTGGATAGCCCGGCAACGCCAATCGGCGGATGCGGCGCCTGGAGCGGCTTGATGTGGGGCTTGAGGAAGTCGAACATCGTGTCCGGCTTGGTCACCGTCCAGAACTTGCCCTTATGGGTGAAGGGCGCAGGTTCAGTCCACAGCTTCAGGATGATCTCCAGCGCTTCGCGCGTCATGTCGCGGTTCTGCCCGCTCATGCCGTCGACGTTGAACATCGCCCAGTCGCTCGGCAGGCCGCTTGCCGCGACGCCGAAATTGAGCCGGCCCTCGGAGAGATGGTCCAGCATCGCGACGCGGTTGGCGAGCTCAGCCGGGTGGTGATAAGGCAAGAGGAAGCCGCCCGGTCCGATGCGAAGCTTCTTGGTCTGCATCAGCGCCTGCGCGATCAGGAGGTCCGGCGTCGGGTTGGGTTCCCAGGGCGCGGTGTGGTGCTCGCCGACCCAGGCTTCCTGATAGCCGAGCTCGTCGAGCCAGCGCATGACCTGCAAGTCCCAGTCGTTCCCTTCCTTCAGGCCGCACTCCGGCGGATGCGAAGGCATCGTGAAATAGCCGATCTCCATGGTTTCCTCATCTGATGTTGACGCGTCTTGTTGCGCGGTTCACGGACGTGAGTGGAGCTGCTTCAGCAAGCGGTGTGCCAGCACGGGCGGCGCCGCAGACCTGCGAGACAAGGCTGGTTTACGGCGGCAATAGCCGATATCCCGGGACGGATTTGCAAGGCGCTGTCTCATTGTCGCGAGACGGCGTCTTGGCAGTGAGACGAGGACGAGAATTGAGATGACCGAACCCGCCTATGTCGCAGTGGACTGGGGCACCAGCAGCTTCCGGCTCTGGCTGATCGACCGTGCCGGCCAAGTGCTGGCGGAACGCCGCAGCGGCGAGGGCATGCTGGCTGCGGCCAAGGCTGGATTCCCCGCCGTGCTGCAATCGCATCTTGCGGCGATCGAAGCGCCGGATCATCTGCCGGTGCTCGTCTGCGGCATGGCCGGCGCCAAAACGGGTTGGGTCGAGGCCGGCTATGTCGACACGCCGGCGCCACTTGCCGCCATCCTGAAACAGGCCGCGCTTGTGCCGGGCGAAGCGCGCGATATCCGCATCCTGCCGGGCATCGCGCAGCGCGACGCAAACGCGCCGGACGTCATGCGCGGCGAGGAGACGCAATTGCTCGGTGCGCTCGGCCTCGATGCCGCCGGCGAGGCGCTGGTCTGCATGCCCGGCACGCATTCGAAATGGGTCCGCGTGAAGGACGGCACGGTCGAGCGATTTGCGACTTTCATGACCGGCGAACTCTTCAGCGTGGTGTCGCGCGAGACGATTTTGTCGCTTGCAGTTGCCGGCGCCGATGACGCCGAGGATGTCGCAAGCTTCAAGGCGGCGGTGATTGCAGCGTTCAAGACGCCGGCCTTCGCCGCCAATCTTCTGTTCACCGCGCGGTCGCGGCAGCTCTTGTTCGGCGGCACGCCGGCCGCAGCGCGCGAAACGCTGTCGGGCACGTTGATTGGCGTCGAGCTGGGGGCAGGGCTCTCCGGTACCGTGCCGAAAGCAGGCGTCATGTTGCTCGCATCGGGTCGCCTTGCAACGCTATATCGGCTGGCTTTCGACGCATTGTCGGTCACCGTGCAGCCCATCGATGCCGATGAAGCCGTCCGCCGCGGATTGTCGATGGCGGCTGCGGCGATCTGGACGAAATAGAAGGACTCTTGAGATGAGCATTCCCTTTCCGCCGATGAAGCGTCCGCTGGTCGCGATCCTGCGCGGCGTCAAGCCCGAGGAAGCCGAGGCGATCGTCGGCGTGCTGATCGAGGCCGGCATGACCGCGATCGAGATCCCGCTGAACTCGCCCGATCCGTTTCGTTCGATCGGCACCGCCGCGAAGCTCGCGCCGGCCGGCGTGCTGATCGGCGCCGGCACTGTGCTGACGGCCGCAGACGTCGATCGTCTCAACGACGTCGGCGGCAAGCTCATGGTTTCGCCGAATGTCGATACCGAGGTGCTGGCGCGTGCGCACCAGCACGGCATGGTGACGATGCCGGGCGTGTTCTCGCCGACCGAGGCGTTGCTGGCGGCGCACTCCGGCGCCTCGAGCCTGAAGTTCTTTCCGGCGAGCGTGCTCGGCGCGTCCGGCATTGCCGCGATCCGCGCCGTGCTGCCGGCCGGCGTGATGATCGCCGCCGTCGGCGGTGTCTCCGATCAGAATTTTGCCGAGTACATCAAGGGCGGCGTGACGGCGTTCGGGCTCGGCTCCAGCCTTTACAAGCCCGGCATGTCGGCCGCCGATGTCGCCGCGCGCGCGAACGCGACGATCACAGCCTACGATCGGGCGATTGTGAAAGAGTGAGCCGGAACAGATACGCGGTGATCGTGTCATAGCTTATTGTGCCTCACGGCATCGCAATCGATGCCTGCACATCGTGTGCATGTGATTGGCTGAAGCAGGAGACCGACATGGCGATCAACAACGTGGCCGATCTGTTCGTGGCAACGCTCGAACAGGCCGGCGTCAAGCGCATCTACGGCATCGTCGGCGACAGCCTGAACGCATTTACCGAGGCGCTGCGCCGTCGCGGCACCATCGAGTGGATCCATGTCCGGCACGAAGAGGTCGCGGCGTTCGCCGCCGCCGGCGAAGCCGAGATGACGTTAAGCCTTGCGGTGTGTGCCGGCTCCTGTGGCCCGGGCAATCTGCATCTGATCAACGGCCTGTTCGACGCGCATCGCAGCCGCGTTCCTGTGCTGGCGATCGCGGCGCAGATCCCCTCGGCCGAGATCGGCGGCGGCTATTTCCAGGAGACGCATCCGCAAAACCTGTTCCGCGAGTGCAGCCATTATTGCGAGCTGGTCTCTGACCCGAGCCAGCTTCCTTACGTGCTGGAGAACGCCATCCGCGCGGCGGTCGGCTTGCGCGGCGTCGCCGTCGTCGCCATGCCTGGCGACGTCGCTTTCCGCAGCCCGCCGAAGCGCGCGCTGTCGACGACGCGCGGGCTTACGCTGGCAGCGCCCAAGGTCGTGCCGCAGGCCGATGAGCTGAGGGCGCTCGCGGATCTCCTGAACGGCGCCGAGCGCATCACGCTGTTCTGCGGCCGCGGCTGCGCCGGCGCGCACGCGCCGCTGATGCAGCTTGCGGAGACGCTGAAGAGCCCGATCGTGCATGCGCTCGGCGGCAAGGAGCATGTCGAACACGACAACCCCTACGACGTCGGCATGACCGGCTTCATCGGCTTCTCCTCGGGTTATGCGGCCATGCACGCCTGCGACGCGTTGGTGATGCTCGGCACAGATTTCCCCTACAAGCAGTTCTTCTCGACCGACTGCCAGATCGCGCAGATCGACATCCGCCCGGAAAATCTCGGCCGGCGCTGCAAGATCGATCTCGGGCTCGTCGGCGACGTCAAGCCCACCATCGAGGCGCTGCTGCCGCTGCTCAAGACCAAGACGCAGCGCAAGCATCTCGACGATGCCGTCGCGCACTACAAGAAGGCCCGCGAAGGACTCGACCAGCTCGCCAGGGGCACGCCGGGAGCCAAGCCGATCCATCCGCAATATCTCGCAAAAGTCATCAGCGACCATGCGACCGACGACGCCGTGTTCACCGCCGACGTCGGCACGCCCACGGTGTGGGCCGCGCGCTATCTGGACATGAACGGCCGCCGCCGTCTGATCGGCTCCTTCGTGCACGGCTCGATGGCCAACGCCATGCCGCAGGCGATCGGCGCGCAGGCTGCACAGCCCGGCCGCCAGGTGATCTCACTGTCGGGCGACGGCGGCTTCACCATGTTGATGGGGGACCTGATCACGCTGACGCAGATGAAGCTGCCGGTGAAGGTGATCGTGTTCAACAACGGCGTGCTCGGCTTCGTCGCGCTGGAGATGAAGGCCGCGGGCTTCGTCGACACCAATGTCGATCTGGAGAACCCTGATTTCGCCGCGATGGCGCGTGCGATGGGCGTCTTTGCGAAGCGCGTCGAGGATCCCGGCGAGCTGCCCGGCGCGATGAAGGAGGTGCTGGCCCATAACGGGCCGGCGCTGCTCGACGTCGTCACCGCCAAGCAGGAGCTGTCGATGCCGCCGACCATCACGCCGGAGCAAATCAAGGGCTTTAGTTTGTGGGTGCTGCGCGCCGTGATGAATGGCCGCGGCGACGAAGTGCTCGACCTCGCGAAGACGAATCTGTTGCCGCGCTGAAGTGCGGCGAAGTTGGGTGAGCAAATGCGAGCCACGAACGCGGTTCACCTCTCCCAAAGGGAGAGGTCGGATCGCATCGAAAGATGCGATCCGGGTGAGGGGTTACAGTCTCACTGAGTGTTGCGGCCCCTCACCCGGATTGCACTGGACGATGCTTCGCATCGCCAGGCGCAATCCGACCTCTCCCCGTCGGGGAGAGGTGAACATCAAGGCGCCTAATCGTCACCTGATCACGCTTGCAACAGGCTAGCCCCGCTTCGCCGAAGGCAGCGGCATCCGCTCGTGGCGGCGCTGGAAGCGCTGCCAGTGCAGCACGATGCCGATCAGCAGCGCCGGCACGAAGCCGAGCATGATCAGGAAATGCGGCAACTCCTTCGGTGAGATGAAGGCAATCGCAATGTCGGAGATCAGCCAGAGCGCCGCGAACATCACCGCAAAGTCCGTGCGCGGGCAGCGCAGGTAGTAGAACACGGCGGTGACGACGATGGCGGGCCCGATCGCAATGGCGATCATCACCGCCGTCAGCTCCTTCGGCGTCAGCGCGTCGAGCATCATCGATGCCAGCAGCCAGAGTGCGGCGAACATGGCGATGATGTCGAGCGGATGCCGCAACAGAGTACCTCTCGTCGGGGACGCGCTATCGTTGTGTCCTGCGCCCCGCCCGTCAAGTAAAATACGCCTATTCCTCGTCACTTCCAGGCGTCGGCCGCAACATGAAATGACCGAAGGCCGTGGCGATCGGCTTGTTCGCATCGTCCTGCCAGGCCCGCGCCTCGAAGGCCACAATGCGGCGGCCCTGCTTCACGATCGAGACGTTGGCAAACGTGTCGAGCGCACGGCCGGAACGCAGATAGTTGACGGTGAGGCCGATCGGTTTGGGCGGCGCCGCAGTGCCGAGCTCGCGCGCCACCCCGACGATCGCGGTGGTCTCCAGGAAAGCACCGGTCATGCCGCCATGGATCGCGGGCAGGATCGGATTGCCGATGATCTTCGGCGAGAACGGCATCGTTAGCGTGCCGTCGTCGTTGACGCGAATGCCGAGGCAGCGCGCGAACGGGCTATTTGCGAACGGGCCATCCGGATCCTCCGGCGCCTCGAGCTTTGGGATGCTGCGCGCATCCATCCTGCGGTCGGCGAGCATGTTGGTGCGGTTGGCGCCGATCATGAAACAGGCCGTCGCGGTCGCGACCGGATCGTCCTCGGATTCCTGATAAGCGGTAGAGCGAACGAAGGCGATCGAGCGCGTGGTGCGATAGCAGACCGAATGCGCCTTGATGTCGAGGCCCGGCGTCGCCGGCTTCTGATAGTCGATACGCAGGTCGAGCGTCGCGATCGCGCGCGTACCGTCGAGCGCGAGCTGCACCGCCATGCCGCAGCTCTCGTCCAGCATCGCGGTGACGACACCGCCATGCAGAACGCCGGTCTCGGTGTCGCCGACGAAGACGGGACGGTAGGGCAGGCTGGACCAGGCCTCGCCGGGTGCGAAGCGGTCAAGCTGGAGCCCGCTGATATGGCCGTAGTCGGAGCGGCGACCCTGGATCGCCTCGGCGAGTTCCTCGAAGGGGAGCGTGGTAGGTAGAGTGGACATGACGACGTTCTAGACCAGTGCCGGGCGCCGCGCAAAACCCCGAATAGGCGTCGCAGGTCTGCCTCGGGCGGTTTGGCCTCGACAGGGCGGGCCGAAGCGACGATGGTGGGTGCTTCGTTCGTTCGACTAGCCGCAAGGAGCGCCCATGACCGACCCCGAAACACCCTCGACCGCCCAGGGGCCCGTCACCATTTCGACCTCCAGCTCGGAGCGGGCGCCGATCGTCTATTTCGACGGCGCCTCCTGCTTCGGTCACCACAACGGTGCGATCCAGATCGAGCTCGCCGCGAACCTCCTGATGCCGGTCGGCGCCGCCGTCAGGGTCGACGTGGTCCAGACCGCGCACCTGCGTTGCAGCGTGGCCGCAGCACTGGCGCTGCGCGAAGCGCTCGACAAGGCGCTGGCGATGTACAAGCAGGGGCAGCAGCAGCCACCGGAGGAGATTCCGACGGTGAAGAATTGAGTCAGGAAGCGCGATCGCCCGTCAGCGCAATCGCAGCTTCTCAGCCCACATGCACCTTCGGCTTCTTGCCGCCGTTCCACTTGCCGTCGAGCGCGCGCTCGATCTGGGCGGCGAGTTGCAGCAAGAGGCCGTCATTGGCCTGCTTGGCGATCGCCTGGATGCCGAGCGGCAGGCTGTGCTCGTGGGTCGCCATCGGTAGCGAGATCGCCGGCATGCCGCAGAGATTGGCGAGCGGCGTGAAGGCGAAATTGCGCCAGAGATTGCCGAACCAGTCGAGCACGTCGGGATTGTCGGAGATCGTGAGATATTCCTTGGTGCCGACCTTCGGCGTCGGCAGCGCGGTGACCGGCGTCAGGATCACGTCCCACTGCTCGAAGAAGGCGCCGAAGCCGCGCGAGGTCGTGTTGAACACGCCTTGCATCTTCGCGCGCTCGGCGAAGCTCGTGTGCCGGCCGGCCTCCCAGATGCGGATGTTCATGGGCTCGATCAGATCTTCCGGCGGCTTCCCCAGCCCGCGCGCGGCCAGCATGTTGGAGATCACCACCGCAAAGTTCGAGATGTAGCAGGTGGTCTGCGCCGCGAACGCGGCGCGGAAGTCGAGCTCGGGCAGGGCGTAGTCGACGTGATGGCCGAGGTCTTCGAGGAAACGGCCGGCCTTCTCCAGCTCGGCCGCGATGTGTGGCGTCGCGGTGTAGTCGCCCCAGGTGTGCGACAGCGCGATGCGGAGCTTGGTCGGATCGCGCTTGATCATCTCGCAATAGGGCTGTGCCGTGGTCCAGAACGGCATGAACTCGCCGGGCGCCGGTCCCCTTGCGTGATCGACGAAGGCGGCGGTGTCGCGCACCGAGCGCGACTGGCAGCCCTGGATCGAGACAAGGCCGGTGAGATCGGACATGTGCGGGGCGAGCGAGAACACGCCGCGCGAGACCTTTAGCCCGATATTGCCGTTGACACCGGCGGGAATGCGGATCGAGCCGCCGCCGTCGGTTGCATGCGCGATCGGCACCACGCCGGCCGCGACCATCGCGGCACTGCCGGCCGACGAGCCGCAGGTGGTGTAGTCGGTATTCCATGGATTGCGCGTGACGTAGACGGCGGGATTGTCGGCCGAGCTGCACACGCCGAATTCCGGTGTCGTGGTGCGCCCGATCAGGTTCAGTCCGGCGTGACGGAATTTGCCGGTCAGGAAGGTATCGGCGGCCGCGCGATTACCGCGCATCAGGAGCGAGCCCATCTCCTGGAGCCGGCCTTTCATGGTCGGTCCCAGATCCTTCATCAGGAAGGGCAGGCCGGCGAAGGGACCTGCGAGATTGGCGCCGTCCTTGGCGGGATCGGCGATCACGTCCTCGAACAGCTCGACCACGCCCGACAGCGCCGGATTGACCTTGGCGACGCCGGCGGCGGCCTGCCGCGCCAGTTCCTTCGCGGTCAGCTCGCCGTTGCGGACGCGCGCGGCCAGCGCCACGCCGTCGTGCTGCGCCCATTCACTCCAGCTCATCGGCAAAGTCATGACGTCAAAATCCTCTTGGATAGCGGCCTCCTTCCTTTCGCAAGGAACCGTCCGAATCAACCGAGCCGGCACGAGGGGCAGGGTTGCGTGGGGCGGAGAGGTCAGGGGCGCTGAGCTGCCGGTCGTATCAATCCGACAGTCGCAGGATCGCTGCAACCGGCCCGCCGCCGGACACCGAAGCCCGCGGGCTCAATGGAGCATATCCCTCGCTCCGTCATTGCGAGCCACCGGGTCCGCGCGAAGCGCGGCCCGATGACAGGCTCCGCGAAGCAATCCAGAGTCTCCCCGCGGCGGGATTCTGGATTGCTTCGTCGCAAGTGCTCCTCGCAATGACGGCGTGGAGAGAGCGGGCGCCGCACTCCGCTCTCGTGCCCCGGACGCAGCGCAGCGTCTCTTCGACGATGCGCTGCAGAGCCGGGGCCCATCTCGCTGCATGCCATGCCGCGTCCTGGGTCCCGGCTCAGCGCCGCATCGCTTGCGCGCTGCAGCGCGCCCGGGACACGAGAGCACAGCACGAACTCGTCGTCCTCCCCACGATTGTGGCGAGATCGCATCGGTTCGGCAAAAAATCCTCTGTCGACGGCCATCCGCTGCACCTTGATGAATCAACCCCGGTTGGTTCATAAGCGGCGTCCCGTGGCCGGTGGTTCGCCGCCGTGTCGCGTGCTTGGATAGAGGGATTCTCGCGTGGCAAATATCAACCAGAAAATTGCGCAGGAGCTTGGGGTTCGCGCCGAGCAGGTCGAGGCGGCGGTAACGCTGCTCGACGGCGGCGCCACGGTTCCCTTCATCGCCCGCTACCGCAAGGAAGCGACCGGTGCGCTCGACGACGCGCAATTGCGCACCCTGGAGGAGCGCCTGGTTTACCTGCGTGAGCTCGAAGACCGCCGCAAGGCGATCCTCGAATCGGTTCGCGAGCAGGGCAAGCTCGATGCGGCTCTCGAAGCCAGCATTCTCGCTGCCGACAGCAAGGCGCGCCTCGAAGACATCTATCTGCCGTTCAAGCCGAAGCGCCGCACCAAGGCCGAGATCGCCAAGGAAGCCGGCCTCGAGCCGCTCGCCAATCAGCTCATGGCGGAGCCTGGCAACGATCCCAAGGTCGTGGCCGAGGCCTTCGTCAACGCCGAGAAGGGCGTTGCCGATGCCGCAGCCGCACTCGACGGCGCCCGCGCCATCCTGGTCGAACGCTTCGACGAGGACGCCGACCTGATCGGCGCGCTGCGCGAGGAGATGTGGACCAACGCGCGCATGGCCTCCAAGGTGCGCGACGGCAAGAAGACCGAGGGCGAGAAGTTCGCCGACTATTTCGATTTCTCCGAGCCGCTGACGAAGCTGCCCTCGCACCGCATCCTCGCGATGTTCCGCGGCGAGAAGGAAGAGATCCTCGACCTGCAAATTCAGGCCGAGGCCGAGGCGCCGCCGCCGGGTGTGCCGAGCGCCTATGAACTGAAGATCATGAAGCGGTTCGGCATTGCGGACCTCAAGCGCGCCGGCGATCGCTGGCTGATCGACACCGTGCGCTGGGCCTGGCGGACCAAGATCCAGGTCCATCTCAACATCGACCTACGCATGCGGCTGTGGAACTCGGCCGAGACCGAGGCCGTGCGCGTGTTCGCCTCGAATCTGCGCGACCTGTTGCTGGCGGCGCCCGCTGGCACCCGCGTCACCATGGGGCTCGATCCCGGCTACCGCACCGGCGTCAAGGTCGCAGTGGTCGATGCCACCGGCAAGGTGGTCGACACCACCGCGATCTATCCGCACGAGCCGCAGCGGCAATGGAACGAGTCGCTGGCGACCCTTGGCAGGCTTGCGCTCAAGCATCGCGTCGAGCTGATCGCGATCGGCAACGGCACCGCCTCGCGCGAGACCGATAAGCTCGCGGCCGACCTCGTCAAGGGCCTTCCCGAACTGAAGATGACCAAGATCGTGGTGTCGGAAGCCGGCGCCTCGGTCTATTCGGCCTCGGCTTTCGCCTCGGAGGAATTGCCGGGCCTCGACGTCACCCTGCGCGGCGCGGTCTCGATCGCGCGGCGGCTCCAGGATCCGCTCGCCGAGCTGGTCAAGATCGAGCCCAAGGCGATCGGCGTCGGCCAGTATCAGCACGACCTCGGCCAGGCCAAGCTCGCCAAATCGCTCGATGCCGTGGTCGAAGACTGCGTGAATGCGGTCGGCGTCGACGTCAACACCGCCTCCGCGCCGCTGCTGGCGCGCGTGTCTGGCGTCGGCGCAGGCCTTGCGCAGAGCATCGTGGCGCACCGTGACGCCAACGGCCCGTTCAAATCGCGCAAGGCGCTCAAGGACGTGCCGCGGCTCGGGCCGAAGGCATTCGAGCAGTGCGCGGGCTTCCTGCGCGTCCTCGGCGGCGAGGATCCGCTTGACGCCTCCGGCGTGCATCCGGAAGCCTATCCGGTGGTGCGCCGGATTCTCGCGGCGACCAAGAGCGACATCAAGGCGCTGATCGGCAGCAGCGAGATCGTGCGCACGCTCAAGCCGAAGGATTTCGTCGACGAGACCTTCGGTCTGCCGACCGTGACCGACATCCTGCGCGAGCTCGAAAAGCCCGGCCGCGACCCGCGTCCGGCGTTCAAGGCCGCGGTGTTCAAGGAGGGGGTCGAGGAGATCAAGGATCTCAAGAAGGGCATGATCCTCGAAGGCACCGTGACCAACGTCGCCGCCTTCGGCGCCTTCGTCGACATCGGCGTGCACCAGGACGGCCTCGTGCACATCTCGGCGATGTCCAAGAACTATATCAAGGATCCGCGCGAGGTGGTGAAGCCCGGCGACATCGTCAAGGTGAAGGTGCTGGACTTCGAGGTCGCCCGCAAGCGCATCTCGCTGACGCTGCGCCTTGATGACGAGGTTGGCGCCAAGAAGGACGCGCCCGGCATGCAGCGCGACAACAATTCGCGCAACAGCGCACGCATGACCTCGTCGGCGCCGCGCAAGCAGGAATCCTCCGGCGGCGGCGCGCTTGCGGAGGCGTTGCGGCGTGCAGCCGAGAAGAGCGGCGGCAAGCGGATGTGACCCCTTAACCTCTCCCCGCCCTTTGCGGGGAGAGGTCGGATCGCGTCAGCGATCCGGGTGAGGGGCAGGGCACTATGGTGCCGAGACGGGAATCTATCCGACTCGTCGGATATTCGGCTCATAACTCAAATCGAATTTGCCGGAGCACCGCTCACCCCACCCTCTCCCCGTAAGAACGGGGAGAGGGAGTGACAGAGCGCCGCCTCCCTGACACCCGCGTCAGAATCTGGCGCATTTGTAAGTTGATGGGGACAGCGCATTCGCGTCTCCTGATCCTCCTCGTGCAGCGGGACTAGCGCTGCACTGCAAGGAGGATTTTCCGATGAAGAACAGGCTTCTCACAGGGCTCGTCGCAGCGGCAGTTGCTGCGACGCTGGCGGCTGCGGCGCCCGCTCTCGCGCGCGGTGGTTTTGGCGGTGGCGGCCATGGCGGCTTTGGCGGCGGGCA
>NZ_PSRT01000118.1 GCF_004212635.1 Bradyrhizobium genosp. SA-3 | reverse complement strand
CTGCTCCGGCGCGGCATCGGGAGAGACCAGCGTCGGCAGCGCGGCGGTGGCGGGCGGCGGCTCGCCGCGCTCGATCGCATCGAGCCGGCGCGTCTCGCGATCGATCGTGCGCACCGCGAGCCACGAGGACAGCGGCGCGAGATCGACGGTGCGGTTCAGCTTGTCTAGCGGGCCTGCCGCGAACAGCTGGATCTCCGGCGGGGCGCCGGAGAGCCCGGTCATGATCGGCGTCAGACTGGCGCGGATGTCGGCCTGGTCGGCGGGAATGTCATAGCCGCCGGAGACGATGGCGCGGGCGTTCTTCGCTTCCAGCGGCGTCGCGCCGACGCGCAGGCGCCCATCGCGGATCGTGAACGGGATCTGCGCCGAGGCGACCGCGATCGGGCCTGCCGACAGCGCCGGCTCGATCAGCTGCCGCAACCTGTTGTCGTCGCTCACCTGGCCGCCGTCGCTGGCGCGGATGGCGATCTCGAACGCGCGCGGATTGAGGCCGGCAATCTCGGCGGAGTCGAGCGTCACCGTGCCGTTGCCGGCGAGCGCACCGGTGAGGGCCGCGACGCTGCGGCCTTGGCTCGTCAGCGCCATCTGCACCGAGGCGCGTCCCTTGGGCAGCGCGAGATCGCGGTAGCGCAGCGTCGCCGCATCGACATTGCTGAGTTCGATGCGCGCGTGCAGGGCCAGGCCATTGGCGCCATTGCGCGCATCGAGACCTGCCGACATCTCGCCGCCGCCGATGCCACCCTTGAGCGCATCGAGCGCGAGCGACTGGCCGTCGCCGCGGATCGTGCCCGCGAAGGGGCGCAGCTCGATGCCGCCGGGCAGCGTTCCGCGCAATGCCTGGAAGGCGATGCGGCCGCGCCAGCCACCGATGAGCCCCGCATTCAGCGGCTCGCCGGCATCATGTCCGGCCGCGCCGATCGCCATCGCGAGCGTCGGCGCAAGATCGAGCGAATCGAGGCCCACCTCGCCATCGACACTCCTTTCCTGATCCAGCGTCACCGCAAGACGACCGCGCAGATGCGAGCCCGAAACGGTGCTGTCGAGATCGTCGAAGATCAGCCGATTGCCGGACAGGCCAACGCGCGCGGACAGGCTGACGCTCTGTGCTGATTTGCCGGCGGAGCTGGTTCCGAACAGCGGCGCCAGATTGGCGTTGCGGACGCGCAGGTTCGCACTGCCCTTGGATGCAGACCAGTCAAAATTACCTTGCGCATCCGCGTCCAGCCCGCCGCCGCTGAGCTTTGCGCTCAATTGCAGCGGCTTCTGCCAAGTGCCGGTCAGCTTGCCTTCGAACTGCGAAGCGCCCTCACCTGCGGCCACGATGCGATCGAGACCGAGCAGCGCCAACAGCGCGCCAGCCTGCGGCGTCGATACTTTCGAATCGAGTGTGAAGTCGCTGTTGCGCAGGCGGTCGATGTCGATGGCGCTGACGGCGGCCACTGGCGTCTGCGCGGCCAGCGTCGCGGTCGCCTTGAGCTGCGGCGCGTCGAGATCGAACACAACGCGGGCGTTGCTGCGATCGGCATGCTCGGCGTTCTTGTCGAGGCTGAGCTCGAGCTTCAGGCGCGTCGCGCCGGGCAATGCCGGGATGGCATCGAAGCGCGTGCGCACCGCGGGCGCAAACGGCTCGATCAGCGCGGTCAGCTCGCGCAGCGAATTCGCCGACGACTTCAGGGCGAGCTTTCCGGTGGCATTCTTGCGATCAAAACTACCGCTCGCCTCCGTGGTCACGCCACTGGCTTGGCCGAACCGCAACTGCTCCAGCGACAGCGACGCCGGGCCATAGCCGAGTTTTGCCATGAACGGCCGCAGCTCCTGTCCGGCGGAGATGGCGCGGCCGATATCGAGCGAGAGCTTTGCCTCCCCCGGCCATTCGCCCTGCGACCCGGCAAGCGCGCGCACAAAGCTTGCGGCGGCGTCGAGGTCGAGACGGTCGGCCTTGAGCTCGGCGTCGATGCGGGAGCCCTTGCTGGCGCCGGTCTGGACAAAGGCGATACGGCCTTCGACCGCGCCGCCCTCGATCTCGGCCTTCAGCCTGTCGATGGCGAGATGGTTGGCGGCAATCGTCACGTCGCCCGCAAGGCGTAGCGGTCGCGTGCTGCGACGGTTGACCTCGCTGCGGCCCTGAAGCCAGGCCACCAGCGTGTCAGGGTCGGACGATTCGACGCTGAGCCGGCCGCTGAAGCTGTCGGCGCCGGGAGCAGCACCATTGAGCGAGAGCTGCGTCATGCCGGGCGCGCGCAGCTCGAGCCGCTGGAAGGTCCAGGATCGTCCGTCGGTCTGAAGCTCGGCGCCGATGTTCTGGAGCGGACGGCCGCCGAGCATGATCTGGTCGGAGTTGAATTCGATCTGCGCCGGGATCGGCGCCTGCGGGATCGCGGCCAGCCCTGCGCGCAGCGCCGGCAGGACGCGCTGCGGATCGGCATCGTCCTTGGCAGCATCCTTGGCCGTCAGCTTGTCGGCATCGACCTGCCGCGCTGAGAGCACCGCGCGCAGCAGCGGCGAGGCGCCGAATTTGAGGTCGCCGACACCGCCGAGCTTCAGCGCGGCGTCCTCCGTGCCGTAGCTGGCGTCGATCTGATCGAATTTGGCGCCGGCCGGATCGGCCTTGAGTTTCGTCGTGAGCTTCCAGGGCGTCGGTCCCGCCTCGCCTGCTTTCTTTGTCGCGGGCACGGCGAGCGTCAGTGCACCTTCGAATTTCGGCAAGCGGTTGTCGAAGGCGAGCACGCCTTCGAGATCGGCGAGGATCGCGCGCTCGCCCGGATCGATGTTGAGATGGAGGCGGGTGGCGTTGCCGTCGGCGGTCGGGCTGGAGGAGATGCGGAACGGGTAGCGCACCCCATTGGCGGTGAAACGGCCGTCGCCGCGCACCGAGCCCGCGAGCGAGCGCACGTCACCGGAGAAGGCGATGTCGCTCAGCTCCAGCGTCGAGCGGCTGGCGGCATCGTGCAGGGCGATGCGGCCGGTGAGATTGAGTCGCTCGATGGCGAGCGAAGCGAGATTGAAGGCGCCGCTCGCAGTGGACGGCAAATCGACCCGCCCGCGCGCGTCCAAGCCGAGATCGACCGCCATGCCGCCGACCGAAAGCTCGGTGGCACGCCATTCACCGCGCATGAGGGGGCCCAGGCTGAACTCGACGTCGAGCTTGTCGGCGCGCAGCCGGCCGAGATCGTTGTTGCCGCCGAAGGTGACCGAACGCAGCCGCAGCGTCGGCGCCGGCAGCAACCGCGCGTCGAGCGCGCCCGCCACCCGCACCGGAACGCCGATGATTCGGCTGGCCTCCGCCTCGAACTGGGGCCTGAACTGGTTCCAGTCGATGAAGTAAGGCCCGATCAGCGCGGCCAAAAGCGCAATGATGAAGGCAATCGCCAATCCGAGCAGCGTCGTCTGCACGGGTCTCCCCTCGGCCAAAACGGCGCCCGGACCAGACCTTGCCCTGGGAAGGCTTCAGGCGGGCCGGAACAGCCCCTTATATAGGGGGAAGTGTGGCGAAGTCACAGCGACTGTTGCGCGCGGAGGTTAACGCCCCCGTCTCACCAGCTCGCCGGCAGCCGCGTCAGGCCGCGCAGCACGAAGGTCGGTCGCCACTGCGGATTTACGACGTCGTCGATGCGCAAATCCGGCAGCCGGCGGAGCAGCGTGGCGATGGCGATCTCGGCCTCGATGCGCGCCAATTGGGCCCCCAGGCAGAAATGGATGCCGCCGCCGAACGACAGCGGCTTCACATTCTGGCGGGTGACGTCCAGCCGGTCGGGCCGGTCAGGATAGACCGCCGGATCGCGGTTGGCCGAACCGAGCAGGCAGAGCACGGTCTCGCCCTGAGGGATCTTCACCCCGCCGAGATCGTCGATGTCCTCCAGCGCGACGCGCCCGGTCATCTGCACCGAGGAATCGTAGCGCAGGAATTCCTCGATCGCGCCCACCATCAGCTCCGGCCGCGCCTTGAGCAGCGCGAGCTGGTCCGGATTGCGATGGAGTGCCAAGAGGCCGTTGCCGATCAGATTGACGGTGGTCTCGTGGCCGGCGCCGAACAAGAGGATGATGTTGGCGGTCAGCTCCTCGTTGGTGAGCTTGTTGCCGTCCTCCTCGGCCTGCACGAGCTGGGTGATGAGATCGTCGCCGGGACTATGGCGGCGCAGCTCGAACAGCTGCTGGAAGTACATCTGGGCCATCAGGTTGCCGGCGTTGCCTTGGCTGATCTCCTCCGGCGAGAGCGGCACCGGGTCGAGCAGACGCCCGCCGTCGCGCGAGCTCTTGTAGAAGGTCTCGCGGTGCTCCTCGGGGATGCCGAGCATGTCGCAGATGATGGTGACGGGCAGGCGGAAGGCGAAATCCTCGATCAGGTCCATGTGGCCGCGATCGATCACCGAATCTATCGTCTGGTCGACGATCGCCTGGATGCGCGGGCGCATGTCCTCGACGCGGCGGGCGGTGAAGGCCTTCACGACCAGGCCGCGCAGGCGGGTGTGATCGGGCGGATCGGCCTGCAGCATCCAGTGGCTCATGCTGCGGAACACCGGCTCGTCCATGATCTTTTCGCTATAGCGGCGCTTGGAGCGCTCGATGAAATCCTTGCCGAAACGCCTGTCGCGCAGCACGAGGCTGACATCGGCGTGGCGGCTGGTGACGAACTGGCCGAACGGCGTCACATGGATCGGATCCATCGTGCGCAGCCGGTCGTAATGCGGATAGGGATCGCGGATGAAGTCCGGCGACAGCGGGTTGAACAACGGATCGCCGTTCGCGCCTTGCACTTGCTCGTTCATGGTGACCTCAATCGGTTGCCGCATGACACGAATACGCAAGGCTGCCCCAAAGCCCGGCGTAACCATCCCTTGGAATTATCAACTCGATACATTGTTGTATCGAGTTGCATTCTGCCCTAAGCTGCCGGGATGTCAAGGGTAAGAACCAGGCCGACCAGGGACGATACGCGCGACAGACTGTTCGAGGCGGCCGCGCGCGTGTTCGAGGAAGACGGCATCGGCGGCGCCAGCATCGAGGCGATCGCGGCCGCGGCGGGCTTCACCCGCGGCGCGTTCTATTCCAACTTCAAGAGCAAGGACGAATTGATCATCGCCATGCTCGAGGACCATGTCGAGCAGTCGATCCGCCGCAACCTCGACATCCTCGCGCAGCACGACAATCTCGACGATTTCATCGCGGCGCTGAAGACGATGGACCGCAGCAAGCAGGATCCGCTCGGCCGCTCGCCGCTGCTGCACATGGAGATGATCCTGTTCGTCGCGCGCGCCGAGAAGCGCCGCCCGGAACTTGCCAAGCGCCTGCGCGCGCGGCGCAAGCTGATCGCCGACATCGTCGAGGCGACGTTGAAGAGCAACGGCCGCAATGACAGTCTGAACCCGCCCTGGATGGCCTCCGTCGTGCTCGCGCTCGAAGACGGCTTTCGCCTGCACCGGCTGATCGATCCCGAGACCACGCCGGCCGACAGCTTTTTGCGCGCGATCACGGATCTGCGGCGGAGGACGGGGTTGGCGTCGAGCTGAAAGCGGCTTGAGAGTTGTAGTGCCATTTTCATCGCTTGCGTGCCGTCGAGCTCTGGCAAGCGTGATTCCAGGCTCTGCTCTCTATTTTCCCGCCCGCGAAACGGCTCTGGATTCACCACTCGCTCCGTCGGAGGCGACGAAGGCGCTTTGCCGGAATGGCGGATGCTGCGGCACCGACAATTCCTGGCAATACATTCGATCGATGTTGTGCTGCATGAGCGCATAACAATCGCATGCGACCTTCTCGAGCCGAGCGCGATCGATTTTGATGAGCCCGCGCCGGTCGGATGGGACGGCGCCGGCCTCGCGTAGCTTGTTCATCGTCAGAGTCACGGTCGTGCGCCGCACCCCGAGCAATTGCGCGAGCGCCTCCTGCGTCACCGGAAGAGGGTCGTCGGGAACGCGGTCGTGAAGTTGCAGGAGCCACCGTGCCAAGCGGCCATCCACCCGGTGCAGCGCGTTGCAAGCGGCGACGTGCTGGAGCTGCAATAACAGCGCGCGGGCGTGGACCTGCACGACATTCCTGATGGCCGCGCTTTGTGCATAGGCAGCCCTGAATTTGGCGGCGGAGATTAGCGACGCCGTGCCGGCCATGCGAGCAATCGCGGTCACGGATGAAAGCGCCGGGCCAAGCACGGAAAACGAGGCCAAAGCGCCTTCTCGTCCCATCAAGGTGGTTGCGACCGACTGCCCGTCCGGCATATCGAGCATGAAGGCGATTGCGCCGCTATGGGGAAAATAAACCGGGTCGAGTTCATCGCCCGACCGCACCAGGACGGCATCGGCTTCGAACGAGACCTTCTGGAAGTAGGGCGTCAGCAGGCCGAGATCCGCGGACGGCAACGCCGCCAGCAGCCGATTCCCGATGCCAGTGCGGTGGACGGTCGCGATGCTTTCCCGCGAACGAGCATCCAATGACCGACGGTATCCGTTGATTTCATCCACCATGATTATCCGAAATGCGATTGCCCCGACCAAACTCATCCAAACAGAGCCATCAGGCGAGATCAAGCGCGGATAATTGCGGAGAGCTGACTGCATTCCTCGTCGCGAAATAGCATCTTGCATACATCATACTATTTACGATCTTCGCCACCAGCGAGGTGCCCGCGAACCGGGCTTTCAGCTCGCGGCCGCCGCGTACGCCGCCTTGCGCTAGCGGTCGCGTTTGCTCTTGTTCGTCGGCAACGGGCAATTGGTGCACACCCTGTCGTCGCATCTGCGGCAGATCGTGAAGCGGTCCAGCTCGGAGGTGTCCTGCCTTGCCAGCAGGTCATGGATCAGCGTTCCCAGCCGTTTGGTTTCGGCCGGCGACAACACATCCAGGAGCGACGCAACGGCCGAAATCCGGGATGCCATCAGGTCATTCCGGGCCGCCGCGCCCGTGGCCGTCAGGTACAAGGCGATCTCGCGGCCGTCCCTTCCCGGCCGGCGTTCGACAAGCCGATCCGAAACAAGACGGTCGACCAGACGGACGGTTCCGGAATGCGACAGGCCGAGGATCCGCCGGAGCTTGTCGTTGGTCATGCCCTGGCCATAGCCGATGACGACGAGTGCCGCGGGCGTCTCACCGCCGCGGCCTATGACCTCGCGCGCGCCCTGCTCGATACGATCCATGACGGCGAGCGAAAGCGCCCCCAGTAAATTCGCGATTCCGGTTTCCATGAACAGAACAATATGTGCGCTGCGCACAAAAAACAACTTGACCAAACATGTGCGCTACGCACATATTTGGTCAAGCGCAGACGATGACATGGAGAATGGCGATGAATGCCCGAGCCACCGCAGCTGCAAAGCCGAACACCGGCAGTGAACCCGTCCTGAAACACGTGCACGCCAATGGCCTGCGGTTCGCCTATCTCGAACAGGGGAGCGGACCGCTCGTCATGTTCATGCATGGCTTTCCCGACAACGCCTGGTCCTATCGGAAGCAATTGCAAGTCTTCGCGGATGCGGGCTATCGGGCCGTCTCGCCCTTCTTGCGGGGCTATGCGCCGACCGAGATCCCCGCCGACGGGGTGTTCGATCCCATCGCGCTCGGCCAGGATCTCGAAGCGCTCATCGCGGCGCTGAGCGACGACGGACAAGCACGGGTCGTCGGCATGGATTGGGGCGGCACTTCGACCTTTCAGGCACTGGCCACGGCGCCGTCGGCGATCAAAGCCGCCGTGGTCATGAACACCGCACATCCGATCACATTTTCAAGCATCAGGAGGGATCCGGACCTCGTCCGATCCGTCTTTCATGTCTATTTTTTCCAGATGCCCGGCGCCGAGTCGGCGGTGAACATCGAGGGACTCCCCTTCGTCGATTACCTCTGGAAGCTGTGGTCACCGACATTCAACGATGTCGAGCATCTCCGTTCGATCAAGCAGACGCTCAGCTCTCCCGGCACCATGGCGGCGGCGCTCAAATACTACGGGGGCCTGACCGATGCAGGACATGCCGGCCGGCTGCCGATCAACGAGATGCATACGCCGACGCTGACGATCTATGGCAGCAACGATCCGACAGCGAGGTACTCGCTGAAGGAGGAGCCGCTCTTCAAGGGGCCGCACCAGCGGATTGTGCTGCCCGATGTCGGCCACTTCCCGCACCTCGAGCGGGAGGTCGAAGTCACCGGCCTGATCATGGACTGGTTCAGGACGCACGCACCGGACTGAATGCACACTGCGCGACCACGACATCTTTTCATTGGAGTGAGCACGATGGACGCCAAGACACAGCAGCAATACGCCGAGACGTTTCGCGGGCTTCACAAGAAGGGGGATCCGCTCGTCCTGTTCAACGCCTGGGATGCCGCCACCGCCAAGGCGATTGCAAAGACCTCTCCGGCGATAGCGACCAGCAGCGGGGCGGTCGCGTCCGCGCTCGGGTATGCGGACGGAGAAAATGTCCCGCTCGACATGGTCACAGGTCTGGTATCGCGGATCACCGCGTCCGTGTCGGTTCCGGTCTCGATCGATCTCGAGTCAGGATATGGCGACACCCCGGAGGCCGCCGCGAAGTCGGTGAGTGAGGTGTTGAAAGCCGGCGCCGTCGGCATCAACATCGAAGACGGGCTATCGGGCGGAAAGCGGCAACTCGTCAGTCCCGAACGGCATGCCGCGAAGATCAGGGCGGTGCGGGATACTGCGCAAGAATTGGGAGTTCATCTCTTCATCAACGCGAGAACCGACCCGTTCCTGCTGAAATTTGGATCGCCGGATGAATGCCTGAATGAAGCGGCCAGGCGCGCGAAGGTCTATGCCGAGGCCGGCGCTGACGGGATTTTCGTGCCCGGTCTCACCGACCTCGCATACATCGAGAAGCTCGTCCAACTCACGCCCTTGCCGGTCAACATCATGGTGACGCAAGGTGTTCCCGGAATCCGGGATCTTGCTCGCGTCGGCGTTCGGCGGGTGAGCCTCGGGCCCTGGCCCATGATGGCGGCGATGCGCATCATTGGACAGGCCGCGGCCTCGGTCGCCGCCAGCAGGCAATACGGCACGTTCCTGCAACCGAATGCCTGAGCCCGGACATTACCGGCCCAAAGCAGCGCCCTACGCCGACCGCTTCGCCGCGCCGCGGTCCGCCGACGCGATGTCGAATCGACCCAGCATCGCCCTCGCCTGCCCGGCGCAGTGCTCGACAACCCAGCGCTCGAAGGCGGCGGGGGGAAGCGCGGGGGCGTAGAGGAAGCCCTGGACGACGTCGCAGCCGAGCTCGGCCAGCGTCCTGTGCTGGCCCTCGGTCTCGACGCCTTCTGCGACGACGGTCATGCCGAGGCCTTGGCCTACGCGCACCACGGCGGTGGCGATGGCGAGCGCGCCAGCGTCCTTCTCGATGTCACGCATGAAACTGCGGTCGATCTTGAGCTCGCGGATCGGCAGATGCGCGAGGCGGCTGAGGCTGGAATAGCCGGTGCCGAAATCGTCGAGCGCGAGCCCGACGCCGAGCTCGCGGATCGCGTTCATGGTTTCGAGCGCGGCGGCGCCGTCCTGCATGAACGCGCCTTCGGTGATCTCGAGCATCAAGGCGTCCGCCGGCAGCTCGTATTCGGCGAGGATGTCCCTGAGCCGCGCGGCCAGCGTGACGTTGCGGAAATTGATCGGCGACAGGTTCACCGAGACGCAGGGTATGTTGAGCCCGGCGCCGCGCCAGCTCGCCAGCTGCCGGCAGGCCTCGCGCAACGACCACAGGCCGATCTGCTCGATCAGGCCGCACTCCTCGGCGAGCAGGATGAACTTCGCGGGGGAGACGTCGCCGAGCACGGCATCGTGCCAGCGCGCCAGCGCCTCGACGCCGTGGATGGCGCCGTCGGAGCTGCGGATCTGCGGCTGGTAGCTGAGGCTCAGCGCGCCCTCGGCGATGGCGCGGCGCAGCGCTGCGATCAGCGCCAGCCGCTGCTCGGCAAGCAGGTTCATCTCGGCGCTGAACAGGCGATGGGTCGAGCGCCCGGCCTGCTTGGCCATGTACATGGCAGCATCGGCCTGCTGCATCAGGGTATCGATGTCGGTGGCAAGATCGGGATAGAGGCTGATGCCGATGCTGGCCGACATCGGCACCAGCTTCGATCCAAGCCTTAAGGGCGCGGCGAGCGCTTCGGTGATGCCGGCCGCGACGCGCTCGGCGCTCTCGGCATTGCGTTTCGGCAGCAGGATGACGAATTCGTCGCCGCCGAGCCGTCCCAGCATGTCTTCGGGCCCGATCTGCTCGCGCAGCCGCTGCGCGAGCTGGACCAGCAGCTCGTCGCCGGCAGCATGACCCAACGTGTCGTTGACATCCTTGAAGTGATCGACGTCGAGGAAGGCGAGCGCGACGTGGCTGCCGGTCGGGCAGGCGTCGATCGCGGTAGTGATCAAGTGCCGCAGCTGCGCGCGGTTCGGCAGCCCGGTGAGGATGTCGTGATAGGCGAGCCGCGCGATCTCGGCGCGCGCCTCCTTGCGTTCGATCGCGAAGGCGCCGAGATTGACGCAGGCCTCGACGATGCGCCGGTGCCAGTTGCTCGGCGCGCGCGGCTCCCGATAGTAGAAGGCGAAGGTCGCGATGACGCGGCCGTCCTTGGCCTTGACCGGCGTCGACCAGCAGGCCCGCAGGCCGATCGCGAGCGGCGTCGCCTTGTAGGGCTGCCAGCGCGGATCGGTGTCGAGATCGGTCGCCAGCACCGGTTCGCCATAGAAGGCGGCGGTGCCGCAGGAGCCGACGTCGGGACCGATGGCCACGCCGTCCAGCGCGCGGGAATAATCCTCGGGCAGGCTTGGGCCCCCAAGCGGATGGATCAGGCCGGCGGCATCGACGTGAAGCAGTGAACAGACGACGTCGGGCGCAATCTCCTCGACGCGGCGGCAGAGCCGGTCGGCGATCTCGCCGATCGGCACCTCGTCGGCAAGCGCGCCCATGATGAGCTGCTGGAGCGAGCGCAGCTGCTTGGTCTCGGTGATGTCCTCGAGCAGCGCGAAGATGTGCTTGACCCGGCCCTTCCTGTCGCGGAAGGCATCGATCCGGGCGCCGACCCAGATCTCCTCGCCGTCCTTGGTGTAGATCAGGACCTCGGCTTCACCGCCCGGACCGCCCCTGATGAGACGCCGTCCGATCCTCGTCAGGGCCTTGCGGTTGGTGTGACGGCCGGCCAGCAGGTCGGTTGCGCGCCGCCCCTCAGCTTCCGCGGCTGAATAGCCGAACAGCGACGTGAACGCCGCATTGGTGTAGCGGATGTCGAGCTCGGTGTCGGTGATGAGCACGGCGCGGTTGGTCTGGTCCGAGACGGTGTCGAGCAGCGCGATGCGCGCGCGGCGCTCCGCTTCAGCGGTGACGTCGCGCGCGAACACGACGTGATGAGTCACGCCGCCGTTTGCAACGGACGAAAGCGAGATGGCGGTCCTGATCCGGCTGCCGTCGTGCCGCGTGAGGCTGATCTCGTCGCGGAACTCCGCGATCGGGTCGGCGCGCAGGCATTTGAGAGTGAGGAGCTCGGCGTCGCGGCCGAGCACCTCAGCGCGCGCAAGCTTCCAGATCCGCTCCGCACCGGCGTTGAAATGCGTGATGCGACGCGCGCTGTCGACGATGATGATGGCATCGTCGGCGCGTTCGAGCGCAGCCAATAGTACGTCCGGCATTTCGGTCACTAGGCAATCGGAGGCAGACATCGTTGGAACCGGAGGGTATCGGAAGGAGCGGCAATCAACCGACGCTAACGCTCCGATAGTGTGCAATATCTTTTTTGCATCCGGTCACGTCCCACCAAGACGCGACGTGCTTAACGTTCCGCCAAAGAGACGACGGCAATGCGGTGCATGGGGAACCTGTCACGCACCTGTTTCGCTCTGAAGCTCGTGCAGCCGGCCGGCCACGGCCCGCACCTTGCGCGGCGCGGCCTGCCAGATCGAGAGCGCCGACAATCCGCTCACGATCATCGCGATGCCGAAGGCGAGCGTGTAATCGCCGGCGCGATCGTAGAGCAAGCCGGTGACCCAGGGACCGGCGGCGCCGCCGGCCAATGCCGCCAGCATGATCGTGCCGAAAATGCTGCCCTGATGCCTGCCCTGGAAGATCTCGAACACCACCGCGCCCATGATCGAGGTGAGGCCGTAGCCGAGCGCGCCTTGCGTGAACACCATGATGTAGACCAGCCACAATGACGGCTGGAACTTCAGCGCCATCAGCGCCGCGAAGCAGATTGCAAAACCCGCGCAGCTAATCGCCCATACCCATTCCCGCCCGATCCGGTCGGAGACATGGCCCAGCAGAATCTGGCCGGGAATGCCGAGCAGGCTGACGATGCCGAGCGCCCACACCGCAACGCTGGGGCTGAAGCCGATATCGAGCAGGAATTTGGTCTGGTGCACCTGCACTGCGTACCAGATGTACAGGCCGCAGAAATAGCCGAGCGCGATCCACCAGAATCGTGCAGTTGCGACGGCGCGCTTCAGCGTCCATTCGGTGTGGGCCCAGACGGGATCGACGACATTGGAGACGGGCTTTGCCGCTCCTGCGGCCGGAGCAGCATCGCCGTCCGGCTGAAGGCCGATGTCCTCGGGGCGCTTGCGCAGCAGCAGATTGATCGGCGCCAGCACGATCAGGACCAGCAGCCCCATCGCGGTGCAGGCGGTGCGCCAGCCGGTCTGCTCGATCATGTGCTGCACCCATGGCAGCAGCGTCACCGAGCCGATGCCGACGCCGGCGAAGGCGATGCCGATGGCGAAGCCGCGTTTGCGGATGAACCAGTTCGGCAGGAACAGCGACTGGCCGGAATAGCCGAGGCACACCGAGCCGGCACCGACCATGACGCCGATGGTGACATAGAGATGCCAGGGCGAGCTGGTGAGCGGTGCAAGCAGCAGGCCTCCACCCATCAGCACCACACCGAGCTCCATCACGGCGCGCGGGCCGGCGCGGTCCATCAGGCGGCCGATCAGCGGGCTGACCACGCCCGACGCCACGAAGCCGAAGGAGAAGGCGCCCGCGGTGATGCCGCGCTCCCAGCCGAACTCGGAGATGATGGGCGGAAAGAACAATGAAAAGGCGGTGCGCGCGTTGACGCCAATGGCCATGGTGACGAAGGTCACGGCGACCACGACCCAGCCGTAGAAGAATGGAAGCCGCATGTTGTTTTTTATTTCATCCCTGGACGGTCCTTGGGACCATCTCGGGAAATCCGGGTCAAGCGCTTTTCATGCATGCCCGCTGAGCGGCAGCACCATCACATATGAGAGCGGCCCTGCGTCCATCCTTCGAGACGCCCGCTTTAAGCGGGCTCCTCAGGAGACCGCGGAGCGGTCGTCTCGAAGGACGAGGCGCACGCTCAGGCGGCGTCGCGCCGTGATGGTTTGACCGGTGCATCGAACAGGATCCGCTCGATCGGCTGCGGACGGCCGAACAGATAGCCTTGCGCAAAATTGACGCCGAGCGCCTTCAGCCGCTCGAACTCCTCGCGGGTCTCGACGCCCTCGGCGGTGACCGACATGTCCAGCCCGCGCGCCAGCGTCACGATCGAGGAGATGATGGCGGAGCTGCGCGGCTGGTGCGTGAGGTTGCGAATGAACGACTTGTCGATCTTGATCTTGTCGAACGGGAACGCAGTCAGATAGCTGAGCGAGGAATAGCCGGTGCCGAAATCGTCGAGCGCGAGCTCGATGCCGATGCCCTTCAGCCGCTCCATGAAGGCGTGGTTCTCGGTGCCGCGCTCCAGCAGCACGGATTCCGTGATCTCGATCTCCAGCCGCTGCGGCGGCAGGCCGGAATCTGCGAGCGCCGCCGAGATCATCTCGAACAGCTCCGCCTCCTTGAACTGGATCGGCGACAGGTTCACGGCAACCATCAGATCGGACGGCCAGTTGGCGGCGTCAGCGCAGGCTCGGCGCAGCACGAATTCGCCGAGCGGCACGATCAGTCCGGTCTCCTCGGCGAGCGCAATGAACTGGTCCGGCGGGATCAGTCCGCGCGTCGGATGCCGCCAGCGCACCAGCGCCTCGAAGCCGCGCCGCGCGCCGCTGAGGGCATCGACAAACGGCTGATAGTGCACCTCCAGCTGACACTGCGCGATGGCGTCGCGCAAGTCGCCTTCCAGCGTGTTGCGCGCCTCGAGCTCGGCCGACATCGCCTCGTCGTAAATCGTGAAGCAGTTGCGGCCCGCCGATTTCGAGCGGTAGAGCGCGAGATCCGCTTTCTTCAACAATTGTTCCTGATCGCTGCCGTGATCGGGCGCGATCGCGATGCCGATGCTGGTACCGATCTCGACGCGATGCCCGGGCAGCAGGAAGGGTTCGGCCACCAGCTTGGCGATCCGTCCCGCCAATTCGGTCGAGCAGGCGCGCTGATCCTGACACCGCTCCTGGATGATGGCGAATTCGTCGCCGCCTAGCCGCGCCAGCACGTCGCTCGCCCGCACCGCGGATTTCAGCCGCTGCGCCACCTGGCGCAGCAGCGCATCGCCGGCGCCGTGACCGAGGGAGTCGTTGACGTTCTTGAAGCGGTCGAGGTCGAGCATCAGGATGGAGAAGGTCGGGCCATCGTCCTTCAACCGGCCATTGAGCTCGTCGAGCCGGGCGAGGAAGAAGGCGCGGTTCGGCAGGCCGGTCAGGATGTCGGTCTGGGCGAGCTCGAGCACCCGCCGGTTCGCCAGCGACAGCCGGCGTGAATTGCGGCTTGCGAGCATGAGATAGGTCGACAGCGACAGCGTCAGCAGCATGCCGACGATGAGGACTGCGGCGGCGCGATCGTAGGACGTCTCCAGTGAACCGCCCGCTGTCGGCATGGCGCGCACCTGCCAATCGGTATCCCCGATCTTGAGAGTGCCCGACCAGTGCAGGGAGCGTGCGACGTCGCGCATCGACTGTGGCGCCTTGGCGGCCGACGAATAATCCGGCTGCGTTTGCTCCAGGCTGACGATCTGCCCCGCGAAGGGCGGATAGACGTTCACACTGACGGCGGGGCTTGCTCCGGTCGTCACGCGAATGGACTGGATCAGCAGCGGCAGGTCGAAGATGCCGACGACGAAGCCGGCGAGATTGCGGCGGCGGTCAGCGACGGTCTCGCGCGAGGTTCCCTTGGCGTAGACGGGAATGGCGACGAGGACGTCGGGCAGCCGGCCGCCCTCCTTCGGCTCGTAGAGGCGGGTGCGAATGGCAGCCAACCGATCGTTGTCGCGCGCGCGTTCCAGGACTGCGCGGCGCTCCGGCACCGTCGAATAATCCATGCCGTAGACCGAAGACGTCTTCGGCTGGGTCGAGTAGAACACCGGAAAATACTCGTCGCTCTGCGGTGCGGTCACAAAGCCTTTGCCCTGGAGCGCCTTGATGCGATAGCCGGACACGCCATCGGTGATCGCCGCAGCCTCGTAGTCGGCGCGCTCCTTGCGGTTCACGCGCGGCAGCCAGGCGATGCGCAGCATGCCGGGATGGCGCTCGAACAGCCGTGCGCTGAAAGTCTCGAACTCGTTGCGGGTGATTTCCTCGTTGGTCGATTCGAACAGCGTGCGCAGCGCGACGAGCCTGGAGATGTACTCGTTCATGCCGTTCTGCATGACGATCGCTTCGGTTTCGGCCGAGTTCTCGAACTCGATCTTGTCGACGCGGTCCTCCCATCGCGCCACGGCGGCCGCGCCGACCAGCGAGAACAAGAGACCGACGCCGACCGCGACGAGCGCAGGACGATACAGCCCGAGCAGCGCCGCGGCACGCCACCGTCCGGTCATGCGTTTACGATCCTGATCGTTCTGATCGCGGTCGCCCATCCTGAAACCGCCCCCGTCCCCTCTTCGCGACGTACCGAACCTCTGGTTGAGGTGCCGGAACCACTATCGGAACAAGGACGCGGTTAAGAACTGCACAATTTCGGAACCGAGCCGTTGTGCATTGCGTGGCTTAGTTAATGAAGTGCGCCATTGGCGCGGCATTGTGGAAGTAACTTGCCGGTTTTACCCGGAGTACTACGGTCCGTCGGTGCATCGCCCAATTAGCGAGCTATTCAGGCTGCCGGGATATGCTTCGCGGAGCTTCTCCGCTCATCCGGCAAGACCTCCCTGATGTATCGATTTCGATCGGCGCGATGCGCCGTCCTGACCATCGCGCTTCTGGCCGCGACCATCCTCGCGGCCAAAGCCGACGAGGCCGGCGTCAGCGCGGATGCGATCCTGTTCGGCCAGGCCGCCGCGCTCGAGGGCCCCTCTTCCGCGCTCGGACAGCGCATGCGGCAAGGCATCGTCGCGGCGTTCACCGAGATCAACGCCAAAGGCGGCGTGCACGGCCGCAAGCTGCAGCTGATCAGCCGCGACGACGGCTACGACCCCGACCGCTCGGTGGCGCAGACGCTGCGGCTGATCGAGGACGACAAGGTGTTCGCGCTGATCGGCGCGGTGGGCACGCCGACTGCGATGGCGACGATTCCCATCACCAGCGCCAGGAACGTGCCCTTCATCGGCCCGTTCACCGGCGCCGAATTCCTGCGCGATCTCGAACTTGCGAACGTCGTCAACATCCGCGCGAGCTACGGCGCGGAAGCCGAAGCCTGGATCAAGCACCTCACCGAGGACCGGCACTTCACCCGCATCGGCATCTTCTACCAGGACGATTCCTTCGGCCGCGACGGTCTGACCGGCGTGAAGCGCGCGCTCGCCAGACGCGGTCTCGAGCTCGCCGCCGAAGGCACCTTCGAGCGCAATACCCGCGCGGTCGCCTCGGCCTGGCGGATGATCAAGCGCGCGGACCCCGAAGCCATCGTCATGGTCGGGACTTATGGTCCCTGTGCCGAGTTCATCAAGCTCGCGCACCGCAGCGGCGCTCGTCCGACCTTCGTCAACATCTCCTTCGTCGGCGCCAATGCGCTCGCGAAGGAGCTCGGCCCCGAGGGCGAAGGCGTCATCGTCTCGCAGGTCGTGCCGTCTCCCTGGGATCGCTCCTTGCGGCTCGTCGCCGACTACCAGGCGGCACAGACAGCATTCGACCCGGCGCTGACGCCCGATTTCGTGTCGCTCGAAGGCTATCTCTCCGGCCGCCTCGCGGCCGCCGCGCTGGAAGCGGCCGGACCGAACCCGACGCGCGCGAGCCTCTTGCGCGCCGTCAACGACGTCGGCCGCTTCGAGATCAGCGGCAGCATCGTCACCGTCGGCACGCGAATGATCGACGCGCCGCCGAAGGTGTATTTGACGGTGATTCAGAAGGATGGGTCGTTCAAGGCCGTGGATCGGCTTTAGCGCGGATCAAGGCCGCCGCGTCCAGCGGTCGGCGTTGACGGCGCCTTGCGGGACCTCACCTTTGACGATCGCCTCGACCTGACGCACCGTTTCCAGCGACTGATATTCGATTGCCTGCGGGGTCAAGCCGCCGACATGCGGCGTGGCGATCACGTTCGGCAGCTTTGCGAGCTCCGGTGTCGGCATCTGGTCGGGCGCACGGCCGACATCCATGGCCGCACCGGCGATGCGATGCTCGAGCAATGCCCGTGCGAGCGCCGCCTCGTCGACGAGATTGCCGCGCGAGAGATTGATGAAGACGGCATGTTTCTGCATCCGCGCCAGCGCCGCTTCCCCGATCAGGTTCTCGGTCTGTTCGTTGGCGATGGCGAGGCAGACGACGTAGTCCGATGCGGCGAGGAGCTCGTCAAGAGAGACCTGCCGGATCGCGCCGGCGCTGACGGTCGCGTAGGGATCGGCGACCAGCACCTCCATGCGCAGCACCTTTGCCACCTCGGCGAGGTAGCGCCCGATGCTGCCATAGCCGATGATACCGATCCGGCTGCCCGCGAGCTGGCGGCCCATCCGCGCCTCCGGCTTGCGGCCGGCCTGATAGTCGGCTGTGGCCAGCGAGACGCCGCGAGAGAGATCGACCATGAAGCCGAGCGCGAGCTCGGCCACCGCCTGCACGAAGCCGGGACCGGCGCGGGTGACGAGCACACCCGCCTTTGATGCCGCATCGACATCGACGTTGCGGATGTCGACGGCGCAGCGGACGAAGGCGCTGAGGCGCGGCAGCTGCGCAAAAATCTCGCCGTTACCCTCGGTCATGCGGTCGGCGACGATGATGTCGGCATCCTTGGCCGCACGCACGAGGCCGGCTGCGTCCAGCGGCTCGTCGCCCTCGTGCAGGATCACCTCGGCGGCCGCGCGCAGGCCGTTCAGGCTGCGATCGCCGTAATAGTTCCGCCGCATCTCCGGCGTGTGGGCCAGCAGGACTTTCAAAGGCAAGACTCCTTCAATAGCCGAACGCGTGCGGCAGCGCCGTCGAGAGCCATGGCACGAAGGCGATGACGAGCAGGCAGAGGAACAGGAGGCCAAGATAGCCCACGATCGGCTTCACCGTCTGCTCGATCGGCACGTTGCCGATCAGGCAGGCGCCGTAGAGCCCGAGCCCGAGCGGCGGCGCGAACAGGCCGATGCCCATCGCAATGACCAGCACGACGCCGAAATGCAGGGCATCGACGCCGAGCTGCACCGCCACCGGCAACAGCAGCGGCCCGAAGATGATCAGCGCGGCCGCACCCTCCAGCACCGAACCCATCACGATCAGCACGACGATGGCGAGCAGGATGAACAACCAGACGCCAGAGGTCTTCGACAGTCCCAGCATGAAATCGCCGACCGCGTGTGGCACCTGCTGCAGGGTCAGCGTGAACGCAAGCGATTGCGCGGCGGCGACGATGAACAGCACGAGACCCGCGCGCGATGCGGCCTGGACAAAGCTGTGCGCGGCCGTCTTGAAGCTGAGCTCGCGGAACACGACGCTGCCGACGACCAGTGCATAGGCCACGGCAAAGGCGGAGATTTCGGTGGCCGTGGCGAAGCCGCTCTTGAAGCCGAAGAAGATCATGAAGATCAGGCCGAACGAGGCGATCGCGCCGCTCCACAGGCCCGACACGGGCGCCTGCGGCGCGACATCCTCGGCTTCCGCCGGCGGCTTGCCGAAGACGACGGACACCGCAATCAGCACCAGCGCCATCAGCGCTGCCGGCAGCAGCCCCGCCATGAACAGGCCGCCGATCGACAGGTTCGCGACGAAGCCAAGGATGATCAGGTTGATGCAGGGCGGAATGGTTTCCGCCATCACCGCGGAGGCCGCAAGCAACGCCACCGCGCCGCCGGGATTCTGCCTGGAGCGGCGCGCCGCCGGAATCAGCACGGAGCCGACCGCGGCGACATCGGCCATCTTCGACCCTGATATGCCGGAGAACAGCACCATCGACGCCACCATCACGACGTTGAGGCCGCCGCGCATTCGCCCCACAGCGCGCTGCAACAGCTCGATCAGGCGCACCGACATGCCGTTGGCTTCCATGAGATAGCCGACCAGGATGAAGAAGGGGATCGCGAGCAGGACGAAATTGTCGATACCGCGCGCCATCTGCTGGGCGAAGATGACGCCGGGCAGCGCGCCCTCGACCCAGATGAAGATCAGCGCGGCGAGCGCCAACGCAAAGCCGATCGGCAAGCCGCCGAACAGGGTGGCGAAGAAGCCGATCAGCATCAAGGTGCCCGCCGACGGCACCGAGGACGGCGACAGATAATCCCAGGCGAGATAAAGCCCGGTCACCACGATGATCGCAATGAGGCCCCTGACGATATCAGGAAGCGGTCGCGCACAGAGATGGTCGATCGCGAACACCGTCATGAACAGCGCGCCGATGCCCATCGGGTAGAAGGTCAGCTCCAGCGGCAGGCCGGAGCCGGTGGTCTGCCCCGCCGTCAGCGAGCCCAGCTTGATGGCGTGATAGGCGACGTAGCCGGAGATCAGCACAATCAGCAGCGCGCTGGCGGCATCGACCAGCGAGCGCAGCCGCACCGGCAGGAGATCGCGGAAGAAGGACACACCGACATTCTCGCCGCGTGCGAGCGCGCTCGCCGCGCCAAAGAACGCCGAGCCGACCATCAAGCCGCGCGCGACGTCATCGGACCATTCGACCGGCGCATTGAAGAAGAAGCGCAGCAGCACGGAGGCGCAGACGACCACGAGATCGGCGGCGAGCAGGACGGCCGCGATCGCGTCGCTGACGCGAAGCAGAAGCGCCATGCTGCCATGGCGGCCGCCCGAGAGCGGCACGGCGGCTGTCATCGCCATTTCGGACTTGGCCATCAGGCTTGCGTCGCGCGGATCATGTCGATGACCGGCTTGGAATCCGGCCGCGCCTTGATGAAGTTCTCGTACTGCGGCGCGACGCGCTTCTTGAAGGCTTCGCGGTCGCATTCGGCCACCGTCACGCCCTTCTCGGTCAAGGCCGCCAGCGCCTCCTTCTCGACCGCGAGCCCATGGGCACGGGTGTCGACCGCGGCCTTCTTCGCGGCATCGAGGAACCCCTCGCGCAGCTTCGGATCCATGCGGTTGTAGGTCATGTCGCTGAAGTAGATCGCAAGCGGCGAGAAATTGTGCTGCGTCAGTGCGTAGAATTTTGCCGTCTCGAAGAACTTGCTGGCCAGGATCGTCGGCGGATCGTGCTCCAGGCCATCAAGCACGCCAGCCTGCAACGCCGTGTAGATCTCGCCGAAGGCCAGCGGCGTCGCTGCCGCGCCCATCAGGCGCAGGCATTCGGTGATGACGGGATTGGGCAGGGTGCGGATTTTCAGGCCGGCGAGATCTTCCGGCGTCTTCACCGGCTTCTTCGCCAGCAAGCTGCGCGAGCCGAAATTATAGGCCCAGGCGATGATGCGGATGTTGCCGCCCTTGAGCAGAGCGTCCTCGATCGGCTTGGCGGCGCCGGAATCGAACGCCTTGGTCTGCTGGGGGAAGCTCGAGAACAGGAAGCCGAGATCGAAGGTACCGACCAGCGGCACCAGATTGGCCGAGATCGACGAGCCCGACACCATGAGGTCGATGACGCCGAGCTTCACCGAGTTGATGACGTCGATTTCCTGGCCGAGCTGGTTGTCGGGAAAGAACGCGACCTCGACCTGCTCGCCCAGCCCGTTGCCCTTCAAATTCTTGACCAGGTTGTCGTAGTAGACGCGGCCATTGGCGTATTTGGGATCGTTCGGCAGCGAGGAGGAGCATTTCAGCTTCATCGTCGCGGCTTCAGCACGGCCGATGATCGCGGGAGAGAGCACGAGGCCGGCGGTTACCGCCGCCGATGACTTGATGAACGCTCGACGGTTCACGGGCACGATGGTCATGGTGCGGTCTCTCCCCAATTATTCTTCTTGCAGCCGCGATCGTTGTCGCGGCGTGTTGGCTCGACTGTATGGCCAAAGCGACGACACAGGCAAGGGATGCGGCCGGCAGCGTCGCGATGGCGCGAGCGACAGGCGCTCTGCAGAAACCGCGACGGAACGCCTTTATTTATCGGTGTTTTCGCGCATGCCGCATGGCAGCGACAAGTCCTGCCATGCAGGATTGAGAGGGATCGATCCAATTCAGGTATGGATCAATGCCGAACGCAGATTGATCGGATTGAAACGAAGCGGAATGATGAAAGCTGCGGGATCGTGATCCCGCAGCTCCCGCGTTTCAACGATGGCCGATATCAGCGCGAATGCGCGCCGCTCAGCTGTCCGCTCACCGCTTCGACGTCACGCGAGGGACGCAGCGCGTAGGCGCCGTCACCGAGCAGGGCCTGCGCCGCGAGCGCGATCGCCCAGAAGGCGGGGAATTCCCAGCCGCCCTTCGGATTGGTGAAGAAGAAGCCGGCCGCGCCGTGCACCGAGAAGATCGCGCCGAGCAGGATCGGGATTCCGGCCAGCGCCGCATAGCGGGTCCAGACGCCGAGGATCAGGGCGACGCCGCTGAGGACTTCCACGGTCATGATGAGATAGGCGAGCTCGGGCGGGAAGCCGAGGCTGCCGAAGAACTTTGCGGTGCCAGCCGGGGTGAACACAAAGAACTTCAGGCTGGCATGGGCGAGGAACAGCGCGCCCAAGGTCACGCGCAGCACCAGCGCGGCGTAAGGGGCGGTACGGGAATCGATCATGGCAGGTCTCCTTTGCGGCGCAACATGATCTATTCTGATATCGATGATAATCTGCTATTTTCGAAATATACCTCACACCAACAGAGTGAAATAAGTTTTGCTCGACCGCCTGACCAGTCTGGAGGTCTTCGCCAAGGTCGCCGCAGTCGGCAGCCTCTCCGGCGCGGCCCGGGCCATGGGCCTGTCGCAGACCATGGTGACCAAGCATGTCGCCTCGCTGGAGGCGCGGCTCGGCACAAAACTGTTCCACCGCACCACGCGGCGGCTCTCCATCACCGAGGCCGGACGGAGCTATCTTGAATCTTCGGAGCGGATTCTCGCCGACATGGAGGCCGCCGATGCCGCGATCGCACGCGAACGCGTCGAGCCGCGCGGGCTGCTGCGCGTCAACGTCCCCGTCGTGTTCGGCACAAGGCAGATTGCGCCGCTGATCGCGGAGTTTTCGGCAGCCCATACCGAGGTCACCGTCGAGCTCGGTCTCAACGATCGCCTCGTCGACCTCGCCGAGGAAGGTTGGGACCTCGCGATCCGTATCGGCAGCTTGCGCGACTCCAGCATGGTGGCCCGAAAGCTCGCGCCGAACCGCCTCGTGGTCTGTGCCGCACCTTCCTATCTTGCCAAGCACGGCACGCCGCGCACCGTCGCCGACCTCGCCGGGCATAATTGCCTCGGCTACACGCTCTCGCAGCAGGCGAGCGCGGCGGAATGGCTGTTCGGCGTCGAGGGCGAGATCCGCGTCCAGGTCAGCGGCACCTTGCGTGCCAACAATGGCGATGTGCTGCGCGCGGCGACGCTGGCCGGCCTTGGCCTCGCGCGACAACCCACCTTCATCATCGCCGACGATCTTCGCAGCGGCGCGCTCGTCGCACTCGCACTCGACCAGCCGGAGATCCAGACTTCCGCAGTGCATGCGGTCTACCTGCCCGACCGCCGCCCGCCGGCCAAGGTGCGCGCCTTCATCGACTTTCTCGCCGCGCGCTTTGCGCCTGTGACGCCCTGGGATCGCGGACTGCCATGACGGCGCACGGCCGGACGCGCCTGCTCCGGCAGACCACTGCCCGATTTGACGCACGCCCAACGTGAGCCAGCGCACAGACGGCGTCATGGCGGCATCCTAGAAAAGATGCCATCATCGTGCGCATTGCCGATGGAGGTGACACCATGCGCCGTCCAGTCTTTTCCAATTTGCTGCTTGCATCCGGTTTTCTTGCGCTCACACAGGTGATGACGCCGACCGACGCCGCCGCCGAAGCGCGGCTCGCGCTGGTGATCGGCCAATCCGCCTATCGCACGGTGCCGGAACTGCCCAACGCCGCCAACGACGCCAAGGGCATGACGGAACTGCTCGGCAATGCCGGCTTCACCGTCACCACGGCGGCCAATCTGGCGCAGAACGAGATGCGCACGGCGATCTCGGATTTCGCCGGCAAGGTCGGCGCCAGCGGCGCCGACACCGTCGCTTTGGTGTTCTATGCCGGCCATGGCCTGCAGATCGACGGCGAGAACTATCTCGTGCCGGTCGATCTCGATCCCAAGCGCGAGGCCGACATTCCGCTCCAGGGCGTGCGGCTGAACGACCTGCTCAACACGCTCGGCGCGCTGCCGACGCGGGCGCGCATCTTCATGCTCGATGCCTGCCGCAACAATCCGTTCCCCGCGCTCAGCGGCGCCGGCCATGGGCTTGCGATCGTCGACACCAAGGCCGGCGCGCCCGGCTCCTTCATCTCCTATTCGACATCGCCCGGCGCCGAAGCCGAGGACGGCAACGGCATCGACAGCCCCTACACCACGGCCGCGCTGACCATCGCCAAGCAGCCCAATCTGCCGATCGAGGAGGTGTTCAAGCGCATCCGCGTCGCGGTGGCGCAATCGACCGACGGGCGGCAGATCCCCTGGGAAAGCTCGTCGCTCACCACCGACTTCAAGTTCTTCGGCGAGAGCGGTGGCCGGCCGTCTTCCCTTCCAGGCGCAGATTCGATGGCGCTTGCCAGTGCCACGCGCAGCGTCGAGGATTGGCGCAAGGATTTGCAGGGCAAGCCTGCCAAGGTCGCCTATGAGCTCGTGATCACCGAGGACACGGTGCCGGCCTATCAGGCCTATATCGAGCTCTACGCACAGGACGCCCGCACGCCGCGCCTGCGCACCGTGCTGGAGCGGCGGCGGCAGATGCTGGCCTGGGAGCGCGCGGTCTCGATCAACACCCGCGCCTCGTTCGAGGCTTATCTTGTGAACTGGGACAACAGCGACCTCGCCGCGACCGCGCGCAGGCTGCTGCTCCGCGTCCAGAACCGCAACTATGGCCTGCCCGTTGCCGCCGCAGCGTCCCCAGCCCCGGTCGCCGTCGCGATGGCGCCAACCTGCCCATGCTCGACGCCATCGGCACCGGCAACGCCGGTCAATCCGAGCGTCGCGCCTGTGATCAAGAAGCGCGTCGATGACACGCCGCCGAAGCGCAAGGTGGTCGAGACGCCGCCAAAGCGCCGGCCTGCTCCTCCGCCCGAGGAAGTGGTCTACGAGCGCGCGCCGCCCCCCGGTCCGCCGCCCGGCGCCGTGATGCAGGGCATCGGCATCGGAATCGGGATCGGCATGGGAATGGGCGGCCGCGGCGGAGATCATTATCGCGGCGACGACCGCAGATACTAAGCCGGCCCGGCACAAACAGAGATCCGGCTCGCGCCAATGGCGCGAGCCGGATCTACTGCGACAGCACCGGATAATCCTGCTGGACGGCCTCGCGGATCCATCCAGCCTGGATCGCGCGCGAGAGTATCTGCGCAGTCTTGATATCGTCGGCTTTCATGCAGAGATCGACAATGCGGCGGACAGCGTCGTCGCGCATCAGATCGTCGGAGATCTTCATCGCGATTTCCATCGCGACGCGGGCCGCGCGTTCATAGCGGCCGCGCGTGCTGGTCTGCGCTGAATCTCCGGCGGCTTCGGCGATCGCCTTCGCAGCCTGGCAGATATTGCGAATGCGGTCGGCTGCTTCGATGTCGCCGATCGGTCCCTGGATCGGCTCGTCCCAGATGTCAGCCGGTGCCGGCCTTGCGAACCACTTCATTGCCCCACCCATGGTCTTCGATTGTTTGCGGCCCTTTCACGACATGCGGCGCGGACCGATCGCCTCGAACTGCGCCTTCTGCTCGTCATTCAGCGTAGCGTAGAAATCATCGAGCGCCGCGCGCACCGACTTGATCCCGTCCAGCATCACGTCGAGGCGCTTGCGGATTGCGGCCATGCGTGCCGGCGGTGTCATCACGTCATTGGGCTCGCAGGCCGCCTTGAGCGATGCACTGACCTTGGCGCCGGTATCCTGGAGCACCTGGAGCGCCGCACGCTGGGTGTCGTTCGGATGAATCCTCTCCTCGATCGTGGCGCCGGGCCAATCGAACGCGGCGGACGCGCTGCAACTCTGCACCGACGATCCGCTCGCATTGTTCGATGCGGTCGCGCGCCGCTGGTCGTCAGCCAGCGCATTGAAGCGTGCCTTCTGCTCGTCAGTCAGCGAACCATAGAACGTGTCGAGCGCAGGCTGGACCAGATCGACTGCCTTCTGCAGGGCCTCGACACGCTGCTGCATCGCCGCGAGCCGGCCGGGCGCCGTCGCTGCGGCCTGCGTCGGACAGGATGTGCGGATCAGCGCTGAAGCGTCAATCGAGGCATTGCCGAGCGCATCAAGTTCGGCGCCTTGCGCATCGCTCGGCTGCACCGCGCCTGCTATCTGATCGATCGGCAGACCGACGATTGCGCGGCGGTCGCTACCGCAGAGCTGATCGAGCGGCACGCTGCGCGCCCGCCGTCGTCCCTGCGGCTGCTGCGGCAGATAGGCGGACAACCGATCATAACCGTAGGGACCGAAAATGCCGGCATAGATGTCGGGATAGCCGTAGCCCCAGAAGCCCAAGCCGTCGCCCCAGATCGTGTAGTCGTAGAGATCGTTGTAGGCGAACGGCCAGAACAGCGGTCCGACCCAGCCATAGCCGCCACCCGCATGTTGCCACCATCCGCTGCTTGCGCCGCTCCAGCCGGCGAGTGCGGCTGCGGCGGCGAGCTGCGCACGCGCCGCCGGATTGCTGATCAGCCGGCCGCTCCGGAATGCGCTGGAGTTCACGGCATTGCGGAAGTTCGCCGGCCGTATCGCCGCATTGCGGATCTGACCGAAATTCGGGCCGCCATGCCGGGCGCCGGTGGTGAACCGCGTCCCGCGATGATGCCCGCCGCCGTGCGCGTGCCCGCCGCCGTGGCCGCGGAAATGGCCGCCGCCGTGGTGACCCCCAGCG
>NZ_PSRT01000117.1 GCF_004212635.1 Bradyrhizobium genosp. SA-3 | reverse complement strand
GGGGAAGGGTTGGGGAAGGGGGTGCCACGAACTCCGATCTCCCCCGGAGCTACCCCCCTCCCTAACCCTCCCCCGCAAGGGGGGAGGGAACGGAGAGAGTGTTGCCCGGAGCGAGAGATCACGGCCACCGCCAATCCCATCACGCCGCCTTCGACGCGGCAGCCAGCGAGGCGAAGGTCTTGCCTTCCGCGGCGAGCTTCTTCAGCAGCGGCGCGGGCTCGAGGCTGGGGTCGTTGGTCTCCTTGGCGTAGAAGGCCAGACGATCGGCGATGTGCTTGAGGCCGACGCTGTCGGCCCAGAACATCGGGCCGCCGCGGTAGATCGGCCAGCCATAGCCATAGAGCCAGACCACGTCGATGTCGGAGGGACGCGCCGCGATGCCCTCTTCGAGGATCTTCGCGCCCTCGTTGATCATCGGATACATCATGCGCTCGAGGATCTCTTCATCGCTAACGACGCGCTTCTTGCGGCCGAGACGCAGCAGCGTCTCGTCGATCAGCTTCTCGACCTCCGGATCCGGCAGCGGCGCGCGCGAGCCTGCCTCGTATTTGTAGTAGCCCTTGCCGGTCTTCTGCCCGAAGCGGCCGGCTTCGCACAACGCGTCCGCGATCTCCGATTTGATGCCGCGATCCTTCCGCGAGCGCCAGCCGATGTCGAGGCCGGCGAGGTCGCCCATCGCGAACGGCCCCATCGGCATGCCGAACTTGGTCACGACGGCATCGACCTGCTGCGGCAAGGCACCTTCGAACAGCAGCTTCTCGGACTGCTTGCCGCGCTGGGCGAGCATACGGTTACCCACAAAACCGTCGCAGACGCCGACCACGGCCGGTACCTTGGCGATCTTGCGCGCGATGGTGACGGCGGTCACAAGCGCGTCGGGTGCGGTCTTGTCGGCGCGCACGATCTCGCAGAGCTTCATGACGTTGGCCGGCGAGAAGAAGTGCATGCCCAAAACATCCTGCGGACGCTTGGTCGACTTCGCGATCTCGTCGATGTTGAGATACGAGGTGTTGGAGGCGAGCACCGCGCCGGGCTTGGCGTACTGATCGAGCTTGCCGAACACTTCCTTCTTCACCGCCATGGTCTCGAACACGGCCTCGATGACGAGGTCGGCATCACCGACATTCTCGATGCCGACAACGCCGTTGATCAAAGCCATGCGCTTGGCGGGCGCATCGGCCGGGATGCCGCCGCGCGCCGCGGTCGCTTCCCAGTTCTTCTGCATGACGCCCATGCCAAGCTTGAGCTGCTCCTCGCCGGTCTCGATCAGGGTGACGGGGATGCCGGCATTGGCAAACGACATCGCGATGCCGCCGCCCATGGTGCCGGCACCGAGAATGGCAACACGGTTGACCGAGCGCGACTTGGTCCCCTCAGGGACACCCGCGATCTTGGCAGCCTCGCGCTCGGCGAAGAAGGCATAGCGCTGCGCCTTGGACTGGTCACTGGCGACGAGCTTGAGGAAGCCCTCGCGCTCCTTCTTCAGACCTTCGTCGAACGGCAGGTCGATGGCGTAGCCGACGGCGTCGGCGGCCGCGAACGGCGCTTCCAGTCCGCGCGACTTCTTGGTCATGGCCGCAACGGCATTGGTGAAGATGGAACGGTCGGCCTTGGCCGCCGCGAGCTTGGAATCGTCGTCGCGCAGGCGCCGCAGCGGGCGCTTCTCGGCCAGCAGCTTGCGCACGAAGGCCTCGCCGCCCGAGGCTGGGCCTTCGATGATCTCTTCAATCAGGCCGTTCTTGAGCGCTTCCGCAGCACCAATGGGATCACCGCCGACGATCATCTTGACCGCGAGTTCCGGTCCGACCGCGCGCGGAAGGCGCTGGGTGCCGCCCGCGCCCGGCAACAGGCCGAGCTTCACCTCGGGCAGGCCGAGCTTGGCCTCCTTCACCGCGACGCGGTAATGGCAGGCGAGCGCGACCTCGAGGCCGCCGCCGAGCGCGGTGCCGTGGATCGCCGCGACCACTGGCTTCGGCGAATTCTCGATCTCGGACAGCACGTCGTTCAGAGCGGGCGGCTTCGGCGGCTTGCCGAATTCGGTGATGTCGGCGCCCGCAATGAAGGTGCGGCCGGCGCAGGTCAGAACGATGCCCTTGATCGCGGGATCGGCGACCGCGGCCTTGATGCACTCCAAGATGCCGCCGCGGACCGCGGCACTCAGCGCATTGACCGGAGGGCTGTCGACCGTAACGATCCCGACTTCATCATGACGCTCAAGCTTGACCACTTCGCTCACGGTGTCCCTCCTTGGTGGGGATTTAATTTTGTTCGATTTCGCGGTGCGGAATTTAATTCCGCATCTTGACGGCAGGGTTATTTTGAAGCACGGACGTTGTCAACGACTCCGCGCAAGAAGCAGATTAGGGATGAAGCGTACAGGAAAGAAGACCGCGACTGATCGGAATTTCGTCGTCGCGCTTTCCCGCGGACTGGACGTATTGCGCGCATTCCAACCCAATGACGGCCTTCTCGGCAATCAGGAGATCGCGGCGCGGACAAATCTGCCCAAACCGACCGTGTCGCGGCTGACTTATACGCTGACGAAGCTCGGTTATCTGACGCCGGTTCCCCGTTTCGAGAAGTACCAGCTCGCACCCGCGGCGATGTCGCTCGGTTACGCCGCGCTCGCCAATCTCGGCGTTCGGCATTTGTCCGAGCCGTTCCGCGAGGAAGTGATGCGCGCGACCGGCGGAGCGGTTGCCGTCGGCGGCCGCGACCGTCACAGCATGATCTATTTCGGGCAGAGCCGCGGCAGCGAGACCGTCGGCGTTCAACTTGACGTCGGCTCGCGCGTGCCGATTGCAACCAGTGCGATGGGTCGCGCCTATTTCTGGGCGCTCGATGCCGACGATCGCGCAGAGCTCTCGCGTCTCTTGCGCGAGCATTACGGCAGCCGCTGGCCGAAGATGCGCGATGGATTGGAACGTTCCGGCGAGACCGTGGCGAAATACGGCTTCGCGATTTCCGTCGGCGACTGGCACGACGACATCGGCGCCGCCGGCGTCGCGCTCAAGCTCAACGACGGAACCGGACCCTACGCATTCAATTGCGGCGCGCCCGCATTCCGTTTCACGGAAGAGCGTTTGATCAACGACATTGGACCGCGTCTGCTTGCGATGGTAAGGAACATCGAAGCGGCACTCGGGGGTCTGATGCCGCATTCAAAAAAAGACGTCAGCAAAAAGCTGAAATCAGGAGGAAAAGTTGCGCGTGTGGCCGAGGGATTCAGATAGCCTTTGTCATCATCGGGAGCGGTCCGCATCGCCCCTTCGCCCACTGCTCAGTGTGGGCGAGACGAGATGACGCAGGCACAGCTCGCGCGGGGGACATCGCCCCTGCTCGCGGTTCGCGACGTCAGCGTCGTGTTCGGCGGCATCATCGCGCTCAACGGCGTGTCCTTCGACATGCACAAGGGTGCGATCCTTGGATTGATCGGCCCCAATGGCGCCGGCAAGACCACGCTCTTCAACTGCCTGTCCCGGCTCTACCAGCCGTCGTCCGGCGACATCCTGATGGAAGGCGTCAGCATCCTGTCGCGGCCGCCGCACCGGATCGCCGAGATCGGCATCGGCCGCACCTTCCAGAACGTGGCGCTGTTTCCGAATTTGTCGGTGATGGACAATGTCCGTGTCGGCGCCCATTCGAAGACCTCCAGCGACATCGTCAGCGACTCCCTGAAATTGGCCTGGGTCCGGCGCAGTGAAACCAGCGTCAACAAGAAGGTGCACGAGATCCTCGCCTATCTCGACCTCGAGAATGTCGCCCACACTGTCGTCTCCGGCCTGCCCTTCGGCACACAGAAGCGCGTCGAGCTGGCACGTGCGCTGGCGGCCGATCCGAAGATCCTGCTGCTCGACGAGCCGGCCGGCGGCCTCAATCACGAAGAGGTCTATGTGCTCGGCGAGCTCATTCGCCGCATCCGCGACGATCGCCACATGACCGTGCTCCTGGTCGAACACCACATGGGCCTCGTGATGTCGATCGCCGATCACGTTGTCGCGCTCAATTTCGGCAAGAAGCTCGCGGAAGGCACGCCTGCCCAGGTGCAGGCGGACCCGGACGTCATCAAGGCCTATCTCGGGAGCAAGGACCAATGACGACGCTGCTCAACGTCAAGGACCTGCGCGCCTACTACGGCCAGGTCCAGGCGCTCCATGGCCTCTCCTTCTCGCTCAACGAGGGCTCGCTGACGACGCTGCTGGGTGCCAACGGCGCCGGTAAGACCACGACGCTGCGCGCGATCTGCAACATGGTGCGCTCGACCGGCGGCATCGAGTTCGACGGCAAGCCGCTGAACAACCGCTCGACCGAGAACATCGTGCGGTTCGGCATCGCCCATGTGCCGCAGGGCCGCGGCACCTTCACCAACATGACGGTGGAGGAGAACCTCCAGCTCGGGGCCATTACCCGCAAGGACAGCGCCGGCATCGTCTCCGACATCGAGCGCATGTATGCGCATTTCCCGGTGCTGAAGCAGCGGCACACCCAGCAGGCCGGCACGCTGTCCGGCGGCGAGCAGCAGATGCTCGCGGTCGCCCGCGCGCTGATGCTGCGGCCGCGGCTGATGCTGCTCGACGAGCCCTCCTTCGGCCTTGCGCCGCTGGTGGTCCGCGACCTCTTCGGGATCCTCGGCAAGATCAACCGCGAGGACAAGGTCACGATCTTGGTGGTCGAGCAGAACGCCCAGCTCGCGCTCGAACTCGCCGACCATGCCTATGTGATCGAGACCGGCCGCATCGTGATGTCGGGCAAAGCCAAGGACATCGCGAACAACGAAGAAATCCGCAAATCCTATCTGGGTTACTGAGGGAGCGGATGATGGCCGATATGTATCAGCGCACTCAGTCCACCTCTCCCTTCGGGAGAGGTCGGCGCGTAGCGCCGGGTGAGGGGTTACGGTCTCAGGTCGGAGCTGCGGCCCCTCACCCGATTTGCTGCGCAAATCGACCTCTCCCCGCTGGGGAGAGGTCGGCGACAATCGACGCCGCCGCAGTTCAACCCGCAGCCGTCATACTCTAGGAGCCGGCACAATGGAGCTTTTCACCAACCAAGTGCTGGCCGGCATCGCCACCGGCGCGATCTATGCCTGCATGGCGCTCGCCGTGGTCATGATCTACCAGGCGATCGACCATCTCAACTTCGCGCAAGGCGAGATGGCGATGTTCTCGACCTTCATCTCCTGGCAGTTGATGCAATGGGGCGTGCCCTATTGGGTCGCTTTCGTCCTTACGTTGGCTTTCGCGTTCGCAGGCGGCATCGCCATCGAGCGCATCCTGTTCAAGCCGCTCGCCAAGGCGCCGATCCTGACCAATGTCGCCGGCTTCATCGCGCTGTTCGCCATCATCAACTCCTCGGCCGGCCTGATCTGGGATTTTACCATCAAGCAGTATCCGACCCCGTTCGGCTCCTCGCCGTTCCTCGGTAGTCAGCTGATCTCGACCCACCAGGCCGGCATGATCGGCGTCACCCTGCTGCTGCTGCTCGGGCTCTACTTCTTCTTTCAGTACACGCGGATCGGGCTCGCAATGCGGGCCGCCGCCTCGTTACCTGAATCGGCACGGCTCGTCGGTATCAATACATCCTGGATGATCGCGCTCGGCTGGGGCATGGCTTCTGCCATCGGCGCGATTGCCGGCATGCTGATCGCGCCGGTCGTGTTCCTGGAGCCCAACATGATGGTGGGCGTCCTGCTTTATGGCTTTGCTGCGGCGGTGCTGGGCGGTCTGTCGAGCCCGTTCGGCGCTGTGGTCGGCGGCTTCCTGATGGGCATCTTCGAAAATCTCGTCGGCACCTACATTCCCGGCGTCGGCAACGAGCTGAAACTCCCGATCGCGCTCGCGCTGATCATCTCCGTCCTGGTCGTCAAACCCGCTGGCCTGTTCGGCCGGCACATCGTCAAGCGAGTTTGATCATGAGCGCTGCAGAAGAAGTCGTTGCAGAAGGCCACCAGGCGGTCGAAGCCGTTCCGAAGCGGGCCATGACACTGGGCACCGGCACCTCGCTGGTCGTGCTGGCTGCACTGCTAATCGCGCCCGTCTTCGTCAAGAACTTCATCATCTTCCAGATGACGATGCTCCTGATCTACGGGCTCGCGGTGCTAGCACTGAACATCCTGACCGGCGGCTCCGGCCAGTTCTCGCTCGGCCAGAGCGCCTTCTATGCCGTCGGCGCCTATACGACCGCGGTGTTGATGGAGTACTTCAACGTCAACTACGCGCTGACACTGCCGATCGCCGGAGTAGTCTGCTTCGGCTTCGGCTTCCTGTTCGGGCAGCCGGCGCTGCGGCTTTCCGGCGTTTACCTCGCGCTCGCGACCTTTGCGCTCGCCACCGCCATGCCGCAGCTTTTGAAGCTCAATTTCCTCGAGCACTGGACCGGCGGCGTGCAGGGCCTCGTCGTCACCAAGCCGGATGCGCCCTTCGGGCTGCCGATGTCGCAGGACATGTGGCTCTATTACTTCACGCTTGCGGTTACGCTCGCGATCTACGTCTTCTCGGTGAACCTGCTGCGCTCCCGCTCGGGGCGCGCCTTCATGGCGATCCGCGACAACGAGATCGCGGCGTCCTCGATGGGCGTCAACGTCGCGCTCTACAAGACGCTGGCGTTTGGCGTGTCCGCCGGCATCACCGGCATCGCCGGCGCTTTAGGTGCGATCGCGGTGCAGTTTGTGGCGCCGGACAGCTTCACGATCAACCTCGCGATCTCGCTGTTCCTCGGCATGGTCGTCGGCGGCGTGGGCTGGCTGCCCGGCTCGTTCGTCGGCGCGGCCTTCATCATCTTCGTGCCGAACATCGCGGAGGGCATCTCCAAAGGCCTCTCCGGTGCGGTATTCGGCGTGCTGCTGTTCCTCGTCATCTACCTCGTGCCGCATGGCGCAAGGCAGCTCGCGATCCTGGGCCAGCAACTTTCCGGCAAGCTCAGAAAGACCTGAATACCTCTCATCACGACAGTCGTTTAACGAAGGAGACCGAATTGCTTTTTGGAAGAACACTGCGAGCCGCCGCGCTGGTCACGGCAACGGCGGCCATTGCACTCACCTCCGGCGCTGCACTCGCCCAAAAGAAATACGACACCGGCGCGTCCGATACCGAGATCAAGATCGGCAACATCATGCCGTACAGCGGTCCGGCGTCGGCCTATGGCATCATCGGCAAGACCGAAGAAGCCTATTTCAAGATGATCAACGACAAGGGCGGCATCAACGGCCGCAAGATCAACTTCGTCACCTATGACGACGCCTATTCGCCGCCGAAGGCGGTCGAGCAGGTCCGCAAGCTCGTCGAGAGCGACGAGGTGCTGGCCGTGTTCAACCCGCTCGGTACGCCGTCGAACAGCGCGATCCAGAAATACCTGAACGCCAAGAAGATCCCGCAGCTCTTCGTTGCCACCGGCGCCACCAAGTGGAACGACCCGAAGAACTTCCCCTGGACCATGGGCTGGCAGCCCTCCTACCAGAGCGAAGCGCAGATCTACGCGAAATGGCTGATGAAGGAGAAGCCGAACGCCAAGGTCGCGATCCTCTACCAGAACGACGATTTCGGCAAAGACTACCTCAAGGGCACCAAGGACGGCCTCGGCGCCAAGGCCTCGTCCATGATCATCATGGAAGAGAGCTACGAGGTGTCCGAGCCGTCGATCGACGGACACATCGTCAAGATCAAGGCCGCCAATCCCGACGTGCTGCTGATCTATGCGACGCCGAAGTTCGCGGCCCAGACCATCAAGAAGACCGCCGAGCTCAGCTGGAAACCGCTCCAGATCCTCACCAACGTGTCGATCTCGGTCGGCAGCGTGATGAAGCCGGCCGGCTTCGAGAACGCGCAGGGCGTGCTGTCGGCGGCCTATGCCAAGGATTCGACGGATCCGCAGTGGAACAACGACCCCGGCATGAAGAAGTGGAACGAGTTCGTCGACAAGTACATGCCGGGCGCCGACAAGACCGACACCGCCATGGTCTACGGCTATGGCGCAGCGTCGACTCTGGCCAAGGTCCTGGAACTGTGCGGAGACGATCTGACCTGCGCCAACCTCATGAAGCAGGCGGCGTCGTTGAAGGACTTTGCTCCGGACACCTTGCTGCCCGGCGTCAAGATCAACACCAGCACCACCGACTTCGCCCCGATTGCGCAGCTCCAGATGCAACGCTTCAAGGGCGAGAAGTGGGAACTTTTCGGCGAGATCATCAGCGGCGACGTCGCCTCCGAATGACGCGCTGACACAATAATTCAAGTCGATAAGCCCCCGCGGGCGACCGCGGGGGCTTTTTGTTGACGCCGAGCGTCAATCTTGTTCAATGCGGCGCCGATCCAACTCGGGGTAGGAGAACTATGACTGCCGTTCGTTTTCAGGTTGCGGCCTTCGCGGCCGCACTCGCGTTGTGCACTGCGATGAGCAGCGAGGCGCTGGCGCAAAAGAAATACGACACCGGCGCGTCCGATACCGAGATCAAGATCGGCAACATCATGCCCTATAGCGGCCCCGCCTCCGCCTATGCCGCGATCGGCAAGACCGAGGAGGCCTATTTTAACAAGATCAATGCCGAGGGCGGCATCAACGGCCGCAAGATCAAGTTCATCTCCTATGACGACGCCTATTCGCCGCCGAAGACAGTGGAGCAGGCACGCAAGCTGGTCGAGAACGACGGGGTGCTGCTGATCTTCGGCTCGCTCGGCACCTCCACCAACAGCGCAATCCGCAAGTACATGAACGAGAAGAAGGTGCCGCAATTGTTCGTGGCGAGCGGCGCCTCCAAGTGGAACGATCCCAAGCAATATCCCTGGACCATGGGCTGGCAGCCGAGCTACGTCAGCGAGGCGCGGATCTACGCCAAATACATCATGAAGGAGAAGCCGGACGGAAAGATCGGCGTGCTCTATCAGAACGACGATTTCGGCAAGGACTATCTGAAGGGATTGCGGGACGGCTTGGGGTCCAAGGCCTCGATGATCGTGCTGGAAGAGGCCTACGACACCTCCGAGCCGGCGATCGACGAGCACGTCGTGAAGCTGAAGGCGGCCGGCGCCGACATCTTCATCAGCATCACCAGCCCGAAATTTGCCGCGCAGGGCATCAAGAAGGCGGCGGAGATCAATTGGCATCCGATGCACATCATCTCCAACGTCTCGGCCTCGGTCGGCGGCGTGATCGAGCCGGCGGGCCTCGAGATCTCGCAAGGCATCCTGTCGGCGAGCTATACCAAGGACGGCTCCGACCCGCAGTGGAACGCCGATGACGGCATGAAGAAGTTCTATGACTTCCTCGCCCAGTACGCGCCCAAGGCGAACAAGCTCGATGCCGGTGTGGTGTTCGGCTATGCCGCCGCGCAGACCATGGTGAAGGTGCTGCAAATGTGCGGCGACGACCTCACCCGCGAGAACGTCATGAAGCAGGCCGCAAGCCTGAAGGATTTCGAACCCGACACGCTGCTGCCCGGGATCAAGATCAACACCGCTCCGGACAACTTCGCTCCGATCGAGCAGCTCCAGATGATGCGCTTCAAGGGCAAGAAGTGGGAGCTGTTCGGCGACATCATCTCCAGCGAGATCGGACATTGAGCGTCGCAAACGCGCAATTCAAAATAGCCCACATTTAACAAGACAACTTCTGCGCGGCCGATTAACGGCGCATCCCATCTCATGCGCCGGAATATTCCACGTCCTCTCAAAAAAGATCGCCTCGCGGCGGCAGCTCCGGCGGGGCGTTCTCCTTGCTGGCCGCCCGGGAAGGGTATTGAATGTATACCAGAGCGACGCGCAACGATCGCTTCCGATCAAGAACACGACACATTCAAACCTACCTAGGGAGATCAAGATGCCTGCAATGCATGTGCGATTGGGGGCCTTCTCGGCTGCCCTCGTGCTGGCTGCCACCCTTTCCACGACAGCCCTGGCGCAGAAGAAATACGACACCGGCGCATCCGACACCGAAATCAAGATCGGCAACATCATGCCCTATAGCGGGCCAGCCTCCGCTTACGGCGTGATCGGCAAGACCGAGGAGGCCTATTTCCGCAAGATCAACGCCGAGGGCGGCATCAACGGCCGCAAGATCAATTTCGTCACCTATGACGACGCCTACTCGCCGCCGAAGACGGTGGAGCAGGCACGCAAGCTCATCGAGAGCGACGAGGTGTTTCTGATCTTCAACTCGCTCGGCACGCCGCCGAACACGGCGATCCAGAAATACATGAACTCGAAGAAGGTGCCGCAACTGTTCGTCGCCACCGGCGCCACCAAATGGGATGATCCCAAGGATTTTCCTTGGACGATCGGCTGGCAGCCGAACTACCAGACTGAAGCCCGCATCTATGCAAAGTACATTCTGAAGGAAAGGCCGAGCGCCAAGATAGCCATCCTCTATCAGAATGACGACTATGGCAAAGATTACGTCAAGGGCCTGAAGGACGGCCTGGGTGCCAAGGCGGCGTCGATGATCGTCGCCGAGGAAAGCTACGAGGTGGCCCAGCCGACCATCGATTCCAGCATCGTCAAGCTGAAGTCGGTGGATGCCGACGTGTTCTTCAACGTCACCACGCCGAAATTTGCTGCGCAGACGATCAAGAAGATGCATGAGATCGGCTGGAAGCCAATGCATTTCCTCAACAACGTCTCGGTTTCCATCGGCAGCGTCATGAAGCCGGCTGGCTTCGAGGCCTCGCAAGGCATCATCTCCTCGAACTACTACAAGGATCCGACCGATCCGCAATGGAAGAACGATTCGGCGATGAAGGCCTGGAATGAATTCCTCGACAAGTACTATCCCGAAGCCAACCGCACGGATTCGGCGGTGATGTACGGATACATCGCAGCCCAAGGTCTCGTGCACGTATTGAAGGCGTGCGGCGACGGTCTGACGCGTGTCAACGTCATGAAGCAGGCAGCCAGTATCAAGGACTTCGAACCCGGCGGCCTGCTGCCGGGCATCAAGGTCAACACCAGCCCCACCGACTTTGCTCCGCTGTCCCAGTTGCAGCTCATGCGCTTCAAGGGCGAAAGCTGGGAGCTGTTCGGCGACGTCCTCAGCAGCGACGTGGGCGGCTAAAGACGCAGCCTTGCCTACCAATGACTACTAAAGAAGCAGCCCCTGCGGCCTCGTCGCCGGGGCTTTTTCTTGAAGGCATTGGCCAAATCGTATTGAATTGCCGCCGCGTCGCCAAAAAACTCGACACAAGAAAAGGAAGGCGCACACATCAAGAAAATAGGGAGATTGGAATGCCCGCTGTCACCGGCAAACTTGCGGCCGCGTCACTGGCGCTCGCGCTCATTGCGGCCTCGGCCTCCACTGCATCGGCCCAGAAAAAGTACGATACCGGCGCGACCGACACCGAGATCAAGATCGGCAACATCATGCCCTACAGCGGACCGGCCTCCGCCTACGGCATCATCGGGCGGACCGAAGCCGCCTATTTCAAGAAGATCAACGACGAGGGCGGCATCAACGGCCGCAAGATCAATTTCGTTTCTTACGATGACGCATATTCGCCGCCGAAGACGGTGGAGCAGGCGCGCAAGCTGGTCGAGAGCGACGAGGTGCTGTTCATCTTCAACTCGCTCGGCACGCCGCCGAACACGGCGATCCAGAAATACATGAACTCGAAGAAGGTGCCGCAGCTGTTCGTCGCCACCGGCGCCACCAAATGGAACGATCCGCAGAACTTCCCCTGGACGATGGGCTGGCAGCCCAATTACCAGAGCGAGACGCAGATCTACGCGAAGTGGCTGCTCAAGAACAAGCCAGACGCCAAGATCGCCGTGCTCTACCAGAACGACGACTACGGCAAGGACTACCTGAAGGGCCTCAAGGACGGCCTAGGGGCGAAAGCCGCTTCGATGATCGTCATCGAGGAGAGCTACGAGACCTCCGAGCCGACCATCGACAGCCACATCGTCAAGATGAAGTCGACCGGTGCCGACGTCTTCATGAACATCACGACGCCGAAATTCGCGGCGCAAGCGATCAAGAAGAACGCCGAGATCGGTTGGAAGCCGCTGCACTTCCTCAACAACGTCTCGGCCTCCGTCGGCAGCGTGATGAAGCCCGCTGGTTTCGAGAACGGCCAGGACATCATCTCGGCCGATTATCTGAAGGACGTGTCGGATCCGGAATGGAACAACGATGCCGGCATGAAGGAGTTTCTGGCCTTCATGACCAAGTACTTCCCAGACGGCGACAAGCTCGATAAGGGCACCATCGTCGGCTACGCGGTGGCGCAGACGCTGGTTCAGGTGCTGAAGCAGTGCGGCGATAATCTCACGCGCGAGAACATCATGAAGCAGGCCGCCAGCCTGAAGAACTTCCGCACGGAGGCACTGCTGCCGGGTATCCAGATCACCACCGGGTCGAACGACTTTGCGCCAATCAGCCAGCTCCGCCTCGAGAAGTTCAAGGGCGAGCGCTGGGAACTGTTCGGCGACGTGATCAGCGCCGACGCCGGCGGCTAGCCGCCTGAACATGCGACCATAACAAGCCCCCTGCGCCGATCGCGCAGGGGGTTTTTGCTTGTGCGCCGATTATGATCACGCGATTGCACAATCGAATGGTGGCAAGGCCCGCTTACGCTTTGACGCGTGATGCGGTAGGCATGTAGCGGGCGCGCGTTTGCCGCCAGTCTCTCCTGTTTGCCGAGGCTTTCCGTCATGATCGACCGACGTCCCCTGCTCCGCGCGCTTTACGACGCTGCCGTTGCCGCCGCCCATCCGAGCACAATTCTGGCGCCGCACTTAAGGCCCGCGCCCAAAGGACGCGTGATCTGCCTCGCCGCCGGCAAGGGCGCGGGCGCCATGGCTGCGGCCGCCGAGCGGCATTATCTCGACACGCTCGAGCTCGCGCCGGAGCGGCTGGTCGGCATCGCCACCACGCGCCACGGCTATGGCGTACCGACGCGCCGCATTCGCGTGGTCGAGGCTGGCCATCCAGTGCCTGATGAAGCTGGCCTGAAGGGCGCGGCCGACACGCTCGCGCTCGCAGGCGAGGCCGGTCCTGACGATCTCCTCCTGGTGCTGCTCACCGGCGGCGGTTCGGCGAACTGGATCGCGCCCGTGAACGGCATCAGCTTCGCGCAGAAGCAGGCGGTCAACAAGGCGCTGCTGCGTTCGGGCGCGCCGATCGGCGAGATGAACACGGTCAGAAAACATCTGTCGCGGATCAAGGGCGGCCGGCTGGCGCGCGCCGGCAAGAACGCCGCCGAGATCGTGACGCTGGCGATCTCCGACGTGCCGCATGACGACCCCTCCGCAATCGCCTCCGGCCCGACCGTGCCGGATCCGACCACACTGGCCGATGCGCGCGCGATCGTGGCGAAATACAAGCTGGACATCGACGAAGCCGTGCGCCGCGCGCTCGACGATCCCGCCAATGAAAGCTGCAAGCCCGGTGACGCCGCCTTCGCGCGCGCGCATTTCGAACTGATCGCGCGGCCCAAGCAATCGCTCGACGCGGCGGTGAAGCTCGCGCGCGAGTCCGGCTACGAGACCATCGACCTCGGCGCCGATCTCGAAGGTGAGGCCCGCGAGGTCGCTGCCGATCATGCCAAGCTCGCGCTGCAAGCGCGCGCGCAAGGCAAGCGCGTCGCGATCCTCTCCGGTGGCGAGCTCACGGTCACCGTGCGCGGCAATGGGCGCGGCGGACCGAACCAGGAATACGCGCTGGCGCTCGCCAGCCTCTTGAAGGACACGGCTGGCATCTCGGCGCTGGCCGGCGACACGGACGGCGCCGATGGTGGCGCCGGCCATCCCACCGATCCCGCCGGCGCGCTGATCGACGCGGCCACGTTCGCGAAGATGAGGGCCCAGGGGCTTAAGCCGCAGGCCTATCTCGACAACAACGACGCGACGACCTTCTTCGAGGCGACCGGCGATCTGCTCATGCCGGGACCGACGCTGACCAACGTGAACGATATCAGGGTGATCTTGGTGGATTAGGGCTCGCCCTGTTCGACACCATCGCGGCTTGGCCTGACCATGATCGCCTTGGGGAGTGTGTAGGTGCGGCTTATCGCTTGCCGCTGACGTGCTCCAGCAGCGCGAGCAGGCCCTTCAACAAGTCCGTCGGCGACGGCGGGCAGCCCTTGATGTGCAAATCCACCGGAATGGTCTCGGATACGCCGCCAACGCAGGCGTAGCTGCCTCTGAAAATACCGCCATCGATCGCACAGCCGCCGACCGCGACGACCCATTTCGGATCGGGCGTCGCGTTGTAGGTCCGCTCCAGCGCCTGTTGCATGTTCTTCGTCACCGGACCCGTGACCAGCAGCACGTCGGCGTGGCGCGGCGAGGCGACGAAGCGCAGGCCGAAACGTTCGATGTCGTAGAAGGCGTTGGACAGCGCGTGGATCTCCAGTTCGCAGCCGTTGCAGGATCCGGCATCGACCTCGCGAATGGCGAGAGAACGCCCAAGCCTGGCCTGGGCGGCGCGGTTGACTTTCGTTGCAAGCTCCGCCAGCGCCGACTCGTCCGGCGCCGGCGCGGGCTCCGTCAGCGAGCCATGGGTGAGGCTTTCGAGCAAGGTCTTGCGCATGGCTTAGAGGTCCGCGCCCGAATAGGAACAGTTGAACGATTTATTGCAGAGCGGAAAGTCGGCAATGATGTTGCCCTCGATCGCGGTTTCCAACAGCGGCCACTGGAACCACGACGCGTCGCGCAGGTGGCAGCGTTCGACGCGCAACTCGTCATCGAGCCGCAGCCACACCAGAACGTCGCCGCGGAACGCTTCCGTCAGCGCCAGGCCTTCGCATGCGCCGCACCCCGCCGGCGGTGCGTTCCTGATCTCGCCCGGCCCCATCAGGTCAAGGATCTGCTCGATCAACTCGACGCTCTGCTCGATCTCGCGGATGCGGATCCAGACCCGCGCGTTGACATCGCCGGCTTCCAGCACCGGCACCTCGAATGACAATTGATCGTAGGGCGCGTAAGCAAGCGTGCGTCGCGCATCGAAATTGCGGCCCGAGGCGCGGCCGACATAACCGCCGGCGCCAAACTGGCGCGCATATTCCGCCTTCACGATGCCCGTGGCGACGGTGCGGTCCTGCAAGGATGCGGTGTTGTCGTAGAGCTCGATCAAGCGCGGAAATACCTTCTTGATCTCCGCAAGCAACGTTCGCAGCGCCGTCATACCGTCCGGCGCGATGTCACGCGTCACACCACCGGGCACGATGACGTCCATCATCAGGCGATGGCCGAACGCGACATTCGCAGCGCGCAAGCAGCGCTCACGCAAAATGCCGGTCTGGGCATGCATCAGCGCGAACGAAGCGTCGTTGCAGATGGCCCCGATGTCGCCCAAATGATTGGCGAGCCGCTCCAGTTCCGCCATCAGCGCCCGCAAAAGCGTCGCTTGCCGCGGCGGCTCGATCTGCAGCGCCGCTTCCACGGCACACGCAAAGGCGAAGGCATAGGCGACGACGCTGTCGCCTGAGGTGCGGTTGGCGAGCTTTGCCGCGGCCTCGAGGCTCGCGCCCTGCATCAGCGACTCGATACCCTTGTGGGTGTAGCCGAGCCACTGCTCCAGCCGCACCACATGCTCGCCATTGGCGGTGAAGCGGAAATGGCCGGGCTCGATGATCCCGGCATGGACGGGGCCGACCGCCACCTGGTGCAACGCCTCGCCCTCGGCCGGTAGGAACTGGTATGGCCGCACGTCGCGCGATGCGTTGCGGCCCGAGAGCGGATAGGATTTGCCCCAGACGTAGTGATCGAGCCACGGCCGCAGATCGTCAGCGACGCCTGGAACAAGCCCGAACAGATCATGAATGGTCCGCTCCGGCCGAAGCGCCGGCGGATGACGGCTGGCGACGCTTGGAAATGTGCCGGCCGTACACTCGTAGGTCACGACCGCGATCTCGGCCGAGCCTCCATCGAGCATCGCCATATGCACCGCGGTCGGCTCGCCCCAGAAGCCAAGCAGTGTGAGGCCTCCCTCGACCAGTCGATCGATCGCCGCCTGCCAGCCCGCCTCCGTCACGACCGCGCGCGGCCAGGGCCGGTGCGACGACACCGCATTGACATGGGAGATGCTGTCGAGGATGCCCATGGCTTACCCCAAGAGCTTCGCGACGTTCTGGAAGCCGGTGACCAGCACCGGCGGCAGATAGATGCCGGCCATCAGCACCAATCCGAGGTGCGTGAACATTGGCACATAGGAGGCTTCCGCGGGCGCGGTCTTGCCTTTGGGCTCGCCGAACATCACCGCGCCGATCCGCAACAAAAGCCCGCCGAGCGCGATGATGATGCCGAGCACGAGGATCACCGTCAGCCAGGGCGCGCGGGCGAAAGTCGAGCTGACCACTAGAAACTCGCTCATGAAGATGCCGAGCGGCGGCAGCCCGACGATGGCGATGACGCCGAGCATCAGGCCCCAGCCGAGCGCGGGGTTGGTCACCGTGAGCCCGCCGATATCGGCGATCTTCTGTGTGCCCTTGACCTGTGCGATATGGCCGACCGCGAAGAAGATCGCCGACTTGGTCAGCGAATGCATGGTCATATGCAACAGCCCTGCGAAATTCGCGAGCGGCCCGCCCATGCCGAAGGCGAAGACGATGATGCCCATATGCTCGATCGAGGAATAGGCGAACATCCGCTTGATGTCGCGGCGACGGTACAGCATCAGCGCGGCGAAGATCACCGAGATCAGGCCCATGGTCACCATCAACGGCCCCGGCGCGATCGCCGCAGAGTTGACCGCGAGCATCATCTTGAAGCGCAGGAGCGCATAGAGCGCGACATTGAGCAACAGGCCGGACAGCACCGCCGAGATCGGCGTCGGGCCCTCGGCATGCGCATCCGGCAGCCAAGCATGCAGCGGTGCGAGACCGACCTTGGTGCCGTAGCCGAGCAGGAGGAAGGCGAACGCGACGTTGAGCAACGCCGGGTCGAACTGTGCGGCGTGCTTCACCAGCACCGTCCACACCATGCCGTCCAGCCCCTCGCCCACCACGGGGCGCGCCGCCATATAGACCAGAATCGTGCCGAACAGCGCGAGCGCGATGCCGACGCTACCGAGGATGAAATATTTCCAAGCTGCCTCCAGCGCCTCATGGGTGCGGTAGATGCCGACCATCAGGACGGTCGTCAGCGTCGCCACCTCAACCGCGACCCACATCAGGCCGATATTGTTGGCGACGAGCGCGAGGTTCATCGCGAACATCAGCGTCTGATACATCGCGTGATAGAAGCGCAGGAACGCCGGCGCCAGGCGCCCGATCTCGATCTCGTGCTGGATGTAGCTTGCGCTGAACACCGATGTGGTGAGGCTGACGAAGGTGGTCAACACGATGAAGACCTTGTTGAGGTCGTCCATCAACAGATACTGCCCCGATACCGGCTCGACCACGAACAGCGAGAGCGAGGTAAGGAAGGTCGCGAGCGCTGCCACTACGTTCAGCTTCGCCGTCAATCGGTAGCCGGGCAAAATTGCCAGCACCGCCGCCGAGAGGGCCGGGATCAAGAGGATGGCGCTGAGGGCGTCGATGCTCATCGCCGCTCTCCGCGAAAACGATCAAGCTCCTGCACGTCCACGCTGTCAAAACGCTCGCGGATGCGGAACAGGAAGACGCCGATCACGATGAAGGCGATCAGCACCGAGAAGGCGACACTGATCTCGACCACCAGCGGCATGCCCTTGGCGCCGGTTGCCGCCAGCACCAGCCCGTTCTCCAGCGACATGAATCCGACGACCTGGCTCACGGCGTTGCGTCGCGTAACCATGATCAGGAGCCCGAGCAGCACCACCGACAGCGCGAAGGCAAGGTCCTCGCGCGCGAGCGCATCGGCGCTCGGCGTCACCCGCAGCATCACCACCATCGACAGCGCGACGAGGCCGATGCCAGCCATCATGGTCAGCCCGATGCCGATCACATTCTCGATCTCGCGGTGGATACCGAGCCGCTTGATGATCCGGTGCAGCGCAACCGGGATGATGATGGCTTTAAAGACCAGCGCGATCAGCGCCGTGACATAGAGATGCGGCGCTTGCTGCACATAGGCCTGCCAGGCTACCGATAGCGCCAGCACGCCGGCATGCAGCGCATAGACATTGAGCAGCGCATAGAGCCGGTCCTGATAGAGCATCATGAAGCTCGCCAGCACGAGGGAGCCGGCGAGCAGATGGGCGATGTCGAATTGCAGGCTGCTCATCTCTTAGAGGCTCCCCGACACGAAGCGCAACAGGGTGGCGAGCAATGCCAGCATCAGCGCCGCGCCCAAGAACTCCGGAATCCGGAACACGCGCATCTTGGCGATCGACGTCTCGAACACGGCGAGCAAAAAGCCAAGTACGATCAGCTTGCCGAAATAGAGCAGCGCGCCAAAGACGAGCCTCGCAACGCCCGCGTCCGCGGTCGCCGTGCCCCATGGCAGGAACACACAGGCGATCAGCGAGACATAGAGCAGGAGCTTGAGGTGCGACGACAGATCGATCAGCGCGAGATGCCGCCCCGAATATTCCAGCACCATGGCCTCGTGCACCATGGTCAGCTCGAGATGGGTGGCGGGGTTATCGACCGGGATACGGGCATTCTCCGCCAGCGCTACGATGGTCAGTGCCACAAACGCCATGCCCAGGGACACACGCAGACCGACCGCGTCGGAGCCCATGAACTCGGCCACGTTGGGGAGCTGCGTCGAGCCGGCGATCATCGCGACCGAGAACACTGTGATCAGCATCGCGGGCTCGGCGAGGGAGGCGATCATGACCTCGCGGCTGGAGCCGATGCCGCCGAAGGCGGTGCCGACGTCCATGCCGGCGAGCGCCTGGAAGAAACGGGCGCTGCCGAGCAGCGCAATGATGGCGATGAGATCGGCGGTCCAGGAGAACAACAGGCCATTGCCGAAAGTCGGCACCAGCGAGGCGGCGACCCAGGTGCCCGCGAAGATCAAATAGGGAATGACCCGGAACAGCCAGGATGCGTTGTCCGCGAGCACGACGTCCTTGCGCATCAGGCGAATGAGGTCGCGATAGGGTTGGAGCAGCGGCGGGCCGCGCCGGCGTAGCAGCCGAGCCTTCACCTTCCGCACGAAACCCGTCAGCAGCGGCGCGAGCCCCAGCACCAGCGACATCTGGGCGCCCTGAGAGAGGATGTCGCGCAGCGCGTTCATAGTGCCACCACCAGCAGCAGCACGATCAGCGCCACGAAGACCAGCGTCAGGTAGCGGCGGATGGTGAGGAACTGCAAGATATTGATGCGGTCCGTCGCAAAGCCGATGAGCTTCGCAATCGGCGCGTACAGCACATCCCAGATCAGATCGTGCAGTTCGACCTGGAGCCGCGCAGGAACCGGCGAGGACGGCGGCGGCATCTCGCCGATCTCGCGTGCGGCAAAGATGACGCTGCCGAACACACGGCGGATCGGCTGCGAGAAGCTGGAGGCTGAGTACTGGATCGCTGGGTTCGGATCGGGATAGCCGCAATCCCAGGCCGGCGCGCGGCGTAAGCGGTCGGAGGCGAAACGGTGAATGGCTGTCGCCGCCGTCGTGCCGCAGAGTGCCGCGAACAGGAACACCAGAAGGCCGTTATAGGAGCTGCGGCTTTCCGCGATCGGCACGATGGTGAGCCACTGCAATCCGACCTGATGCGGCATAATGTTGCCGACCATATTCTTGCTCACCGGCGCCAGCGCATCGATGAACAACCCCGGCAGGATGCCGGCAACGAGGCAGAAGGCGGCAAGCACGAGCATCGCGGTCAGCGAGAAGCGGTCGGTCTCATGTGCTGACGCCGCGACATCCGAACGTGGCCGGCCGAGGAAGCTGATGCCATAGAGCTTGACGAAGCAGGCCGCGGCAAAGGCGGCCGCGAGCGCCAGCAAACCGCCGACCGCCGGAATGACCAGCTTGAGACCCCAGGAGGGCAGCTGCGGTGAAAGCAGGATCGCCTGGAAGGTCAGCCATTCCGAAACGAAGCCGTTGAATGGCGGCAATGCCGAGATCGCGACGCAGCCGACCAGCACCGCGAACGCCGTCTTCGGCATGCGATGGATGAGCCCGCCGAGTTTCTCCATGTCGCGCTCGCCGGTTGCTCCCAGCACCGCGCCGGCGCCGAAGAACAACAGGCTCTTGAACAGCGCATGATTGAATACATGCAGCATCGCCGCGGTGAAAGCGAGCGCCGCCACCCAGTCGAGCCCTTCCGCCTTGAAAGCCAGCGCCAGCCCGAGGCCGGTGAAGATGATGCCGATATTCTCAATCGTTGAATAGGCGAGCACGCGCTTGATATCGCGCTGCATCAGCGCATAGAGCACGCCCAGCGTCGCCGACGGACCGCCGACCAGCAGCACCACCATGCTCCACCACCACACCGGTTCGGGCAGAAGATCAAAGACGATGCGCACGAAGCCGTAGACGGCGACCTTGGTCATGACGCCGCTCATGAGGCCAGAGACGTGGCTGGGTGCGGCGGGATGGGCGAGCGGCAGCCAAGCGTGGAGCGGCACCAGGCCAGCCTTGGAGCCGGCGCCCAGCAGCATGAGGATCACCACCATGCCGCTCAGCGCAGCGGAAGGATGCGAGGCTCGGATCGCATCGAAATCGTAACCGGCGCCGCTCGCGAGCAGGCCGAAAGCGAGCAGCAGCGCCAGCGTGCCGAAACTTGCCATCAAAAGATAGACATAGCCAGCGCGGACATTCTCGGCCTCCCGGTGATGCGACACCACCATCGCCCAGGAGGTCAGCGACATGAATTCCCAGGCGACCAGGAAGCTGAAGGCATCGTTTGCCAGCACTACGACGTTCATCCCTGCGAGATAGGCAGGATAGAACGGCAGCACGCGGCCGGGGGAGTCCTCGTGCCGGCCGTAGCCGAGCGCGAACAGGCTCGCGGCGGCGCCGCCGAGATTGACGACGACGAGGAAGAAGGCGGACAGCGCATCGAGCCGGAAATGGGCGCCGAGCCAGGGCAGGCCGATCGGCAGTGTCGCGCTTGGCGTCAGATGAGGGAAATAGAGCAGATCCGACAGTGCCGTGACACATAGCGTCGATGTGGCGATCAGGCATCCGCCGTAGAGGATGATCGAGCCGCGCGGGCGCGTCGACAGCACGACTCCCGCAGGCGCCAGCGCCAGCAGAGCCGCCACTGACCATAGCGCCACGGCGATCATAGCCGCTCCTGGATCATGATTTGCGCGCGCGTCATCATCGCTATTGGCCGCCTGCGCTCGGGGGTGGAGACTTCAGCCGCACACCGCGCCCCCCGGCGCTCGATACTGCCCCCTCGGCGATCAGCTCGATGCCGGCAACCGACAGCGCCTCGACCAGCTTCACCAGGGAATCGACATTGCCGCGGATCACCCCTTCGGAGGCTTCCATGCGCTGGATCGTCGGCAGCGACAGCGAACAGCGCTGCGCGAGTTCGCGCTGGTCGATCCTGAGCAAGGCACGGGCGGCTCGAAGCTGCGCGGCGGTGATCACGGGGCAGAATGTCCGTGGCAGTTACAGCGCTTGATTTACCAAGCTTAGGACGCGCAAAATGACGTTTCAAGCATCATTTTCTAGATGCAACGCATCATTCCGCTCGATGTCCTCCGAGCTCACCCCCCGCATCCCGTCATCATAGCCGGGCTGTCCCGCCCCAGCGTCATTCTGGAGCGCGTGTGGCACGAACCCCATGCGCAATTGCGCATGTGATGTCTGGCCCTGTGGGCAATCTCGAAATGACGGAGTGAGAGAAGAGACGTGGATGCCGGGATAAAGCCTAGAGCATGATCCGGAAAAGTGTGCTTTCCGAAAAGATCATGCTCAAACAATAACCTAAAGCGCGAGGACGATTCATCCCACTCTCATCGCGCTTTAGCCAAGCCCGGGCATGACGACCGCACAAACGCGGCGCACCCGGAAATGACTATCCGCCTCAAAACTCGTTGGCGATCTTCGCGAGCATCGCGAGCAGGGCTTCGCGGTTGCTCTGCCCGAGCAGGTCGTTCAGTCGCGCCTCATGCTTGGTGGCGACGAGCTTCTTGGCGCGGGTCAGCACGGCCTTGCCCTTGTCGGTCAGCACCAGGATGTGCGAGCGGCGGTCGTTGGTGGAGCGAATCCGCGCGCATAGGTCGCGGCTTTCGAGATTGTCGAGCATCGCCACGAAGTTCGGCCGCAGGATGCCGAGCGTGGAGGCGATCTCGGTCTGGTTCCGGCCCGGATTCTTCTCGACCAGCAGCAGCACCGAGAATTGCGCCGGCGTGAGTTGGAGCGAGGCCATGCAGCGCAAAAAGTTCTCGAACACCTTGAGCTGGGCCCGCTTCAGCACATAGCCGAGCTGCTCGGACAGCTCGCCGAGTTGGAGGGCTTCGGCCTGCGGCTCGGACGCATCCTTGCGACCCTTGGCCGTGTCGGCAGGCTTTTCGGAGGACTTTTCAGCGGTTTTGGAAACGGTCATCGCCTCGTGCTCGTAATCCCGCTAAGTTCGGGACGGGTCGTTCCCCACCCTTGATGTTATATTTGATAATTGTTATGGACCATATCAAATTTCGCCAACGTTTTTCAATGGCTGTGAGCGGACCGTCCCCCACAATCGGGAGGACCGGTCCTTATCTTTAGGGGGAGCGTCCGGTCTTGAATACCACCATCATGCTGTTCCTGGTGCAGGACGGCATCACCAATGGCGCGATCTATGCGCTGCTCGGCCTGGCGCTGGTGCTGGTGTTCGCCGTCACCCGCGTCATCCTCATTCCCCAGGGCGAATTCGTCACCTATGGCGCGCTGACCTATGCCTCGCTGGCGGCGGGCCAGATGCCGGGCACGGCAAAGCTCGCGCTGGCGCTCGGCATCGGCGCCTTCGCCTTCGACCTGTTCGTCGCCCGCAAGGCGCTGCATGGGCGCCTGGTCCTGCGCAGCATCGTCACCAACATCGTGCTGCCGGCCATCGTGCTGGCGCTGACCCTGTACTTCGCCGCCCAGAAGCCGCCGGCCGCGATCTGCATCGCGCTGTCGCTGGTGATCGTCGCGATGATCGGCCTGTACCTCTACCGGATCGCATTCCAGCCTCTGGCGCACACCTCCGTACTGGTGCTGCTGATCGCATCAGTCGGCGTGCACCTCGCGCTGCAGGGACTGGGCTTGCTGTTCTTCGGCGCCGAGGGCCAGCGCGGACCGGCGGTGCTGTCAGGCGCCTTCACGGCCGGCGCGCTGCGCTTCACCGGCCAGAGCATCACCGTCTACGCCATCACCATTGCCTTCATCGTCGGGCTCTGGCTGTTCTTCGGGCTGACCCTCTACGGCAAGGCGCTGCGCGCGACCGCGGTGAACCGGTTAGGGGCGCGACTCGCCGGCATCCGCACCACGCTGTCGGGGCAGATCGCCTTCCTGCTGGCGTCCGTGATCGGCGCGCTGTCGGGCATCCTGATCGTGCCGATCACCACGCTCTATTACGACTCCGGCTTCCTGATCGGCCTGAAGGGCTTCGTCGCTGCGATCATCGGCGGCCTCGTCAGCTACCCCCTCACCGCCGTCGCGGCGCTGGTCGTCGGCATCGTCGAGGCGTTCTCGTCCTTCTATGCCTCCAGCTACAAGGAGGTGATCGTTTTCATGCTGCTGATCCCCGTGCTGCTGCTGCGCTCGCTCGCCGCGCCGGCGGTCGAGGAAGAGAAGGACTGACGCGCGATGCAGAGCCGGCTTCCCATCCTCGTCTTCGCGCTTGTCATGGCGGCGATCCCGTTCGTTCCCGGGATGCCGCCGTTCTGGATCGTGCTGCTCGACAATATCGGCCTTGCCGCGCTCGTCGCGATGGGCCTCGTGCTGCTCACCGGCGTCGGCGGCCTGACTTCTTTCGGTCAGGCAGCTTTCGTTGGCTTCGGCGCCTACACCACTGCGGTGCTGTCGACGGCCTACGGCCTGTCGCCCTGGCTGACCCTGCCGCTGTCGCTCGTCGTCAGCGGATCGCTGGCAGTGCTGCTCGGGCTGATCACCGTGCGCCTGTCCGGCCATTATCTGCCGCTCGGCACGCTCGCCTGGGGGCTTGGCCTGTTCTACCTCTTCAGCAAGCTCGAGTTTCTGGGCCGTAACGACGGCATCTCGGCGATCCCGCCACTGTCGATCGGCGCGTTCAAGATGCTCTCGCCCGGCTCGATTTATTACGCGATCTGGGTCGCCGTCATCGTCTCGGCCCTGCTGACGATGAACCTGCTGGACTCCCGCACCGGCCGCGCCATCCGCGCGCTCAGACGCGGCCACGTCGCGGCGGAAGCCTTCGGCGTGCACACGCCGCGCGCCAAGCTGCTGGTGTTCATCCATGCCGCGGTGCTCGCCGGCCTCTCCGGCTGGCTCTACGCCCATCTCCAGCGCGCGGTGAACCCGACGCCGTTCGGCGCCCAGGCCGGCATCGAATATCTCTTCATCGCGGTGGTCGGCGGCGCCGGCTATGTCTGGGGCGGCGTGCTGGGCGCCGCGATCGTCGTGGTGCTGAAAGAGGTGCTGCAAAGCTATCTGCCGCTGATCCTGCCCGGCTCCGGCCAGGTCGAGACCATCGTGTTCGGCATCATGCTGGTGGCGCTGCTGCAGCTGGCGCCCGGCGGCCTCTGGCCCTGGCTGATGTCGTTCCTGCCCGAGCGCACCAGTGGCAGAAAGCCCGATACCTCGCTGAAGCTGGAGCATCGCCCCCGCGCGCTCGGCGAGTCCAGCATCCTGCTCCAGGTCGATAAGGCGCGAAAGCAGTTCGGCGGCGTGGTCGCGGTCAACAACGTCTCCTTCGACGTCCAGGCCCGCGAGATCGTCGCGCTGATCGGACCGAACGGTGCCGGCAAGAGCACGACGTTCAACCTGATTACCGGCGTGCTATCGGCGACAGCAGGCTCGATCTCGGTGCTCGGCAGGAAGGTCGACAAGGCGCCGCCGCAGGAAATCGTCAAGCTCGGCATCTCCCGCACCTTCCAGCACGTCAAGCTGGTGCCTGACATGACCGTGCTGGAGAACGTCGCGATCGGCGCCCATCTCCGCGGCCATTCGGGACCGATCTCCTCGATGCTGCGGCTCGACCGCGCCGATGAGGCCAAGCTGCTCGCGGAAGCCGCGCGCCAGATCGAGCGCGTCGGCCTTGCCGAGCAGATGCATCAGCTCGCAGGCTCGTTGTCGCTCGGCCAGCAGCGCATCGTCGAGATCGCCCGCGCGCTCTGCGTCGACCCGATGCTGCTGCTGCTCGACGAGCCGGCCGCCGGCCTGCGCCACATGGAGAAGCAGCGGCTCGCGACGCTGCTGCGCGAGCTGCGCGACGGCGGCATGAGCGTGCTCCTGGTCGAGCACGACATGGGCTTCGTGATGAACCTCGCCGACCGCATCGTGGTGCTCGATTTCGGCACCAAGATCGCGGAAGGCACCCCCGCCACGATCAAGACCAATCCCGAAGTGATCAAGGCCTATCTCGGAGTGGCGGCATGAGCACGCTGTTGTCCGTCACCGACGCGCACGTTGCTTACGGCAAGGTCGAGGCCGTCCGTTCGGTCTCGCTCGAGGTCGGCACCAATGAGATCGTCACCATCGTCGGCGCCAACGGCGCCGGCAAGACCACGCTGCTCTCGGCCATCATGGGCGTTTTGCCGCTGAAGGGCCGCGTCGCCTTTGCCGGCCAGGACCTCGCCCGCCTCGACATCGAGGATCGCGTCGCGATGGGGCTCGGGCTCGTCCCAGAGCACCGCGAATTGTTCGTGACCATGAATGTCGAGGACAATCTCGAACTGGGCGCCTTCCGTATCGAGCGAGGCAAGGCGAGAGCCTCGATGGAGCGGGTCTACGCGCTGTTTCCGCGGCTGAAGGAACGGCGTAAGCAGCTCGCTGGCACGCTCTCCGGCGGCGAGCAGCAGATGCTCGCGATGGGCCGTGCGCTGATGGGCGAGCCGAAGCTGCTGATGCTGGACGAGCCGAGCCTCGGCCTCGCGCCGATCATCGTCGCCGACATCTTCCGCATCGTCACCGAGCTCCGCGCCAGCGGCGTCTCCGTCCTGCTGGTCGAGCAGAACGCGCAGGCCGCGCTCAAGATCGCGGACCACGCCTATGTCATGGAGCTCGGCGAGTTCATGCTCAGCGGCAAGGCCAGCGACATCGCAGCGAACGAGCGCGTCGCGGCGAGCTATCTCGGCTTCCAGCACGAAGGTGAGAGTGCGATTTAGCTTCCTCCTCTCCCTCTCCCCGTTCTTACGGGGAAGGGGTTGGGGTGAAGCGGCTGCCTCCGGCCAGACGGCGATAGCCGAACTCGCGATCTCCCCTCCTCGTCATTGCGAGCGCAGCGAAGCAATCCAGAATCTTTCCGCGGAGGGGCTCTGGATTGCTTCGCT
>NZ_PSRT01000116.1 GCF_004212635.1 Bradyrhizobium genosp. SA-3 | reverse complement strand
CGCGCCGACCTCTCCCGCAAGCCAAGCGGGAGAGGTTCAGTCCCCGTTCCATCCGCAGGCACGGAGGCGCTCGTGCATGTGGGGCGGGGCCGGCGCCACGACGCGGATCGGCTCCTTGTTCCGGGAGATCGGCACCACGATTTCGCGCGAATGCAGGTGCAGGCGCGGCTCGCCGAAACGCGGGCCGTTGCCGTAAATGTTATCGCCGACGATCGGCCAGCCGGTCGCGGCCGAATGCACCCGCAATTGATGGGTCCGCCCGGTCACCGGTTCCATGGCGAGCCAAGCGAGGCCCGCGCCGCGGCCCATGACCTTCCAATTGGTGATCGCCTTCTGCCCTTCCGGGTCCGGCTTCTGCCACCAGCCGCGCTCGGCATTGAGCCGGCCGAGCGGCATGTCGATGCTGCCTTCGTCTTCAGCAGGCCCGCCCTCGACCACGGTCCAGTAGGTCTTGCCGATCTTGCCGTGCTTGAACAGGAGGCCGAGCGAAGCTGTCGCCTTGCGGTGGCGGCCAAGCACGAGGCAACCGGAGGTGTCCTTGTCGAGCCGGTGGGCCAGCACCGGCGGCCGCGGCAGGCCGAAGCGGAGCGCGTCGAAGGAGGCTTCGAGGTTCGCCCCGCCCTTGGGGCCACGATGCACCGGCAGGCCGGCCGGCTTGTCGATGACCAGCATCAAGCCGTCGCGATGGAGCACGCGGCCTAAGATTTCCTCGGCGGTCAATTCGGGAACATCGAGCAATTGCAAGACTTTCGTTTAATCGCCGGAACGGCTAACACACCCCCGCCATGAACGATACCTCCGAGACCTCCAAGCTGAGCTGGTGGCGCCGCCTGTCCAACGGGCTGAAGCGAACGTCGTCCTCGCTCGGGACTGCGGTCGCCGACCTCGTCACCAAGCGCAAGCTCGACCGCGCCATGCTCGACGACATCGAGGACGTGCTGCTGCGCGCCGATCTCGGCACGCAAGTCGCGGTACGGATCGCGGACGCCGTCGGCGCGGGGCGCTACGACAAGGCGATCTCGGCGGACGAGGTCAAGGACGTCGTCGCGACCGAAGTCGAGAAGGTGCTCGTACCGGTCGCGAAGCCGCTCGAGATCGACGTCGGCAAGACGCCGTTCGTCATCCTCGTGGTCGGCGTCAACGGCTCCGGCAAGACCACCACCATCGGCAAACTGTCGCAAAAATTCGCGTCCGAAGGCCGCAAGGTGATGCTCGCCGCCGGCGATACGTTTCGCGCAGCGGCGATCGAGCAGCTCAAGGTCTGGGGCGAGCGCACCAAGACGCCGGTCATAGCCGGCGCGCAAGGATCGGATTCGGCAAGCCTCGCCTTCAACGCACTGACGGCAGCGAAGGAGCAGAGCATCGACGTGCTCCTGATCGACACCGCCGGCCGGCTTCAGAACAAGGCCGAGCTGATGAACGAGCTCGAGAAGGTCGTGCGCGTCATCCGCAAGGTGGATGCCACCGCGCCGCATGCGGTGCTGCTGGTGCTGGATGCCACCGTCGGCCAGAACGCGCTGTCGCAGGTCGAGGCCTTTCATCGCACCGCCGGGGTCACCGGCCTCGTGATGACCAAGCTCGACGGCACCGCGCGCGGCGGCATCTTGGTGGCGCTGGCGGAAAAATTCAAACTGCCGGTGCATTTCATCGGCGTCGGCGAAGGCGTCGACGATCTCGCGCCCTTCACCGCGCGCGATTTCGCCCGCGCGATCGCCGGAATCGAATAGCGTCATTCTTCGAGACGCCGCTTGCGCGGCTCCTCAGGATGAGGTCGTGCCACACATGAGGTCCTCATCCTGAGGAGACCGCGAAGCGGTCGTCTCGAAGGATGGGAGAGACGGAAGAGAGAATGGACAAGACCCAGCCGCATCCGTTGTTCAAGCTTGCGACCGAGCTCGGTCCGCTGCTCGTGTTCTTCTTCGTCAATGCGAAGTTCAACCTGTTCGCCGCGACCGGCGCCTTCATGGTGGCGATCGTGGCGGCGATGGCCGCCTCCTATGTGGTGACGCGTCACATCCCGATCATGGCGATCGTGACCGGCGTGATCGTGCTGGTGTTCGGCACGCTGACCTTAGTGCTGCACGACGAGACCTTCATCAAGGTCAAGCCGACCATCATCTACGGCCTGTTCGCCGCGATCCTCGGCGGCGGCCTGCTGTTCGGCCGCTCGTTCATCGCCGTGATGTTCGACCAGGTGTTCAATCTGACGCCGCACGGCTGGCGCATCCTCACGCTGCGCTGGGCGCTGTTCTTCGCCGGCATGGCGGTGCTGAACGAGCTCATCTGGCGTACCCAGAGCACGGACTTCTGGGTGAACTTCAAGGTCTTTGGCGTCCTTCCGCTGACCGCCATCTTCGGCATGATCCAGATGCCCCTGATCAAGCGCTATCATCTCGAGCCGGTGTCGCTGGAGGCGAGCGAGGCCGAGGCGGGAGATGTGAGCAAGGGGTGAGGTCTCTCAACTCGTCATTGCGAGCCAACGGGTCCGCGCAAAGCGCGGCCCGATGACAGGCTCCGCGAAGCAATCCAGAATCTTTCCGCGGAGAGACTCTGGATTGCTTCGTCGCTTCGCTCCTCGCAATGACGGGCTTGGCTAAGATCCCGCCTTCAGCGCCTTCTCCAGCTCCGGCATCAGCACCGACTTGAGGTTTTGCGGCGTGACCGGTCCGACCAGCTTGTAGACGATAGTGCCCTCGCGCCCGACGACGAAGGTCTCGGGCACGCCGTAGACGCCCCATTCGATCGAGGCGCGGCCGTTGGCGTCCACGCCGACGCGGCCAAACGGGTTGCCGTAGCGTCCGAGGAAGCGCCGGGCATTGTCGGCCGCGTCCTTGTAGTTGATGCCGACGAGCTGGAAGCGCTTGTCCTTGGCGAGCTCGGTCAGGAGCGGCGCCTCGTCATGGCAGGGCACGCACCAGGACGCCCAGACGTTGACGAGGCTGACCTTGCCCTTGAACGCGGCAGGATCGAGCCCCGGCACCGGCGCATTGTCAGCCTGCAATCCCTCGAGCGGCGGCAGCAGCGTTTGCGGCGCGGGCCGCCCGATCAGCGCGGACGGAATCCGCGAGGGATCGCCGCTGCCGAGCCGAAACCAGAACAACAGCGCAAGGCCGAGGAAGGCGATCAGCGGCAGCGCCATCAGGAAGGTGCGGCGCTGCGGCGGCGCCGGGCTCGATTGATTGCTCATGATCGATCCGTCGCGCTGCGGCCCGAGCGGCGGGTCACGCCGCTGCGATCGAGCTCGCGCAGGCGCTGCGTCTGGTTGCGATAGTCGAGCATAACCCAGCCAGTCAGGATCACGACCACGAGGGCCGCTGCGGCATAGGACGTCACGATGAACGACGCGTAAGGGCCGAGCGCCATCATCACGCAGCTCCAGCTTCTTTTGACGCGTTTTCTTCACGCGAACCGGCGTCCACTTCGCTCGAAAACGCGACGCGGCTCGCCTGCATCATTTGCAGGGAGCGAACACGGCGGCGCAGGATCTCGTTGCGCATCGCGGCCAAGTGCAGCGTGACGAACAGCAGCGTGAAGGCGATCGCCATCACCAGCAGCGGGATCAGGAACGACTTGTCGAGCGTCGAGCCGCCCATGCGCATCACCGAGGCTGGCTGGTGCAGCGTGTTCCACCAGTCGACGGAAAACTTGATGATGGGCAGATTGATGGCGCCAACCAGCGTCAACACCGCCGCGGCGCGTGCCGCGCGCGAGGGATCGTCGACCGCGCGCCACAGCGCCATCAGGCCGAGATACATCAGGAACAGGATCAGCACCGAGGTCAGCCGCGCGTCCCACTCCCAGTAAGTGCCCCACATCGGCCGGCCCCACAGCGAGCCCGTCAGCAGCGCGAGGAAGGTGAAGGCAGCGCCGATCGGCGCAGCTGCCTTCGCGGCGACGTCGGCGAGCGGATGCCGCCACACCAGCGTGCCCAATGAGGCGATGCTCATCACGCCCCACACGAACATCGACAGCCAGGCATTGGGCACGTGGATGAACATGATCTTCACCGTCGCGCCCTGCTGATAGTCGTCGGGCGCAAGCGCCGACTGGTACAGGCCGGTGGCGAGCAGGATGACGGTCGCAGCCGCAAGCCACGGCAGCAGACGCGCTGTCAGCGCGAGGAACCGCGTGGGATTGGCGAGGTCGATCAGCGTCATGGTATTCTGATAATCATCCGGGAGCGCTCAGGCAATCAGCACGAAAACACGTCGCGAAAGTTGATGCGGGTCAAGGTCACGCGGGCCCATCTCAGTCGAGTCCATCTCAGTCGAGTCCGTGCCGCAGGCTCGCCGCCGCCGCGAAGGGTCCGATCACGAGGCTGACCAGCGACAGCGCGCAGAGGATCGAGAACGGCGCACCGAACGTCATGGGACCGACGATCACGGCCTGCGAGGCCGCGACCCCGAAAATCAGCACCGGAATCGACAGCGGCAGCACCAGCACGGCCATCAGCAGTCCGCCCCGATGCAGGGTCACCGCCAGTGCCGCGCCGATCATGCCGGTGAAGGTGAGCGCCGGGGTTCCTGCCAGCAGAGTCAACGCCACCGCGCCGGTTGCGACCATGTCGAGGTTGAGCAAGAGGCCGAGCACGGGGGTTGCGACGATCAGCGGCAGGCCCGCCGCCAGCCAATGCGCCAGCGCCTTGGCGGCGCAGGCGAGTTCCAGCGGCGTCCGGCTCATCGTGATCAGGTCGAGCGAACCGTCCTCATGGTCGGCCATGAACAGCCGGTCCAGGGTCAGCAGGCTTGCCAGCAGCGCGCCGAGCCAGAGGATGGCCGGCCCGAGCCGCGACAGCAACGCCAGATCGGGCCCTACCGCGAACGGCATTAGCACCACCACGGTGAGGAAGAACAGCACGCCGATCAGCGCCCCGCCGCCGACACGGAGCGCGATCCGGATGTCCCGGCGGATGAGGGCCGACAGGGCGGTCATGGGGGGCTCCCCTCGTGCCCCAAAGGCGGTGCGCTCCCTCCCCCGCTTGCGGGGGAGGGCTGGGGAGAGGGTGTCTCGACAACGAAGATTCCCCCAGAGGAGAGAACCCTCACCCGGCGCTCCGCGCCGGCCTCTCCCGCAAGCGGGAGAGGCGTGGGAGCCCCCGGCGACGCCTGCTTCCCGGGTGCGAGATGGGGGAGCGGGGAGGGAACGGAGAGAGCGGAGCTTGGGCGCTCGGAAAGCTGAGGGTCGGGTCGCTTCACCCCACACCCCCGATCCGCAGCTCGCGCGCGTCGATCCCCAGCGGGGCGTGGGTGGCGGCGATGATCAGGCCGCCGCTTGCCAAGTGCTGTCGCATCAATCCGGAAAACATGTCCTGGCCGGCCACGTCCAGCGCCGTGGTCGGCTCGTCCAGTAGCCAGACCGGGCGGCGCACGGTCAGCAGACGGGCCAGCGACAGCCGGCGGCGCTGGCCGGCGGAGAGGAAGGCGGCGGGCAGGTGGGTGGCGTGGTCGAGGCCGACTTTGGTGAGGCTCTCGGCGGCATCGCAGCGCTCGCCGCCGAGAAAATCAGCCCAGAATGCCAGATTTTCCACCACGCTCAGCGCCGGCTTCAGGGCATCGCGATGGCCGAGATAGTGGCATTGCTCCGGCAGCGTCAGCTCGCCGTCGCCGCCATCCAGCGCGATCGTTCCGCCGGCCGGAATGAGCAGGCCGGCGATCAGCCGCAGCAGCGAGGTCTTGCCCGATCCGTTGCGACCCATCACCGCCAGGGCTTCGCCCGCGGCAGCCGCGAAATCGAGGCCGGCGAACACCTCGCGGCCACCGCGCACGCATCTGAGCCCGTGACCTGAAAGCCGCATCTCGCCTCGTTTCAACCCGCTCAAAGCCAGGCCTCAGGAAAACTTGGGGTAGCGCATGGGAATTTTTGGCTCGCGGATTGGCGCGGCACGATTGTGGCTGTGGCGGCGCGGTTAGAAAGCTTCTATAAGCCCGGAACTACTTGATGCAGCAACTCAACCTGCCCCTGCAAGCGGCCCAGCCTGATACGCTGACGGTGTTAAAATACCCTGCCGGGTATAACTAACAATTGGGATTCCTACATGACCTCGCTCGACAGCTTCAAATGCAAAAAGACCCTCAAGGTCGGCGCCAAGACCTATGTCTATTACAGCCTGCCCATGGCCGAGAAGAATGGTCTGAAGGGAATTTCGAAACTTCCCTATTCGATGAAGGTCCTGCTCGAGAACCTGCTGCGCAACGAGGACGGCCGTTCGGTCAAGAAGGAAGACATCGTCGCGGTGTCGAAGTGGCTGCGCAAGAAGTCGCTGGAGCATGAGATCGCGTTCCGCCCGGCGCGCGTGCTGATGCAGGACTTCACCGGCGTACCCGCGGTGGTCGACCTCGCCGCGATGCGCAACGCGATGCAGAAGCTCGGCGGCGATGCTGAGAAGATCAACCCGCTGGTCCCTGTCGACCTCGTCATCGACCACTCCGTGATCGTGAACTTCTTCGGCGACAACAAGGCCTTCGGCAAGAATGTCACTGAGGAATACAAGCAGAACCAGGAGCGCTACGAGTTCCTGAAGTGGGGCCAGAAGGCGTTCTCGAACTTCTCGGTCGTGCCGCCCGGCACCGGCATCTGCCACCAGGTCAATCTCGAATATCTGGCCCAGACGGTCTGGACCAAGAAGGAGAAGATGACGGTCGGCAAGAAGACCGGCACCTTCGAGGTCGCCTATCCCGACTCGCTGGTCGGCACCGATTCCCACACCACCATGGTCAATGGTCTCGCCGTGCTCGGCTGGGGCGTCGGCGGCATCGAGGCGGAAGCCTGCATGCTCGGCCAGCCGCTGTCGATGCTGTTGCCGAACGTGGTCGGCTTCAAGCTGAAGGGCGCGATGAAGGAAGGCGTCACCGCGACCGACCTCGTGCTGACGGTGACGCAGATGCTGCGCAAGCTCGGCGTGGTCGGCAAGTTCGTCGAGTTCTTCGGCCCCGGCCTCGACCATCTCTCCGTCGCCGACAAGGCGACCATCGCCAACATGGCGCCCGAATATGGCGCGACCTGCGGCTTCTTCCCGGTCGACGCCGCCGCGCTCGACTATCTCAAGACTTCCGGCCGCGCCTCGGCGCGCGTCGCGCTGGTGCAGGCCTATGCCAAGGCGCAGGGCTTGTTCCGCACCGCCAAGTCGGCCGATCCGGTGTTCACGGAAACGTTGACGCTCGACCTCGGCGACGTCGTGCCGTCGATGGCCGGTCCGAAGCGTCCCGAGGGGCGCATCGCGCTCCCGTCGGTGGCCGAGGGCTTCTCGCTCGCGCTCAGCAGCGAGTACAAGAAGGCCGAGGAGCCGGAGAAGCGCTTTGCCGTCGAGGGCAAGGACTTCGAGATCGGCCATGGCGACGTCGTGATCGCGGCGATCACCTCCTGCACCAACACCTCGAATCCGAGCGTGCTGATCGGCGCCGGCCTGCTTGCGCGCAACGCGGCTGCGAGGGGCCTCAAGGCCAAGCCGTGGGTGAAGACCTCGCTTGCCCCGGGCAGCCAGGTGGTCGCAGGCTATCTCGCCGATTCCGGTCTGCAGAAAGATCTCGACAAGGTCGGCTTCAACCTGGTCGGCTTCGGCTGCACCACCTGCATCGGCAATTCCGGTCCGCTGCCGGAAGAGATCTCGAAGTCGATCAACGACAACGGCATCGTCGCCGCTGCCGTGCTCTCAGGTAACCGCAATTTCGAAGGCCGCGTCTCGCCGGACGTGCAGGCGAACTATCTGGCCTCGCCGCCGCTGGTCGTCGCGCACGCGCTCGCGGGCAGCGTGACCAAGAATCTCGCCACGGAGCCGCTCGGCGAGGGCAAGGACGGCAAGCCGGTGTACCTGAAGGACATCTGGCCGACGACGAAGGAGATCAACGCCTTCATGAAGAAGTTCGTGACCGCGTCGATCTTCAAGAAGAAGTATGCCGACGTGTTCAAGGGCGACACCAACTGGCGCAAGATCAAGACGGTCGAGAGCGAGACCTATCGCTGGAACATGTCTTCGACCTATGTGCAGAACCCGCCCTATTTCGACGGCATGAAGAAGGAGCCGGAGCCGGTCACCGACATCGTCGAGGCGCGCATCCTCGCCATGTTCGGCGACAAGATCACCACCGACCACATCTCGCCGGCCGGCTCGATCAAGCTCACCTCGCCCGCCGGCAAATATCTCAGCGAGCACCAGGTGCGCCCCGCGGACTTCAATCAGTACGGCACGCGCCGCGGCAACCACGAAGTGATGATGCGTGGCACCTTCGCCAACATCCGCATCAAGAACTTCATGCTCAAGGGCGCTGACGGCAACATTCCGGAAGGCGGTCTGACCAAGCACTGGCCCGACGGCGAGCAGATGTCGATCTACGACGCCGCGATGAAGTACCAGGAAGAGAAGGTGCCGCTGGTGGTGTTCGCCGGCGCCGAATACGGCAACGGCTCCTCGCGCGACTGGGCCGCGAAGGGCACGCGCCTGCTCGGCGTTCGCGCCGTGATCTGCCAGAGCTTCGAGCGCATCCACCGTTCGAACCTGGTCGGCATGGGCGTGCTGCCGCTGACCTTCGAGGATGGCACCTCCTGGCAGTCGCTGGGTCTGAAGGGCGACGAGAAGGTCACGTTGCGCGGCCTCGTCGGCGACCTCAAGCCGCGCCAAAAGCTGACCGCGGAGATCGTCTCCGGCGACGGTTCGTTGCAGCGCGTTTCGCTGCTTTGCCGCATCGATACGCTGGACGAGCTCGACTACTACCGCAATGGCGGCATCCTCCACTACGTATTGCGCAAGCTCGCGGCGTAAGCGCGGATTTGTGAACGATGGCTCACTGCGAAGTGAGTAGAAGCCAGAACGAAGGCGGCCTATCAAAAGGCCGCCTTCGCGCGTTTTGCGGCACGTTTCGGATGGGCCCGGCCGGTGGAAAACCTCCTCCTGGACGGATGAATGTGCTGCGCCCCGTAAGACTACGGTGACCATCAGGCGATAAGATTCCCTCTCACGAGCAATGGTGTGCGGCGTTCGATATGACAACAATGACGGCTTCTCATCCGATTTCACGTTGGTCCAGTGCCCTCTGGTCGGGTGCTCTCGGCATCTGTGCGATCGTCGCCGTCATCCGCCCTGCCGAGGCTGATCCCCGCGCCGTTGTCGAATTGTTTACCTCGCAGGGCTGCTCGTCCTGCCCGCCCGCCGACAAGATCATCGGCGATCTCTCCAAAGATCCCTCGGTCATCGCGCTGAGCATGCCGATCGACTATTGGGACTATCTCGGCTGGAAGGACACGCTGGCCGATTCGCGCTTCTCTGCGCGGCAGCGTGCTTACTCGCGCATGCGCGGTGACCGTGAGGTCTACACGCCGCAGGTCGTCGTCAATGGCTCGACCCATGTCATCGGCAGCGATCGCACCGGCATCGACAATGCGATCGGCAAGACCGACAAGGGCATGGGCGTGATGAGCGTGCCGGTGACGATGTCGCTTGCGGGCAAGCAGATCAGCGTCTCCGTGGCCGCGAGCAACGAGCCCACGGTCTCGCATGGCGAGGTCTGGATCTGCTCAATCGCCAAGTCGGTGCCGATCACGATCACCCGCGGCGAAAATCGCGGACAGCAGGTCACCTACCACAACGTGGTGCGCAACCTGCTCAAGGTCGGCGACTGGACCGGCCGTCCGGAAAGCTGGACGGTGCCGATCGAGAATCTCACGCGCGACGGTGTCGACGGCGCGGTGGTCTATGTGCAGGATGGCAGCCGAGAGAAGCCGGGTCCGATGCTGGGCGCGGCGTACACGTCGCTGCACTGAGTTAACTCGCTCGCCAGCGTCGCACTCGCTCCAACTCCTCATGGTGAGGAGTGCGCCCTTGCGCGCGTCTCGAACCATGCAGGCCCGGTGGATGCAGCTCGGCCTTTCCTTCGAGACGCCGCGCGAGCGCGGCCCTCAGGATGAGGGACTGAGAGCGGGGCCGCTCTCTCTCTCTCCCTTTGTCATTCCGGGGCGCGCGTCAGCGCGAGCCCGGAATCTATTGCGCGGTCGTCTCTGCAGCCCGATGGATTCCGGGCTCGCGACTTCGTCGCGCCCCGGAATGACGAGAGAGCCTCACAAGCTGTCAGGATGAGGGGAGAGAGCCGGTGCATGAGGAGAGGGAAGGCTCGGCGAGCCGGAAACATCCCGACACAAACAAAAAAGGACCAACTTGCGTTGGCCCTCCTTGTCGCGCGTACAGACCCGATCCTGTCGACCCCGGGGGGCTGGGGGCTGAGGAATCCGGAACCGAAGGACCGGGCCAACGCACGTAAGTCTTTTCGCAGTGCAGGGCGGCAGTCGCTAGGCGGAAAAGCGGCGACACTATGATTCCTGCTAACGATCCCGTGACGGTTTGCCGCGACAAAGTTCCACCATTGCGTGTGTCCCGATTCGATGAGTCGAACGGGAAGGCCCCCTTGCGGTAGGGACCGGTTGGCGCAATCATGCAACTGTCATGATGCCCGAGGTTCCGGTTGTCGCGGACGCGGGTCATGCCGTGCGATGAGGAGGCGCTTCCCATGAATCTGATGTCGGAGGATGCCGAGCCGAGCGAGCAGCGCGCGGCGGCGCGCCCCGCCGCTGCGACGACGCAGCCGAATCGGGTGACGTTCAACCGCCTCGAGCTGCACCGGATTCTCAATCTCTACGGCCGCATGGTCGCCGACGGCGAGTGGCGCGACTACGCCATCGACTTCCTGAAGGACCGCGCCGTGTTCTCGGTCTATCGCCGCGCCTCGGAAGTGCCGATCTACCGCATCGAGAAGGACCCGCGGCTCGCGCGCAAGCAGGGCATGTACAGCGTGATCTCGGCGACCGGCCTGATCCTGCGCCGCGGTCACGAGCTCGAGCGCGTGCTGCTGGTGATCGATCGGAAGCTGGCGGTGGTGTGAAGACCTTCGGTCGTCATTCCGGGGCGCGACGAAGTCGCGAACCCGGAACCCATTCATCCACCGTCCGTGTCGTTCAATGGATTCCGGGTTCGCGCTGCGCGCGCCCCGGAATCACGAGCCCCCCCCTACTTCCCCGGCACCGTGCGCGCGCCCTCGCCGAGGTCGCGCTGCATCATCACCGTATCCAGCCAGCGGCCGAATTTCAGTCCGACATTGGGATGCGTGCCGATCATCTTGAAACCCGCCTTGGTGTGAACGCCGATCGAGCCGGCATTGGCGGAATCGCCAATCACGGCGATCATCTGGCGGAAGCCGCGCGCCTCGCATGCGGTGATCAGCCGCTCCAGCAGCAGGGAGCCGACACCGCGGCGATGGAAGGAGGGATCGAGATAGATCGAGTTCTCCACCGTGAAGCGATAGGCGGGCCGCGGCCGGTAGGCACCGGCATAAGCATAGCCGGCGACGCAACGATCGAGGATGGCGACGAAATAGGGATAGCCGCCGTCGATCAGCGCGCGATAACGCCGCGTCATCTCGGCAAGGTCGGGAGGCTCCAGTTCGAACGTCGCGGTGCCCTCGCGGACGGCCTGCTGGTAGATGGCGGTGATGGCGGGAAGGTCGGCCTCGGTGGTGGGCCTGATTTCAGGTGCGGACATGGGGGGAAGATTAGAGCCTTCCCGCGGCCGCTGGAAGGGGGCTGGGGGCATCCCCCGGCGTCATTGCGAGCGTAGCGAAGCAATCCAGAGATGCATCCGCGGAGGGACTCTGGATTGCTTCGTCGCAAGGGCTCCTCGCAATGACGGTGCTCGCGGAAACACCCGGCCACAAACAAAAACCCCGGCCTTTCGGCCGGGGTTCATCTCGTTCCCTCGTCTTGGCGTTAGTCGCGCTGACCGAGGAGCTGCAACAGCAGCGTGAACAGGTTGATGAAGTTCAGGTACAACGACAGCGCGCCGGTGATGGCCGCACGCTCTGCGATGTCGCCGCCGGCCGAGGCGTAGCCGTAGATGTAGTCGTTCTTCAGCCGCTGGGTATCCCAGGCGGTGAGGCCCGCGAACACCAGCACGCCGACCACCGACACGATGAACTGCAGCATCGAGCTGGCCAGGAACAGGTTGACCAGGCTGGCGATGATGATGCCGATCAGGCCCATGAACAGGAACGAGCCCATTCCGGTCAGGTCACGCTTGGTGGTGTAGCCGTAGAGGCTGAGCGCACCGAAGGTCGCCGCGGTGATGAAGAACACCCGCACGATCGAGGTGTGCGTGAACACCAGGAAGATCGACGACAGCGAGATGCCCATCAGCGCCGAGAACACCCAGAACAGGATCTGGGCGGTCGAGGGTGCCAGACGGTTGATGCCCGCCGAGATCACGAATACCATCGCGAGCGGCGCCAACATGAACAGCCACTTCAGGGGGCTCACGAACATCGCGTAGCCGAACGGCGTCAGGAACAGCTTGCCGACGCGGACGGCTTCCGGCGTCGGGACGTCCGTCACGGCGGCCATGTAGACGCCGAGCGCGGCAAGGCCCGTGATGGCCAGGCCAATGCTCATGTAATTGTAGATGCGCAGCATATAGGCGCGCAGGCCGGCATCGACCGTCGCGGCGTCAACACGCCCGGCGGCCCTGCCGAAAGGAGAAGCGTAGTTACGGTCTAGGTCCGACATGGTCGAATTCCCGTTGGTTGGTCCGGTCCGGCATGAGGGTCGCCATGCCGCCGGTTCGTCAGTTCTATCTCGGATACCGATCCCAGCCGACTAAATTTTGGCTCACAATCGGGGCTCCGAACCCACTCGATATGTGGGAAACTAACACATTCGCTGCAACCGTCCACGCGCGGCCGAATGTCGCCCTCGGCCACAATCCTGACGGGCGGACGTGGTTAATCGCAGGAATCGTGCGATTTCGCTCCCGCGCGGCCAGCCGCTACCTTTTGTCACAAATTCCGCAACACCGTCGCGGGCTTTTTGTTCAACGCGAGCAGCGTGCCGGCGAGCCCGAGCCCGACGGTGACGACGAGCGCGGCCGCGACCACGCCGGCGGCGCTGCCGGCCTGCCAGACGAAACTCAGCGTCATCAGCCGCGTCACGATCATCCAGGCCGCGATGCTGCCGGCGATCACGCCGAACACCGCAGTGGCGAGCCCGATCAGGAGGTATTCCAGCGCATAGGCGCCGAGCAGCCGCAGCCGCGTCGCGCCCAGTGTCTTCAGGATCACCGCATCATAGACCCGGTGGCGATGGCCGGCGGCGAGCGCCCCGCCGAGCACCAGGATCGCCGAGATCAGAGTCACCGCACTGGCGCCGCGGATCGCCAGCGCCAGGTTGGTCACCACCGAACCGACCGTCTCCATCACCTCGCGCACGCGCACGCTCGTCACCATCGGATAGGCGTCGGCCACCTGCTTGATGATCTTGCCGTCGCCCGCAACGTTGCTGCCGGCTTCGGTCAGCGTTGCGATATGGGTATGCGGTGCGCCCTTGAAGGCGTTCGGCGAGAAGACGAGGACGAAGTTGATGCCGAGCCCCTGCCAGTCGATGGTGCGCAGATTGCCGATTCTAGCCGGGATGTCACGGCCGAGCACGTTGACCACGATCTCGTCGCCGAGCTTGAGACCGAGTCCGTCGGCGATCTTCTTTTCCATCGAGACCAGCGGCGGGCCGGAATAGTCGGCGCTCCACCATTCGCCCTCGACCACCTTGGACCCCTTCGGCAGCTCGCCGGTATAGGTCAGGCCCCGGTCGCTTTGCAGCACCCATTCGGAATCGGTCGAGGGCTTGAGCTCCTCGGCGCGCAACCCGCGCGCGCCGACGATGCGGCCGCGCAGCATCGGCACGTCCTCGACCTTGGCGCCGGGGGCGATCTGGCGCAGATAGCCGTCGAACTGCTCGGCCTGGGCGCTCGGGATGTCGATGAAGAAGAACGATGGCGCCTGCTCGGGAAGCGCCGCCAGGAACTGCCGGCGCAGATTGCCGTCGATCTGGGTGATGGTGACCAGCACGGCGAGCCCGAGCCCGAGCGACAGCACGACGGACGGCGTCAGCGCGCCCGGCCGGTGGATGTTGGCGATGGCCAGCCGCAGCATCGGCAGCCGCGTCCGCGGCAGGTGCCGTGCGATGGTCATCAGCAATGCGGCGATACCGCGCAGCAGGGCGAACACGACGACGGAGGAGGCCACGAACACCGCGGCGATGCGCTTGTCGAAGGACAGGCCGATCACGACGGCGATGAGCAGGACGATCACGACGCCCATGAACACCAGGTAGCCTAAGCGCGGCCGGTGCCATTCGGAGCTGATGGTGTCGCGAAACAGCGCGGCCACCGGCACGTCGTGCACGCGGCCGAGCGGCCACAGGCCGAAGGCCAGTGCCGTGAGCAGGCCATAGACGAAGGACAGCGCGAGCTCGTCGGCATGCACGGCCGGCACCACCGGCAGCGGCAACAGCTTGCCGAACAGGCCGACGATGGCGAAGGGCATCGCGGCGCCGAGTGCAAGACCGATCACCGAGCCGATCGCGGCAAGCAGGATCACCTGCGCGAGATAGATGCCGAACACGTCGCGGCCGGTGGCACCGACGGCCTTGAAGGCCGCGATCACCTCGAGCCGGCGGTCGATATGGCTCTTCACGGCATTGGCGACGCCGACGCCGCCGACCAGCAGCGCGGCGAGGCCGACCAGCGTCAGGAACTGGGTGAAACGGTTGATGTTGCGCTCGAGCTGCGGCGAGGCGTTGGAGCGGCTGCGGATCTCCCAGCCGGCCTGCGGCGCCGCGTTGCGCGCGTCAGCGATGAAAGTCTCGGTGGCGCGCTCGCTGTTGGCGGCGTCAGGCAGCTTCACCCGGTAGACCCAGCGCACCAGGCTGCCGGGCTGGATCAGGCCGGTGGCGCGCAGGCCCGCCTGGCTGATCAGGAAGCGCGGGCCGAAGCCGATGCCGCCGGCGAGCTTGTCGGGTTCGGCCTCGACGGTGCTGCGGATCTGGAAGGTCGCCGAGCCGATGGTGACGCGATCGCCGGGCTTGAGTGACAGCCGCGTCAGCAGCGTTGGATCGGCAGCGGCACCGAAGGTGCCGTCACGCTCGGCGAGCAGATCGGACATCGGCAGCGGCCGCGCCAGTTTCAGCTGGCCGAGCATCGGATAGCTGTCGTCGACCGCCTTCATCTCGACCAGCGCGAGCTTGCCATCAGTCGAGCGCGCCATGCCGCGCAGGGTCGCGGCGGTCGACACGGTGCCGCGCGAGCGCAGGAAGGCGACCTCTTCCGGCTTGGCCTCGCGCTGGAACAGCACGAAGGAGACGTCGCCGCCGAGCAGCGTGCGGCCTTCGCGCGCAAGACCGTCGGAGAGGCTCGCCGAGACCGAGCCGACGCCGGCGATCGCCATCACGCCGAGCGCGATGCAGGCGATGAAGACGTAGAAGCCGCGCAGGCCTCCGCGCAATTCGCGCAGTGCGTAGCGCAGCGATAGCGCGACGCCATTAGGCCTCGCGAACGGTTCGGCAGCCGTGCTCATGCGGGCGCGGACTGCGTGTCGATGCGCCCGGAGCGCAGGCGGATGACGCGATCGCAGCGATGCGCCAGCGAGGAATCGTGCGTGACCAGCACCAATGTCATGCCGCGCTCGGCATGCTTGCTGAACAGGAGATCGATGATCTGCTTTCCGGTGGCCTCATCCAGATTGCCGGTCGGCTCGTCGGCGACGAGGATCGCCGGATCGGGCGCCAACGCGCGCGCCAGCGCAACGCGCTGCTGCTCGCCGCCGGAAAGCTGCGTCGGATAGTGATGCAGGCGATCGCCGAGCCCGACCGATTGCAGCTCCTGCGCCGCGCGCCTGGCGGCATCGGGATTGCCGGCGAGCTCGAGCGGCACGGCGACGTTCTCCAGCGCCGTCATGGTCGGGATCAGATGAAAGGACTGGAAGACGATGCCGACCTGGCGGCCGCGGAAGCGGGCCAGCGCGTCCTCGTCGAGGGCATTGAAAGGCGTGCCGGACACCACCACTTCTCCGCTATCAGGACGCTCCAGCCCCGCCATCACCATCAGCAGCGTGGATTTGCCCGAGCCTGACGGGCCGATCAGGCCGATCGTCTCGCTCCGGCCCACGCGCAGGCTGATATCCTTGAGGATGTGAACGCGTGCCGCGCCCGTGCCCAATGAGAGATTGACGTTGGAGATGGCGATGGTGTCCGCCGCGGTGGCGGCGAGCGAAGAGGTTTCGATGCGACTGTCCATGGTCCGGTCATATGGCAACTCCGCTGGCGCGGTCGAGAGGCGTTACGGATTGTTCATGCACATAGCCGTGTTGATGTTCGCTTTGATGACGGCCGTGACGACGGCCTCGGCACAGGGGCAGAAGCCGATCAAGCTCGTCGTGCTCGGCGATTCCCTGAGCGCCGGTCTCGGCCTGCCGGCCCAGGAAGCATTCCCTCAAAAGCTTCAAAAGGCCTTGCAGACCAAGGGTATAGCGGTCGACATGATCAATGCCGGGGTGTCCGGCGACACCTCCTCCGGCGGTCGCGACCGGCTCGACTGGTCGGTGCCTGAAGGAACCGAGGCCGTCATCGTCGAGCTCGGCGCCAACGACGCGCTGCGCGGCATCGATCCCGATTTGACGCGCGCCGCGCTGAGCGACATCATCCAGCGGCTCAAGGCACGCAAGATCGCTGTGATGCTGTGCGGCATGCTGGCGCCGCCGAATTATGGTGCCGATTACGCCGCGCGCTTCAATTCGATTTATCCGGATCTGGCGAAAAAATTCGACGTGCCGCTCTATCCGTTCTTCCTCGATGCCGTCGCAGCTGACGCCAAGCTCAATCAGGCCGACGGCATTCATCCGACCGCGGCCGGCGTCGACATCATCGTCGGCAACATCATGCCCACCGTGGAGGCATTCCTTGGCACGACAGCTGAGCAACGGCGTTGAAAAGCAGGCAGCGCTAACCGTAATTCCCAGGGTTTTTCGGGGCTGAGGCTGGCCAAGCTTCGCAGAGTCACACAACTGCGATAGGAATCAGGGTACCGGTGATTCGTCGCCGGCTCTAATTTGGGTATGGTCCTTGCCTTGAGGGCTGTACCCAAGCATCGGGAGTGCGAAACGATGCCGCGTTTGTTCACTGGTCTGGAAATTCCGGCCGAGATCGGCCAGTCGCTTTCCAACTTGAGGGGTGGCCTCCCCGGCGCCCGCTGGATCGATCCCGAAAACTATCACGTCACCTTGCGCTTCATCGGCGATATCGACGGTGTCTCCGCCAACGAGATCGCCTCGATGCTGTTTCGCGTCGACCGCAAGCCGTTCGAGGTGAAGGTGCAGGGCCTCACGAGTTTTGGCGGCCGCAAACCGAGGGCAGTCGTTGCGACGATCGCGCCGAGCAAGCCGCTGATGGAATTGCAGGCCGAGCTCGAACGCATGATGCAGCGGATCGGTCTCGACCCCGAAGGCCGCAAGTTCATCCCGCATGTCACGCTGGCCCGGCTGCACGACGCCTCCGATCGCGATGTCGCCGACTATCTCTCGCTGCGCGGCTACTTCCCGAGCCAGGCGTTCATGGCGGAGCGTTTTGTTCTGTTCTCATCCCGCGCCTCCACCGGCGGCGGCCCGTATGTCGTCGAGGACGCTTACGAGCTGTGCGCGTAGCTCGCTCTCGTGCCCCGGCCGTAGAGCCGGGGCCCAGCGCTCGCGATGAACGAAATTTGGCGATGAACGAAACAGTGGGTCCCGGGTCAGCGCGTCCGGGACACGAATCCGCATACCCCATCCACCAATTCACGGCTTGCAATTTCCGCCGGTCTCTGGCGGTAAGGGGCCATGCTCACGACCCCAAGTTCCCCGTTCAGCGAGGCGTATCAGGCCGAGATCGCGTCCGGCGCGATCGAGCCCGATGCCGCGCAGGCCGAAGTCGCCGAGGCCTATGCGGCGCTCGACCTGCGGCTCGCGACTTACAAGCCGCAGCGCAAGCAGGGCCTGCTCAGCCGCCTGTTCAGCAGTGACAAGGACGAGGCGCCGCGCGGGCTCTACATCCATGGCGAGGTCGGTCGCGGCAAGACCATGCTGATGGACCTGTTCTTCCAGTACAGTACCGTCGAGCACAAGCGCCGCGCGCATTTCCACGAGTTCATGGCGGAAGCGCATGAGCGCATCTACGACTATCGCCAGAGCATCGCGCGCGGCGAGATCGCCGACGGCGACGTCATCGCGCTGACCGCGAACGCGATCTTCGAAGAGAGCTGGCTGCTCTGCTTCGACGAATTCCACGTCACCGATATTGCGGACGCGATGATCCTCGGCCGTCTGTTCGCAAAGCTGTTCGAGCTCGGCACCGTCGTGGTCGCGACCTCGAACGTTGCGCCCGACGATCTCTACAAGGGCGGCCTGAACCGGTCGCTGTTCCTGCCCTTCATCAAGCAGATCACCGACAACATGGACGTTGCGCGGCTCGATGCGCGCACCGACTTCCGCCTGGAGAAGCTTCAGGGCGTGCCGATGTGGCTGACGCCGGCGGACGGCGATGCGGACGCAGCGCTCGACCGCGCCTGGTCGAAGATGAGCGGCGGCGTCCGATGCAAGCCGCGCGACATTTCGATCAAGGGACGCATCCTGCACGTGCCGTGCTCGGCCCATGGTGTGGCGCGGTTCTCGTTCGCCGATCTCTGCGAGAAGCCGCTTGGGGCATCGGACTACCTCAGGCTCGCGCACGACTATCACACCATCCTGGTCGACCATATTCCAGTGATGGACGTCTCCCAGCGCAACGCCGCCAAGCGCTTCATCACGCTGATCGACACGCTCTATGACAATGCGGTGAAGCTGATGGCCTCGGCCGATGCCAATCCGATCTCGCTGTACCTCGCCACCGAAGGCAACGAGGCCAACGAGTTCAAGCGGACCGCGTCACGCCTGATCGAGATGAGCTCGGAATCCTATCTGGCGCTGCCTCACGGCCGCAAGGATTCCACCGCCAGCGGCTCGACCAAGGGCCTGGTAGAGACTTAAGTCCTATTTGCCAGCGCTGTCATTCCGGGGCGCGCAAAAGCGCGAGCCCGGAATCCATCGCGCCACCAACTCTGCAGCTCAATGGATTCCGGGCCCGCGCCTGTCGGCGCATCCCGGAAGGATGGACCGGGTATGGCCGCTATCGCGGCAAGCCCGACAAATGGGCATCCACCGACTTGAACGGGGGAGGCGAAAGGGATAACCACCCGTCTCAGTTTTCCCCTCCTTACGTGTCTAAAGGACAGGTTCACATGGCGCGCGACAAGATTGCTTTGATTGGCTCCGGCCAGATCGGCGGAACGCTGGCTCACCTCATCGGCCTGAAAGAATTGGGCGACGTCGTGATGTTCGACATCGCCGAGGGCGTGCCGCAGGGCAAGGCGCTCGACATCGCGCAGTCCTCGCCGGTCGACGGCTTTGACGCACGCTACACCGGCGCGAACTCCTACGAAGCTCTCGAAAACGCCAAGGTCTGCATCGTCACCGCCGGCGTGCCGCGCAAGCCCGGCATGAGCCGCGACGACCTCCTCTCCATCAACCTCAAGGTCATGGAGCAGGTCGGTGCCGGCATCAAGAAGTACGCTCCCGACGCTTTCGTCATCTGCATCACCAACCCGCTCGACGCGATGGTCTGGGCGCTTCAGAAGGCTTCGGGCCTGCCGCACAAGAAGGTCGTCGGCATGGCCGGCGTGCTGGATTCGGCGCGCTTCCGCTACTTCCTGGCCGACGAGTTCAACGTCTCGGTCGAGGACGTCACCGCCTTCGTGCTCGGCGGCCATGGCGACACCATGGTGCCGCTGGTGAAGTACTCCACCGTCGCCGGCATCCCGCTGCCCGATCTCGTCAAGATGGGCTGGACCTCGCAGGCGCGTCTCGACGAGATCGTCGACCGCACCCGCAACGGCGGCGCTGAGATCGTCAACCTGCTCAAGACCGGCTCGGCCTTCTATGCGCCGGCGGCGTCCGCGATCGCGATGGCCGAGAGCTATCTGAGGGACAAGAAGCGCGTGCTGCCCTGCGCCGCCTACCTGAACGGCGAGTACAGCGTGAAGGACATGTATGTCGGCGTGCCCGTCGTGATCGGCTCCAAGGGTGTCGAGCGCGTGGTCGAGATCGAGCTCGCCGGCAAGGACCGCGAGGCCTTCGACAAGTCGGTCGGCGCCGTCCAGGGCCTGGTCGACGCCTGCAGGAAGATCGCCCCCGATCTTCTCGGCCGCTAAGCGCCAGCAATTCCCGCCGAAGCCCGAAAACCGGTCTTCGGCGGTTTCATTTCCGGGGCCCGGGTGTCCGGGCGGGCTCCGGGCCAGTCAGTGATCTCCCAGTCCAGAGATCTCGAAGTCAAAGAATCCGGGTTGCAGTTCCTGTGGTATATGGTATGCCAGCCACAAGACTGAGGTGGGCCCTTGAGGTCACCGCCCGCGGGTTCAGGGAGCGACCATATGAATATCCATGAGTACCAGGCCAAAGCGCTGCTGAGCGAGTTCGGCGTGCCGATTTCCAAGGGCGTGCCCGTCCTGAAGCCCGCTGACGCGGAAGCCGCCGCCAAGGCGCTGCCGGGTCCGGTCTGGGTGGTGAAGAGCCAGATCCACGCCGGCGGCCGCGGCAAGGGCAAGTTCAAGGAAGCCAGCGCCGGCGACAAGGGCGGCGTCCGTATCGCCAAGTCGGCCGCCGAGGTCTCCGAATTCGCCAAGCAGATGCTGGGCGCCACGCTCGTGACCGTGCAGACCGGTCCCGCCGGCAAGCAGGTCAACCGCCTCTACATCGAGGACGGCTCCGACATCGACAAGGAATTCTACCTCTCGATCCTGGTCGACCGCGAGACCTCGCGCGTCTCCTTCGTCGTCTCGACCGAGGGCGGCGTCAACATCGAGGAGGTCGCGCACAGCACGCCTGAGAAGATCGTGACCTTCTCGGTCGATCCCGCGACCGGCGTCATGGGTCATCACGGCCGCACGGTTGCGAAGGCGCTCAACCTGTCAGGTGATCTCGCCAAGCAGGCCGAGAAGCTGACCGCGCAGCTCTACGCCGCCTTCGTCGCCAAGGACATGTCGATGCTCGAGATCAACCCGCTGGTCGTGACCAAGCAGGGCCAGCTCCGCGTGCTCGACGCCAAGGTCTCGTTCGACGACAACGCGCTGTTCCGTCATCCCGAGGTGCTCGCGCTGCGCGACGAGACCGAGGAAGACGCCAAGGAAATCGAGGCGTCGAAATACGATCTCAACTACGTCACCCTCGACGGCAATATCGGCTGCATGGTCAACGGCGCCGGCCTCGCCATGGCGACGATGGACATCATCAAGCTCTACGGTATGTCGCCGGCCAACTTCCTCGACGTCGGCGGCAGCGCCAGCAAGGAAAAGGTCGCGGCCGCCTTCAAGATCATCACCGCGGATCCCAACGTGAAGGGTATCCTGGTCAACATCTTCGGTGGCATCATGAAGTGCGACGTGATCGCCGAGGGCGTCACCGCCGCCGTGCGCGAGGTCGGCCTCAGCGTGCCGCTGGTGGTCCGCCTCGAAGGCACCAATGTCGAGCTCGGCAAGAAGATCATCCGTGAATCCGGCCTGAACGTGGTGCCGGCCGACAATCTCGACGACGCCGCGCAGAAGATCGTGAAGGCCGTCAAGGGAGGCTAAGGCCATGGCCCAGGACCATCTCGCCGCATCATCCCCGCTCCCCGAGCACACGCGCCTCGCCGCGTTCGCCGGCGAATGGAATGGCGAAGAGATGGTCTTTCCGTCGCGCTGGACGGAGGGCGGGCCGGCCACCTCTCACGTCGTCGCGCGCATGGACCTCAACGGGTTCTATCTGATCCAGGACTCGGTCCAGATGCGCGACGGCAAGCAGATCTTCGCCACCCACGGCATCTTCACCTATGACCGTGACGACCGGACCTACAAATTGTTCTGGTACGACTCGCTCGGTTACACGCCGCCCTCGCCCGCCTCCGGCGGCTGGGTCGGCAAGACCCTGACGCTGGTGCGCGGCTCGCTCCGCGGCAATGCGCGCCACGTCTACGAGATCATCGACGACAACTCCTATTCGTTGAAGATCCAGTTCTCGCCGGACGCGGAAGGCTGGGCCGACGTGCTCACCGGCGTCTACCGCCGCATCCACTGACCTCTCACTCGTTAGTTCGCGAAAGCAGACCTCATGTCCATCCTGATCGACAAGAACACCAAGGTCATCTGCCAGGGCTTTACCGGCAAGAACGGCACCTTCCACTCGGAGGCCGCGCTTGCCTATGGCACCAAGATGGTCGGCGGCACCTCGCCGGGCAAAGGCGGCGCGACCCATCTGGGCCTGCCGGTGTTCGATACCGTGCGCGAGGCGCGTGAGAAGACCGGCGCGGACGCGTCGGTGATCTACGTGCCGCCGCCGGGTGCGGCGGACGCGATCTGCGAAGCCATCGATGCCGAGATCCCGCTGATCGTCTGCATCACCGAGGGCATTCCGGTCGTCGACATGGTGCGCGTGAAGCGCTCGCTGATCGGCTCCAAGTCGCGCCTGATCGGGCCGAACTGCCCGGGTGTCATGACCGCCGGCGAGTGCAAGATCGGCATCATGCCGGCCAACATCTTCAAGACCGGCAGCGTCGGCATCGTCTCCCGCTCCGGCACGCTGACCTATGAAGCCGTGTTCCAGACCTCCCAGGAAGGCCTCGGCCAGACCACCGCGGTCGGCATCGGCGGCGACCCGGTCAAAGGCACCGAGTTCATCGACGTCCTGGAAATGCTGCTTGCAGACCCCAAGACCGAATCGATCATCATGATCGGCGAGATCGGCGGTTCCGCCGAGGAGGATGCCGCCCAGTTCCTCAAGGACGAGGCCAAGCGCGGCCGTAAGAAGCCGATGGTTGGCTTCATCGCCGGTGTCACGGCACCTCCCGGCCGCCGCATGGGCCATGCTGGCGCGATCATCTCGGGTGGCAAGGGCGATGCCGGTTCCAAGACGGAAGCGATGAAATCGGCCGGAATCACCGTCTCTCCCTCGCCCGCGCGCCTCGGCCATACGCTTGCCGAAAAGTTGAAAGGCTAATTCACTTCTTCGTGCTTTTCCGGGCGAAGTTTCGCAGCAAATAGGGTAAAGGGTGCCTGTCGCGCCGAGCCTCTGCCGGGAGCTCGGCGCCAGCGCCGTTTGTTATGCGCGAACCGAAATCGCCAGGAACTCCAGTATGTCTCGCCAGGACGCGAACGCAGCCTTTGCCCTCTCATCCTTTTTGCAGGGCACCAACGCCACCTACATCGACGAAATCTACGCCCGCTACGAGAAGGATCCGTCCTCGGTCGACACCGAGTGGCGGGAGTTCTTCAAGAGCCTGAACGACCAGCCCGGTGACATCAGCAAGAACGCCGAAGGCCCGTCCTGGGAGCGCGCCAACTGGCCGCTGACCCCGCAGGACGACCTCACCTCGGCCCTCGACGGCAATTGGGCCGAAGTCGAGAAGGCGGTCGGCGGCAAGATCGCCGCCAAGGCGCAGGCCAAGGGGGCCGGCCTCTCTTCCGCCGACCTGCTCCAGGCCACGCGCGACTCCGTCCGCGCGCTGATGCTGATCCGCTCCTACCGCATGCGCGGTCATTTCCACGCCAAGCTCGATCCGCTCGGCATCGAAGCCCCGCGCAACCGCGAAGAGCTCGATCCGCGCACCTACGGCTTCAGCGAAGCCGATTTCGACCGCAAGATCTTCCTCGATCACGTGCTCGGTCTCGAATACGGCACGCTGCGCGAGATCACCGCGATCTGCGAGCGCACCTACTGTCAGACGCTCGGCGTCGAGTTCATGCATATCAGCAATGCCGCGCAGAAGGCCTGGATCCAGGAGCGCATCGAGGGACCGGACAAGGAGATCTCGTTCACCCGCGAAGGTCGCAGAGCCATCCTGATGAAGCTGATCGAAACCGAAGGCTTCGAAAAATTCTGCGACACCAAGTTCACCGGCACCAAGCGCTTCGGTCTCGACGGCGGTGAATCGCTGATTCCCGCGCTGGAGCAAATCATCAAGCGCGGCGGCAATCTCGGCGTGAAGGAGATCGTGCTGGGCATGCCGCATCGCGGCCGCCTCAACGTGTTGACGCAGGTGATGGGCAAGTCGCACCGCGCGCTGTTTCACGAGTTCAAGGGCGGCTCCGCCAACCCGGAGGACGTCGAAGGCTCCGGCGACGTCAAGTATCACCTCGGCGCTTCCTCGGACCGCGAGTTCGACGGCAACCGCATCCACCTGTCGCTGACCGCGAACCCCTCGCATCTCGAGATCGTCGATCCCGTCGTGCTCGGCAAGGTCCGCGCCAAGCAGGACCAGCACGGCGATCCGCCGGACATGCGTATCTCCGTGATGCCGCTGCTGATGCACGGCGACGCGGCGTTCGCCGGCCAGGGCGTGGTCGCGGAGTGCTTCGGCCTGTCCGACCTGAAAGGCTACCGCACCGGCGGCTCGGTGCACTTCATCGTCAACAACCAGATCGGCTTCACCACCTATCCGCGCTACTCGCGCTCCTCGCCCTATCCGTCGGACGTGGCGAAGATGATCGACGCGCCGATCTTCCACGTGAATGGCGACGATCCGGAAGCCGTCGTGTTCGCGGCCAAGGTTGCCACCGAGTTCCGGCAGAAGTTCCACAAGCCCGTCGTCATCGACATGTTCTGCTACCGCAGGCATGGCCATAACGAGGGCGACGAGCCGGCCTTCACCCAGCCGGTGATGTACAAGAGGATCGCGGCCCATCCCTCGACGCTGGAGCTCTACTCGCGGCGTCTGATCAGCGAAGGCGTGATCACCGAGGGCGAGGTCGACAAGGCCAAGGCCGACTGGCGCGCGCGGCTCGATGCCGAGTTCGAGGCCGGCACGTCCTACAAGCCGAACAAGGCCGACTGGCTCGACGGCAAGTGGGCGGGCTTCAAGATTGCCGACCAGGAGGAGGATGCGCGGCGCGGCGTCACCGGCGTCGACCTTCCGATCCTGAAGGACATCGGCCGCAAGATCACCAAGGTGCCTGACGGCTTCCGCGTTCACCGCACCATCCAGCGCTTCCTGGAGAACCGCGCCAAGGCGATCGACAGCGGCAATGGCATCGACTGGGCGACCGGCGAGGCGCTGGCGTTCTGCACGCTGCTCCATGAAAACCATCACGTCCGTCTGTCCGGACAGGATTCGGAGCGCGGCACCTTCTCGCAGCGTCACTCGGTCCTGATCGACCAGGAGGACGAGAGCCGCTACACGCCGTTCAACCATCTCGGCAGCGAGCAGGGCCATTACGAGGTCATCAACTCGCTGCTGTCGGAAGAGGCCGTGCTCGGCTTCGAATACGGCTATTCGCTCGCCGAGCCGAACACGCTGACGCTGTGGGAAGCCCAGTTCGGCGATTTCGCCAACGGCGCGCAGGTCGTGTTCGACCAGTTCATCTCCTCGGGCGAGCGCAAATGGCTGCGCATGTCGGGTCTCGTCTGCCTGCTGCCGCATGGCTATGAGGGCCAGGGCCCGGAGCACTCCTCGGCGCGTCTCGAGCGCTACTTGCAGATGTGCGCGGAAGACAACATGCAGGTGGTCTATCCGACCACGCCGGCGAACTACTTCCATGTGTTGCGGCGCCAGCTCCACCGCGAGATCCGCAAGCCGCTGATCATGATGACGCCGAAGTCGCTGCTGCGCCATAAGCGGGCGGTGTCGCGTCTCGAAGAGCTCGCGAAGGGCACGACCTTCCACCGCATCCTCTATGATGACGCCCAGATGCAGCCGAACGAGGCGAGCAAGCTGGTTCCGGACGAGAAGATCCGCCGTATCGTGCTCTGCTCCGGCAAGGTCTATTACGACCTCTACGAGGAGCGCGAGAAGCGCGGCATCGACGACATCTATCTGATGCGCGTCGAGCAGCTCTATCCGGTGCCGCTGAAGGCGCTGGTGATCGAGCTGTCCCGCTTCAAGAAGGCCGAAGTGGTGTGGTGCCAGGAAGAGCCCCGCAATATGGGTGCCTGGCACTTCATCGAGCCCTATCTGGAATGGGTGCTGAACCAGGTGCACGGTGCGAGCCGGCGTCCGCGTTATGTCGGCCGCGCTGCTTCCGCCGCGACCGCCACGGGTCTGATGTCCAAGCATCAGGCGCAGCTGAAGGCGTTCCTGGACGAAGCACTGAGCTAGGCAATTTTAAACTGAGTCATGCCCCGCCTTGTGCGCAGTTGCGCACTGGGGCGGGGCGTCCAGTACTCCGCGGCGTTCGTTCTGATCACCAAGGTCACGGCGTACTGGATTGCCCGCATTCGCGGGCAATGACGTATGGAATTCATGACCGCATTGGCGATCCCTTAAGGAAAAGACCATGACTGAAATTCGTGTGCCGACGCTCGGCGAATCCGTCACCGAGGCCACCATCGGCCGCTGGTTCAAGAAGGCCGGCGATCCCGTCGCCGTCGACGAGCCCTTGGTGGAGCTCGAGACCGACAAGGTCACCATCGAAGTCCCGGCGCCCTCCGCGGGTACGCTGAGCGAGATCATCGCTGCTGACGGTACGACCGTCGCGGTTGGCGCGCTGCTCGGCCAGATCACGGATGGCGCAGGTGCTGCAAAGCCCGCCGCTGCTCCCGCCAAGCCTGCCGCTGCTCCGGCTCCCGCTGCAGCCGCTGCTGCACCGGCCGCGGCCGCGAAG
>NZ_PSRT01000115.1 GCF_004212635.1 Bradyrhizobium genosp. SA-3 | reverse complement strand
ATTTTATCGCGAGCTTGAAAAACACGGCTGCAAGAAGGAATCGCGTTGTGGCTACGCCATCGGCATCGATTGGTCCGAACCGACCGCGAGCCTCAGGGATGGAGATACGACAGTGCTCAAGCCGAACATGACCTTCCATCTGATGCTTGGTAACTGGGTCGATGAGGAGTTCGGTTACGTGATCAGCGAGACATTTCGCGTTACGGAGTCTGGCGGAGAGGCTCTGACGAGTGCGCCACGCAAGCTTTTCGAGCTTTGATCTCGGCGTATCTGGTCTGCGCAACGCTATGCCCCGCCGAGCAAAACGGCGGGGCGCAAGAGATGAGATCGTCAAGCACCACAAGCCAGTTCTCGGTGCTCTTGTCACCCATGCTTTTGATCGCGAACGACGATTTTTGACCGTCGGAATGCTCCCGATGGGCGAAATCAATATCCCAACCGCGCCGACGAACAGCGTGCCGAGCGCGCGTCGAAGGCGCGTCTCGTTCCCGGCAAGTAGACAGCGAACGATAGGTCGTGTTGAAAGTGCGGCGCTTATACACTTGTCGGGCGCCCGGGTGTTTTACTTCCTCGCACGCGCATCGCTGTCAAGTAATCTGATCGGGCTGACCCGCCAGTCAACGGCCGCGCCCGCGTGCCTCTTCACTCCACGGACGTGCCTTCCCGAACAACCCTTCGGCCGGATCGTAGCGCTAGCGCGCGAAAGCCACATGAAGCTTGCCGTCCATAACTGTTTGAAGCACCCTCACGCTCGCCAGCGCATCCCCGCGCAGTCAGATCGAACCAATCACTCTCCGCTTGCTCTAACATTGCGACAGGCGGATTACGGCGCCCAAAGTGGCGAACACCCACGACAGGACATTACTCACAGCCCCTGCCGCCTTGTGCCCCTTTCGCTGCTCAAACGCGCGATGCGGGACGACGTTGCGCTTCTTGAGAACAAATCCTCGCAAGCGAGGCACGAACCGATATGACGGATCCGTCCAAGCCCCAGACGTTCGCAGACAGTGTCACATCCCCGCTGCGCTATGCCAACTTCCGGCATATCTGGCTGGCAAGTCTGTTGTCCAATCTCGGTATCCTGATTCGTGGCGTCGGCGCGGCATGGGCGATGACGGAGATGACGTCGTCGGCCGACAAGGTCGCGCTGGTGCAGACCGCGTTGATGCTGCCAGTGATGTTCATCTCGCTGCCCGCCGGCGCCATTGCTGATATGTACGATCGCCGCGTCGTGATGCTGATTGCACTGTCGATCTCACTTTGCGGCGCGAGCGCCCTGACCGCGCTCGAGTGGTGGGATCTCGCCACGCCGGATCTGTTGCTTGTACTGTGCTTCCTGGTCGGCAGCGGCGCGGCGTTGATGGGCCCAGCCTGGCTATCCTCTGTCGGGGAGCAGGTCCCGGCCCAGGTGTTGCCCTCCGCAGTTACGCTCAACGGTATCAGCTTCAACATTGCGCGTAGTTTTGGCCCCGCTATTGGCGGCCTCGTGGTCACGATCGCGGGCGCAGTTGCGGCCTTTGCGGCTAACGCGCTGCTTTACCTGCCGCTGATGTTTGCGCTGTTCTTGTGGAAACGCGTCGCCGCGCCCTCGCGGCTGCCGCGCGAGCAATTGACCCGCGCCATTGCCGCGGGCGTGCGCTATATTGTCAACTCTCCATCCATCAAGATCGTACTGACCCGCGCGATGGCAACCGGCGCGATAGGCGGCTCGCTTACAGCCCTCATGCCGCTCGTCGCGCGCGATCTCTTGCATGGTGGTGCGCAAACCTACGGGATCATGCTGGGCGCATTTGGTCTTGGCGCCGTCGTCGGAGCACTATGTATAGGCGAGATACGCAAGCGCTTGAGCGGCGAAGCCGCGGTACGCGCATGTGCGATCTCCATGGGTGGCGCGATCGCAGCCGTGGCACTGAGCCGCGAGCCCGTTCTCACCACAATTGCGCTGGTCGTAGCCGGCGTGATGTGGACGATGTCGTTCACGTTGTTCGATATCGGCGTGCAGCTGTCTGCCCCGCGCTGGGTTGCGGGCCGTTCCCTCGCGGTCTATCAAGCTGCGTTTTCAGGCAGCATTGGCTTCGGAAGTTGGGGCTGGGGCCGTCTCACCGATGCCGCTGGCGTCGAGATAGCACTGCTTATCTCCGCCGCGCTGATGGTGGTCTCAGCGCTGCTTGGGCTCTGGTTGCGTATGCCGCGTATTACCGCGCATAGCGAGGACGCCGAGGTGCTGGCCGATCCCGAGGTGAGGCTCCCGCTTACCCACCGCAGCGGGCCGCTCGTGGTGGAGATCGAATATCGCGTCGCTCATGAGAGCGCACGCGCCTTCCACAACGTCATGCAGGACGTACAGCTGTTCCGCCAGCGCAATGGCGCATATGGATGGTCGATTGCGCGCGATATCGCCGATCCCGAATTATGGACGGAGCGTTATCACTGCCCGACATGGCTCGACTACTTGCGTCAGCGCAATCGTTCGACGCAGTCGGAGCGGGTGCTGGATCGGCAAGCGGTCGCTTTCCACATCGGCCCCGAGCCCGTGCGCGTCCGCCGCATGCTGGAGCGCCCGTTCGGATCAGTACGTTCAAAGGCCAGTGTACCCGATCCGGTTGCAGACGAACTGCTCTCTCCTTGATCAGGAAGCGCGCTGGGCGGTCTGTTGAAACGACTATGAGGTCTGATCTTCGTGACCTCAGTGAGGTTTGCGTTGCGGCGAAGAAGAAGTGGGGAGCGCCGACGGGGCCAGCGTGAGACGAGATTTTGATGGTGTTGCACATTTGAGGAGCGTGCCGGTCAACAGCGCTCTATGCACACATCAGTAAGAGCGGGGAGGCAAGCTGACAAAAGCAAGGTGCCTGCAACTGACCGCCGCAACCAAAAAGGGCTCATATCGGGCTTGAGCCGTGTGATGGATCCCGAAAAAAGGGCCACTCCAGAAGGAGTGGCCTAAGTCAGGGAGGAAATGTCCCCGTAGGGACTTCTGAGATCAGGCCGCGGCCTGTTCGATCGGTGAGAATGGCAAGCCGAGACTTTCAGCCACAGCCTTAAGTTAGCCGGCCCCGATAGACATTGAGACCTGCGCGCAGATGCGGATCTTCGAGCACGGCTGCAAATCCCTCGTTTGCGAGAGCCAAGCCAAAAGGAAGCGTGGCGTTATTCAGCGCTTGACTTGAGGTGAGCGGGACAGCTCCAGGCATACTGGCCACGCAATAGTGAATGACTCCATCCACCTCATAGGTGGGATCCGCGTGTGTCGTCGGACGTGAGGTCTCGAAGCACCCCCCCCTGATCAATAGCCACATCCACGATCACCGAGGCTCTGCGCATTGAGCTCAACATGCTGCGGCTGACAAGCTTCGGCGCGCTCGCCCCAGGAACGAGCACCGCGCCAATGACAACATCGGCCGCAAAGACTTCCTGCTCAACGGCATCAATCGTCGAGAACCTCGTACGAACGCGCCCTTCGAACAGCTCATCCAGCTCGCGAAGGCGGGGGATCGAGCGGTCCAGGATTGTGACCTCGGGCCCCAAGCCTGCCGCCATTCGTGCTGCATGGGTGCCGACAACGCCGCCTCCGATCACCACAATGCGAGCCGGCTGCACACCCGGGACGCCACCGATCAACAGCCCCCGTCCACCCGCATACCGCTTTAGAGCCGCACCGGCTGCTTCGATCGCCAGCCTGCCCGCGACCTCGCTCATCGGCGCAAGCAGTGGAAGGCCGCCATTCGCATCAGTGACGGTTTCGTAAGCAATTGCGGTGCACCCGGATTTGATGAGCCCTTTAGTGCGCAGCGGCGATCAGGGTGAGACTCCAGCGACAATCAAGGTGAGACTGCGCCGATGGGGACGGACCGAAGGGAGGGCGCAGCCCGACCGGAGGACCGTCCCCATCGGCGTCGCGCGTTTTTGGACCCGTCTGGCGGTCGGGTGCGGCTGGTGCAAGCTGTTGATTCGTCTCGACAAGAGGGAATCGATGCCTTGCCTGGCCTCCACATCACCGACCACCAGATGAGGCTGTACATGACCTACCGACAGACACTGTCCCCCGAGGCCGCCGCGGCCAAGGCGGGGTTCTCGAAGGCAAGCGCGTATCGAATCGAGGGCGATTGTCGCCCGCCATCGCAGAAGAAGACGCCGAGGGGCCGGCGCCGGTCCGATCCGCTCGCGCAGTATTGGGAGGCCGAGATCGTTCCGATTCTGAAGGCTGCGCCCGGCATCCGCGTGATCGGCGTGCTGGACGAGCTGCGCCGACGGCATCATGACTTGAACCCGAACATCCGCCGCACGCTGGAGCGGCGCATCAACGCCTGGCGGGCGCTCAATGGCCCCGAACAGGACGTGATCTTCCGCCAGCAGCACGAGCCCGGCCGCCTGGGTCTGTCCGACTTCACCGACGTGAGCGCGCTCGGTATTACCATCGCGGGTGAGCCGCTCAATCACCGGCTCTATCACTTCCGGTTGGCGTTCTCCGGCTTCGAGCATGCCCATGTCGTGCTCGGCGGCGAAAGCTTCGTCGCCCTGGCGGAGGGCTTGCAGAACGCGCTGTGGGCGCTTGGTGGCGTGCCGCGGGAGCATCGCAGCGACAGCCTGTCGGCAGCGTTCCGCAATCTGGCCGCCGACGCACGGGAGGATCTGACGCAGCGCTACGCCGGGCTGATGGGCCACTATGGCATGGCGCCAACGCGCAACAATGCGGGCATCGCACATGAGAACGGCTCGATCGAGAGCGCGCACGGCCATCTCAAGCGGGCACTGGAAGATGCGCTGTTGCTGCGGGGGACGCGCGACTTCGCCAGTCTCGATGCGTACCGGGCTTTTGTCGACGAGATTGTCGGCCGGCGCAACGCCAACCTCGCCAAGCCGATCGCGCTCGAGAAGGAGGCATTGGCGCCGCTGCCAAAAGGCCGCACGACCGACTTCGAGGAGAAAGTGATCCCGGTGACGTCGTCAGGCGGCTTCATCCTGCGGCGCGTGTTCTACACCGTGCCTTCAAGATTGATCGGCCATCGCCTGCGTGTGCGCATCTTCGACGACCGGCTCGAATGCTTCCTTGGCGTCACGCCGGTCGTGACGCTGCGGCGCGGTCGGCCTGTGTCTGAGAGCCAGGGCGGTCATGTCGTGGATTACCGGCACGTCATCCATGCCCTGCGGCGCAAGCCGATGGCGCTCCTCAATCTCGTTTATCGCGACCAACTCTTCCCGCGTGCAGCTTACAAACGTCTGTTTGAGACCTTGCGGGAGCATGGTGATGACCGGCGCGCCTCCAAGGTGACGGTCGAGCTTCTGGCGCTGGCTCACGAGCGCGCCTGCGAAGCAGAACTCGCCGAGGCGATCGCGATGGATCTGGACGCCGGACAGTTACCCGATCTTGCCGCGCTGCGCGACCGCTTCCGACCCGAGGCGGCCTCGATCCCGCGTGTCGCCGTCAAGCTGGCGCCGCTCGACGTCTACGATGAACTCGCCTCCGTCAGCGTCATGTCGGGCCGCTCGAACCTGGGAGAGGCAGCATGACCGGTATCGCTACCTCCGTCGATGCTGCCCGTGTCGAGCTGCTTCTCAATGAGCTCCGCCTGCCGGGCGTCAAGGCGATCTGGCCGAAGCTCGCCGCACAGTCGGACAAGGAAGGGTGGCCTGCCGCCCGCTTCCTCGCCGCCCTTGCCGAGCACGAGGCCGCCGATCGCACCCGCCGTCGGATCGAGCGACACATGGTGGAAGCGCGTTTGCCCGCCGGCAAGACGCTCGCCACCTTCGACTTCGAAAGCGTGCCGATGCTATCAAAGGCACAGGCGATGGCGCTCGCCGCCGGCGACGCCTGGTTGAAGGCCGGCGCCAATTTGCTCTTGTTCGGTCCACCGGGCGGCGGCAAGACCCATCTCGGCGCGGCGATCGGCCTGGCTCTCGTCGAGAACGGTTGGCGCGTTCTCTTCGCGCGCACCACTGATCTGGTGCAACGGCTGCAGGTCGCGCGGCGCGAGCTGGCGCTGGAGTCCGCGATCGCCAAACTCGATCGCTATGACCTCCTGATCCTCGACGACATCACATATGTGAGCAAGGATCAGGCGGAAACCAGTGTGCTGTTCGAGTTGATCGCCGCCCGCTACGAACGACGCTCGCTGCTGATCACGGCCAATCAGCCATTTGGCGAATGGGGGCGTATCTTCCCGGACCAAGCAATGACGTTGGCTGCCATCGATCGTTTGGTCCACCACGCCACGATCCTCGAGATGAACGTCGAAAGTTACCGTCGAAAAGTTGCCCTCGATCGCAAGCGCGGTCCAGGCCGGCCGCCTGTTCACACTACCCCCAACGAACTCGACAAGACTGTGATTGACGCTGGCAGCGCCGCTTGATTGTCGCGCAGCGTCAATCAACGCTTGCCAAGTCGGCCGACAGCGTCAATTATCTCCTGACTCGGCCGCCTCGTCTCATCTTGATTGACGCGCCGCTCTCATCCTGATTGTCGCGCTATACCTTTAGCTTGTTCCGGATCCGGTGCCAAATGCAGATAAGTAAAGAGGATCTGACTCTCTTTGAGCTGAAGCCATTCGGAAGGCTGCGGCTCCTTGACTTTTACGATCATCTCGCTCGATGAAAACACTTCGCGAGCGGTATCCAGAACCGCTGCGCCCAGCTTTGCGGTAATCGTCATCCGTCGCTCCGATTCCGTCGCCGGCATTGGTCTCGACTAGTACGTTGTGGCCTGCGGCCACATACTCGCGGACGGCGCCAGGCGTCAGGCCCAGCGATACTCGTGCGTCTTGATTTCCTTCGGAACACCGACCTTCATGTGAAATCTCCTTTCGGATAACCTTTTAGTCGGAAGAACGACGCAAACTTGCGCACAGACCGTAAGATCTTGAGTTCGTTGATCGGCTGGCCGAAAGCACTGACCAAGATTCGGCTCAGCAAAGCATGGCGGATATGGCCGCTAACTTTTTGATCAGGCCGGCGATCTCCAGCTCGATTTGGGCAGAGTCATTATCCGAATTGTAGGCAATCGAGGGCACAGCACGTCATGCGCGCGAAAGACGCCGCTTGCGGGTGTCCTAGGCTGAGAATTGGTTGCTGAGAAACGACGCTTACGCGCCTCAAATCATTGCTTGAGCACTGTCAAGTAGCCCTTTTCCAAGTGCAGCGCCGCCCCTCCTGGTACGCGCCTTGTCTAGTTTTGATGACCAGCGTCACCCTGCAACAAGGAAACGGTGAATTCGGAAAACACTCGTGCGACCTCATGGCCCGCAATTCTTCCTGAGGGGTCAAACCACCGCGGGACCGAATTAATTGCTCCCATAAAGAAGGCAACTGCGAGACCGGGATCTCTCTCCGGTATCTCACCCGCCTGAATGGCCTCCGTAAGGATGAGTCGCAGGGCCGTATCGAACTTGCGACGGCGTGCTCTAATCAACCTTCTTTCGCGTTCACGCAGTGAAGTTAGAGGTTCTCCAAGAACCGCGTAGCTCCCTAGATCACTGTTAAGAAACGACACGAATCCGATGACAAATAACCGGAGAGTCTGCAACGGACTCACCTTTTCAGCCTGGATTTTTGCCAGAATAACTTCGCCCGCCTCGAGCGCCAAATTGTGGCACTCATAGAGGATTTCATTCTTGTCGGTGATGTAGCGATAGAGCGCAGTCTTGCTGACGCCGAGAGACCGAGCGACCTCGTCCAGCGATGTGTTGTGAAACCCGTTCCGGCTGAATGCCCGACCTGCCTCACGAATGAGCACACGGCGTTTGGCCGCGTATTGCTCATCTGCCTCCGGCACCGACGCGCGCCAGCGACGCACTTTTTCGGACTTCATGCGCCACTCGCCAAGGTGCGCCCTCGCTCAAAGAAACGCACTTCTCCCTCCGCTCGAGCCAATGAAACTGGATTCGCGTTTCCGCAAACTATCAGGTCGTGGAAGGACTTGAAACCCTTCGGAAACTGGTGACTATTTGACTTCGTAATGAGCTGACGGCTGGAGATTCCGCGATCTATTCAGTCATTGTCCACCCGACGGATGACTACAACGGCTGACCCTGGGTCGGGAGTGTACGTAGATCAGCAAGCACCCGGTTGCCGCAGCAAATACGGCATCCAGTCGAGGGGCACCCGCGTAGAAAATGGCCCTCAGCGCAAGCAGGTGAGAAAGATGAGCTGCTCAATCTGAAGCTTGGACCATTATGGATTGCGACCGAGATCGATGATCTGCTGCTGGGCAAGCGCCCCTACCGTTTCGTCCGACAGTCCGAGCATGTTGCGAAGCACATCTGCGGTGTGCTGCCCAAGCTCTGGAGCAGGGGATATCGGACGCGGCTCAGCACCCACAAAACGAGGGACGATACCTTGCATTTTTATAGGTCCAATGCGTGGGCTGTCGACGGTGACAATGTTACGACGAGCGGTGTAGTGAGGATCTGAAACAATGTCTTCGATAGAATAGACAAGTGAATACGCAACACCCGCCTGATCTAACGTTTCCTGCAACTCAGGAACACTCTTCGACTTGACCCAGCACCCAACGCGCTCGTTCAGATCATTTATGTGTCGCCACCTTGCCTCGGGAGTCGCGTATCGCGGATCGCTCAGCCAAGAAGGCTCTTCCATCGCAATAGATAGCCGCTGGAACATTGGCGTGTTTGCGACTGTAAGCACCAGAAACCGCCCGTCTTTCGTCTCGAAGTGCTCTCCGGGGGCGGCGGCTGACGTGATATTTCCCTGACGCTGGCGAACGTCTCCAAGTCGATCGTAAGCTGCAGTCATGGCCTCCGAGAATCGGAATATGCTCTCGTACAGCGCGAGGTCTACGTGCCTGCCCTGCCCACTCCGAACGTCCCTTTCGTATAGCGCCATCATGAGGGAGAAAGCGCTAAATAGCGCTGTTTGATAATCCGCTATTGGGAGGCCAGGCCGAACCGGCGGGCGATCCGGATAGCCGGTTATATTCAGGAGTCCTCCGAACGCTATTGCTACCCGGTCGTACGCGGCTCGCGGTGCATAAGGTCCGTTTTGTCCGAAACCGGACACGCTCACCATGACGAGCTTCGGATTGATTTTGATCAGATCCTCGAATGCAAGGCCCCATTTCCCCAATGTACCGGGTCGGAAATTTTCGACGACTGCGTCGGCCTGTGCGACGAGCCGCTTTACCAGTTCCTGCCCTTCCGGACGATGCAGATCGATAGCAACGGACTTCTTGTTGCGTCCGTCGACATTCCAAAAGAGGCTCTCCCCGTCGACGAATGGGCCAAGATGGCGAAGGGTGTCCCCCGTCTTTGGCTGCTCGATTTTTATGATCTCTGCGCCAAAATCACCTAAAAGCGTGCAGCCGACCGGCCCCGCGATCATCGTCCCCAACTCGATGACTTTGATTCCGCCTAGCGGAGTCGCAAAAGCTTCTTGTCCAGACATCGCTTGCAATCCTACTTCAAATTACCAGTCGACCGCTGCACGTCTGGAGCCGCACTCATCTCCTGCAAATCCGAAGTTGCAAAGGCTTCAGTTGTAGTCGGAGATTACCCGCCCATACGAAGGTACCAGCCGAATGTGCTCAGCAGCTGACGGAACCTTCTAACGGCAGAGAACTACAGCTCCCGCTGCCGCAGCATCTCCACCGATTTGACCGCCATTATTTTCGGCTAAGCCAACCTTTGCCGCCTCGCGCTGCCGAGCTCCCGCAGTCCCTCGAAGCTGATGAACAAGCTCGATCATCTGAGCGACGCCCGTTGCCGCAAGAGGATGCCCACGGCTGAGCAATCCACCGCTCGGGTTTACGGATATTCTCCCGTTGATTCCGGTGATTCCGCTCCTCAGCAGATCAGGACCTCCACCCGGGGCGCAGAGCCCAAGATTCTCGTAATGGATCAGCTCCGCCGGCGCAGCTGCATCATGCAGTTCGATCACCTGGATATCCTGCGGGCCAATGCCGGCACGGTCGTAAACTTCTTTTGAAGCCCGTACCGCGCAAATGCTCTTGGACGGATCGGCAAACCCCGAAACCAACACCGATCCAGCAACCCAGACAGGGCTTGAATGGCCCATCAGCGATACTTGGCGGCTCGAGCACAGAACCAGAGCGGCTGCACCATCGCTCATAGCTGAACACATGGGCAACTTTAGTGGTCCACTAATAGTGCGTTGCGCGAGAACTTCAGCTACCGACGTTTCAGTCTTGAATTGAGCGATCGGATTGAGGCTGCCCGCCTTTCGGCTTTTGACGACAACTTGCGCAAAGTCTTCCTGTGTCGCACCGGACATGGTCATGTAGAGGCAGGTTTTTTCGGCATAGACGTCCATAGTCACAGCCCCGCTGCCGGTGCCGATATGACTTGGCAATTCTTCTTCGAGATCGAGCGCGCCGGCGAACGCGCTAAGCGATACAGATTTGTCTTTGTGCGAGAGCTTTTCCGCACCGACGACGACGGCTACATCGATTTGGCCTGCCTCAATCGCTTCCCATGCGAGATGGAAAGCAGAGCTTCCGGTCGCACAGGCGTTCTCCACGTTGACCAACGGAGTCCCCGCCAATCCGGAAAAGCGCAACGCGGCCTGCCCTCGGATCATCTCCTGCCCAGTCATTAAGCCACCCGCAGCGTTGCCGAAATAAACCCGATCAACGTCAGCCGCACTCACGCCCGCATTCGCTAACGCGTTTCGAACCGCCTCCTCCGATAGATCCCGAATTGATCGGTCCAAGAACTTTCCGAACGATGTCGCGCCAACACCAACTATTGCTGTCCGATAACTCATGACCTGACCTCGATTCAGTTGGAGAGTGCGGACGTATCCGTCCGCGACTAGCGTCCGACAAACTGGGGAATTCGCTTCTCTCGGAATGCTCTCAAACCTTCCGCCCGATCGAGCGATGCGGCGTGCAGCTCGTTAAGATCTCGCTCTCTGCGCATTGCCGACGCGGTCGGCTGCTCAACAGAGTCATTCAGCGCCTCTTTCATCCTGGCGAGCACGATCGGACTCTTGGCAGCGAGCTGCGCCGCGAACGCGTCAACCGCAGCAATCAATTGGGCGTCTTCAACAACCTTACTCACCAAGCCTAACCCGATCCAATCTCGCGCTGGAAGCGTACCGCCGCTGAACATCACGAATTTGGCGTTGTTGATGCCGATTTTTCGCGGGAGGAAAACCGTTGCCCCTCCACCGGGGAACATGGCGAAGTTGGAATGCGAGTCCCCCAGAACGGCGGATTCAGCAGCGAATACGACATCACAGCCGAGAATGAGTTCGAGCCCCCCCGCAACCGCAATTCCGTTGACTGCCGCGATGACTGGCTTCGAGCAAGCTTGAAGCAAACCAACCAGTGACATGATGGATTTGATGAATGCCGCCGACGCTCCTGGCACTTCGCTTCGTGCGGCGCTCTCCTTCAAGTCAGCCCCTGCACAGAATGCCCTTCCTGCACCGGTCAGGACAATGACTCTGACAGCGTCGTCGGCCACAGCCGAGTTCATAGCCCGAATAAGCGCCTTCACCAACGAAGCCGTAAGCGCGTTAAGAGCGTGCGGCCGGTTTAACTTAAGCCAGAGCGCTGCGCCCGAGCGTTCAATTGCTAGTTCCAAGTCAGACATTACCCTTGGATCACCTCTGTTACTTCTTAGTAACTTGCATGACACGATGGTTTCCGTCAAGCAAGATCATCCGTCGCTGTGGCTGAGGTCGACGGCATTTCAAGGACGTCAGCGGCCGTAAGCTGCCCAAAATCGGGGCGATTCAGGCTTGAGCGTGCTCTTTGGAGGTAGGAACGGCTCGGCGCAAGCGGCGTCAAGGCCGCTTGCGCCCAATGATGTGTCCATTCTCTTTTCCTCCGCCGAAGTCGGCGGGCGACCTCGCCAATCTGATCGCCGTGTCCGATCTTGCGGGCCCTTCGGGATCGCCGCAGCGGCTGTTTTCCGATGCGGACTTCGCGCACTTTATGCTAACGCCGAAAATCCGGAGTATCGGGGCGTGCCGGATTCGGGTGCACGGCACATTCAGTTTCCCGATGCCATGAAAAGATCGGCGCCTGGTTTGTGGCCGGCATCCGGATCGATCCGGGCGCGCCGGGATTGTCCCCGGAGATCATCGCCCAGTTTGGCCGGCAACCACAAATCCGGCTCATCATTCAGCCGGTGACCAATGGGCCGGACGGCTTCAAGGTTCATGACACTGCAGGCCACCTTATCTTCAGCTTCACCCTCGACCCGGACCCGCCTCTGAACGGTTGCGCGCCGTTCCCGCGATTCAAACCGGACGACGAAGCATTCAAGGCGATCGTTCGTGACGCCGCGACCTTGCGCGATCAGCTTGGAGCCGGACATTTTGGCAATGTCAAAGTCTCGACTGCCGGTGATCTGAATGTGCATCCGGGTCTTGTAGGGGCATCGGCGAAGGCGTTTCGCGATGCACTCAAGGCCTTGATTGAGAAGCATCTCTCGCCGCAGCGCCTCAACACGATGGCCGTTATGGGCATCGCACCGCCCGAACCCTGGATTTTCGTGTCGATGTTAAGGGCCCCGCAAGCAGGCCTAATACCAGTGCCCGGCCCGACGCTTGACGGCATGCACGCGGCACAGATGTTCAGCGCCATCGGCGAAAAGCACGTGGTCCCGCAACCGGGCACGAATAATCAAAATCCGATCACCTGTCGACACGCGGCATTGCAAAATCCGCCCTTGCCCCAAGGTAATCGTAAGGGTGTTTCGACCTCCGAGTTCATCGATGGTAACGTGCCCAACAGCCGCATCATCGAGATCGTCAATACCATTGCTGATACGAAGAAGAGCCACTTCTTCAATACTGATTGCGTGAGCTGTCACACCGAGACGGCACAGCCACTCGCCAGGAAAATTCCAAATTTCGCAGCGGTCGGCGTGAACCGCGCGGTCTGGCCGAAAGAAGACTGGAATGTCCGCAACTTCGGTTGGTTCCCATCCTTTTTGCACGGCGGCCCGGCCGCGGCGACGATAACCAGGCGCGCGGCAGCCGAGACGTCCGACGTGGTCGCCTTCATCAATAGCCAATTGCTGAACAAGTAACAGACGCCGTCGCCGTTTCCGGTAGCGCCGGGCCGGCTGGACGCATGAAAAAGATGGATGGAGTCCTTGCTATGGGGAGACCTTCTTTTGGCTCTCGTCTTTATTCCCGGGTGATGCGCTGGCCTCATATCACCAGCCTATTATTGGCAAGCGTCGTTGTCGTGATCGTGGCGGCCGGCCTGGTGTATTTCGCCCCGGAGAAGGTTCGCGACGCAGCCCTTAAGATCAAGAACGATGCCAATCTGGTCGCTCAATTACTGCCTGCGACGCTGCCCGAGCCATCAAAAATCGAAAGCGCTTATTGGCTGCCGCAAAATTGGAGCTCCCGCCAGCGTTACTGGTTTCACCACACATCGCAGGGGACAGCGACCATCCCTGTCCCTTATCAGTGGTTTTTGGCCCTGGAACGCCCGGAGCTGTCCTTCTCTTACACGAGCTTAACGGACGAGAACTACCTGCGCCGCCTCGGCTTCATTCCGAGTCCTAGCTCAAAGGACTTCGCCGGTAATGCGCCCGCATACGGTTATCACGACGATGCGCCGAATGGGGACACAGCCAACCCCGGTTGGACGCCAAGCGCGCCCGAGAACCCGAATGCTTTGCCGGTCGGCTTTGCCATCCTCAAGGGCGGTGTCGATCCGACGACTGGCGCCCCGTATGAAGATCAGATCGGGCTAACCTGCGCCGCCTGTCATACGGGTCATCTCGAATACAAGAATGTCAGCATACGGTTTGACGGCGGGCCGGCGATGGTCAATCTGGGCGAGGTTGAAAGGGCCGTCGGGCTGTCGATCGGCTACACGCTGATCTTGCCATGGCGTTTTGAGCTTTTCGCCAGCAAGCTGGAGCAGATCAAAAGGCAAAGCGTCGATCGAAAGCAGCTGCGAAGCGATCTTGAGCTAGCACTTCAGAAGATCAAGAATGAAAAGGCAGAGACCGACAGACTTTTGACGGGACAGGGAGTGGTGGATCTCGATGAAGGGTTCGGTCGACTTGATGCGCTGAACCGGATCGGGAACCAGGTTTTCTATAGCAACCTACTCGATCCCTTGACCGGCGAACTCTCCGAGCCACTCCTCAAGGGTAACTTTGCGCGCCATGATGCGCCCGTGAGCTTTCCGCCGATCTGGGACACGCCGTATTTCCTTTGGGCACAGTATGACGCCTCTGTTCTCAACGAACTCGTTCGCAATTCAGGCGAAGCGCTCGGTGTCAGCGCAAAAATCAATATGACCGCGGCCGCGCCCGGACGGCCGCTTTTTACCTCATCCATACATCTGTCCGACATCGCGCGGTTCGAAGAGCTTCTGCGCGGCGCCGATCCCTTTTCGTCCGAAGATGCAGGAGGCAGAAAATTCACCGGGCTCGTAGCACCGCGATGGAAGGACGCGCAGGAGAAATTCCGCGGTGACCCGGCCTGGGCGATCGATGAAAAGCTCGTTGAACAAGGTCGCGATCTTTATCGTGCTCACTGCTTTGGATGCCACCGAGGCCCGGTGAATGATGCCGCCTTCGACAAAAAGTGGCCGGAAGACTCATTCTGGCGCGCAGAGAACCCCGATCGCTCAGCCAAGAACGAGAAGAATTGGGTAGAGATCGGCGGACATCATTATTTTAACGTCGTCCAGATGCCGGTCTCGGCGATCGGCACCGACCGCCAACAATCTAACGTCCTTACGACGCGGCGCGTTCACCTACCCGAATCACTCGGATTAAATCCTGCAGATGATCTCAACAAAGCCGGAGGTTGCGGGCTTCTGGCAGATAAAGGCGCAGATCCTCTGTTTGTACTCGCGCTCATGGACGTGGTCGGCAAAACGATCGACCAATGGGTCATTGCGAACGGCACTTCTGAAGAAACCAAGCGGCAAATGTGGGGGCCGAGGAAGAATTGCCAAAACCAGCGAGTCTATGTCGGGGCGCGTGCGAGCCGCAACGGCAAGGACGAAGTAGTTCTCGCCCTTGAGCCTCAGTACCGGGCGCGCCCGTTGGACGGTATTTGGGCAACTTCTCCTTATCTGCACAATGGGTCCGTTCCGACACTGAGAGACATATTGGTGCCGCAAGCCCAACGGCCGACGTCGTTTTGCGTCGGCAGTCGTGCGTTCGACCCCGTCAAGGTCGGGCTTGTTACGAAAGCACATGCGACCGAGAGCTGTGCGGCCGGCCTGACGAACTTCGATGTGTCGCTGCTTGGGAACGGTGCTCGTGGACATTCCTTCGAAGGCAAGGAAACCGACTTAACGAAGCTGCCGCCTGGCGTCATTGGACCAGAATTGACCGACGCCGAGCGGCGAGCGCTTGTTGAGTATCTCAAGACTCTATGAGCGATGCGTCGCCTGCCGAATATATGTCGGCGCTTTTACGTTGGACCGTTGAGTTCGCACGACCATCCTCAGCACGCGTGCCATTCGGCAGAATCATGCATAGCCCGCCGACGGTAACGAGACGCCGACAAGGAGATAGCCGCCGAGTTCGTCCGCAGATTCCAGCGAGAAGCCGATGACGTTTCTCAGAAAGACCTCGCTTGCGACCATCACGATCATGGAGAGGATGGCGAGCTCGCAAAGCCAGCGGCAAAGCCGCTCGAGTCAGCGCTCTGCCGGCCGCGAAGGACCGCGCGCGGCGATGTGTCCGGAAGTGTCGAGCGTCGGGGTTTTGGAGGGCGACACCATGTCCGTCCGCGCCCCAGAGCCTTGCGAGCTTTGTCCAAGAGTTCGATCGCCTTGGGTCCGTGGGCTTTTGCCCAGTCGTCGTATAGGGCTTGATCTTTTGTTCGGCGTCCTCGACGTCAGCCTCGGAGGGCATGGTCTCCGTCATTAGCGAGGCCAGCTTCCGCGTGAGGTCCTGGCCCTCGGCGGCCATTGCTTTCGTCGTTTTGTCGCAGATCTCGCGGACCGCGTCCTTGACCGTGGCTGCACGGACCGCGAGAATCGGTCCCAGGCGCGCTGGTTCACGAGCAACAGCGAGCTGACATAGCCGAGGTTGAGCCCGGTAACTGTATTTGGAGAGATCGCGCCAGACATAGCCATATCCCGAGCTTGCCGTGACTGCGCCGTCGACGACGCCGCGATCGAGCGCAGCGGGCACTTCCGCAGTGCCCAGCGTCACCGGCGATCCGCCCATTCGCTTGATGAACTCGGCTTTATCGGCGAGATCATCCTGATCTTCTGGCCCTCAAGGTCCTTAGGCGACTTCAGCTCCTCGCGCGACCAGGTCACCTGCTCCGGAAACACGTACTCGCCGATCGCGACGATGCCGCGCTTGGCTGGCGCTCAGCGCCTCAGCGCGACGCATTATCGGGCAGTATCTGGTCAACCTAGTCGACGATGCCGGCTATCTAGCGCCGGATCTCGGAGAGGCTGCCGAGCGCCTCGGCGCTTCGCAGGCGGATGTTGAGGCGGTGCTCAAAGAGCTGCAGAAGTTCGCTCTTCCAGCCGTCTCCGCGCGGAATTTGAGTGTATGATGATCCAGCCTCGTGAACTCAAGCGGTTTTACCCCGTGATACACGCCCTGGTGGACGATCTCGAGCTGCTTGCAAAATGGAACATTTACTTTTTGCGCGCAACTGTGCGGGGCGACGATGACGCCATCACGGACATGATCGGCAAGATCCGCAGACTCGATCGAGAGCCGGCTAGAAGTTCGGCACATCGCGACGCAAATTATCGCACCGGAGGTATATGTGGGGCCAAGACCAGAAGGCGGTTGGCATGTCGAGCTCAACAGCGACACGTTGCCGCGCGTGCTGGTGAATGAAATCACTGCAAGGAACTGTCGAAGACGATCGGCAACCATGTCGAGATGACCTACTTCAGTGATCGTCTGCAGTACATGAACCAACCAACGATTTGTGAAGGCTAGATGCTCTGAGCTGCTCACGCGCCCCGATTCAGTTTCGAACGGCTGGCGAGATCAGAGGCGCACCATCGAAACGTTCCCGCGACCATCGACGTCGCAGCGATGTCAGCTTTCATCCTGATTTCCGCGCGGCGGAGCGAGACCTGTATGGGTTCACCGGAAAGCATGCCGGCTCATGGTCCGTCTGCTTGCGCTGACGCACGAGCGCGGCAGGGGTCCCAACTCGCCGGTCAGCTCGCCGCCGATCTGAACGTCGGCGAACTGACCGATTTCGGACGGCGGCGCGCACACTTTGTGGCCGCTCCTACCCCTTGTCGCGGCTCACGGCCCAGCTTGCCCGGTCTGCGATCCGTGCCCCCTCATCGGCAGCATAGCGTCCAGCGCCTGGTCGATATCATCGCAGATGACCGTTTTGCCGCCATCGCGCGCGATGGACGATTGCGCGATGCGCCGCATGAACTCCTTGATGAAGGCGGCGCTGACGCCCTCGCTCTGTCGCACGGCTTGAGCGACAACAGCCTCAGTGAGTGGCAGGCGTTTGCCATAGAGCCGCACCAACTTGTCGCGACCATGAGCATCAGGTAAAGGCACCTCGATGAGCTGGTCGATCCGGCCAGGCCGCGCCGCGAGTGCCCCCTCAAGCTCTTCCAGTCGGTTGGTGGTAAGTAAGAACAGGATGTCGGCGTCCTCCTTCAGCCCATCCATCTCATTGAGCAGCTTGTTGAGCAGCACTTCTTCGTCCGTTTGTCGCATCTCATTGCGGTCGCGCGCGATCAGATCGACGTCCTCGATCACCACCAATGCCGGCTGCAACAGCCGCGCGAGGTTCATATATACACCGAGCGCACCGACCTCCCCGGCTGCCATTATTAGAGTGGTCTGATCAGCCAGGTTAGTTGCGAGGTACCGGATCGTGTGGGTCTTCCCAGTGCCGGGAGGGCCATAAAGCAAGATGCCCTTGCGTGTCGATTGGCCGAGCCGGCGCAGCGCATCGCGCATTCCGACAAAGTTCAATACATTTCCATCGAGCAGTTTGAGCACCTTTTCGGGCAGGATCACGTCCGCGGAGTCTACCCGGGGCCAACGATGCACCGTAACGCCGCGCGAACGGCCGCTGTAATTCGGATTGCTCTCGAGGGACAGGATCTTGCCACGGTACGATCCGGCGGATTGTACCGCTCTCTCCAGTTCAACGAAGCAGTGCTGCGCGAAAGACTCGCCGGCCCCGCCGGCGGGCACCGCGACCTCAATGAGCATCTCCTCCTCTGGGCTTGTCCCGCATTGTTGAATGAGCTCGCGGTAATAGGACAGCACGACAGCGTAACGAAACTCGTTCGCCTCGGATAGCCACAGCCCATTGTGCAGGCATTTGACTGGCGTAGCCTCGCCGATGTCGATCTCGTGGTATTGTGGCGACGCCAGCAAGACGGGTTCGCCTCCGGCGCGCCGGAGCTCCGCGAATGACAGCTCCTCGCCAGTCCATCGCTGCTGCAGCAGGCCAAAGAAGCGGACCGGCGAAGCGAACAGCTTGTCGATTGCGATCTGGATGTCCGCGCGCATGTGGCCGGGAAATTTTCGCAACATAGTCACGAGGCTGTTCGGCGGGATATCGGCGAAATGCCAGGCAACCGCGTCACGGGCACATTCGAACTGGATTTCGGACGGATCTGGCGCCTCGGTTTCGCCAGCAGGCTCGGAGGTGATTTGCAACGTATGTCCTTCAGCTCGGATTCGTTCCTGCGCCGCATCGAAGAGCTCCTTTGCAACTGACGGCGGGAAGGGGCCGCACGCGGCCTTGTCCTGCCGTTCGATCAACATGGAAAGGGCGTAGGCATCGCGCTGATGTCTGCCGAACACCTCCCGGAATAGATCCACCACGAAATCGCGCGGCGTCTTACCGCCATCTTGAAAAACCAGCTGTACAGACTCGGGCACAGTGTAAACTTGATGATCCATCCAAAGCTCCTAGTATGAGTGAAACGGTTTGTCGTTGGCCTTACTTCGCTTGATGCGCTCCGTTCCTCGTACGGTTGTTTCGATGAACTTGCGCTTTGCCGTCCAGGCGCCATTTAGCCGCATGGAGTGGGAAGAACTCATCGGCGGCTCACGGTGAGCCCCATCAAGGCCGGCGTCGATTGGGCCGAATGGCGCAATCGACTGAGATAGCCGAGTAAGGACACGCAGGCCCCAGCGGACCAAACGCACAATCGCGTCGTGGACCCGGGCGACGGCATGTTTGGCCTTTGTCAGTATCCTCACAATTGTGCTCTCTCCTACAGTCCTTACGCGCCCGTGTTGGTGTAAAGGGCGAATGATGTCACTGCTTGTCATCAAGCCTCTCTCGTTTCCGGATCTTCAGCAAATTGCATGCCGGTCGCGAAAACGACTCTCAAACCGTTCTTTGCAGGAGAATCGGTACCTGCCGAGGAGCATGAGCTTCGCTTCTTGAAGCTCGCGAGTTGCAAGATTAGCGAGCGGAAATTCACGCGCATCGCGGTTCTGCCGACGGCACTAGCCACACTCCGGCTGGACTGTTCGCAACCGACATCCCCCCTTTTGGACAAGCGCTAGCGATAGGCCGCGCCGCGCCAGGATACGGCCGCACTGCCGCTAACAACCGCACCACCGATCACCACGATGTCCGCTGACTTGGGCTGCGCCTCATCACTGCTGATGCGGTGGATAATGGGCGGCATGGGGCCTCGGCAATCATGCGGTATCGGCGACGCGGTGTCGCATAATGCACCGACAGCTGCGGCATTTTGGTTCTTTGTGTCGAACATCGCCGGCATTCGGGAGTGCGCTGAAGAGGTACGCCACCCTCGAGGCGTATGCGCTGCAATGCGAGACCTCTTGCGCCGGTGGGACGAGAAACGTCAAGCGACATCCGGATTTAAGGCTCCATTGCGCACTAAAGATATTACCGAACAACTTCCCTGTCGTGTCTGGGCGGAGCTGCCGAATCAGTTCGGTGGCGGCCATGGCAGGAAAGATCGGCACGCGCGCAAAGCGCGAGATCACATCAGCGCTGGCGGAGCGTTATCGGGCGAGCGGGCAGCTCGAGAGGAACGGATTTTAGACGAGCTGTGCGCCGTTACGGGACGGCATCGTCAGCACGCGATCCGAGCACTGTCGGGTTCGGCGGTGCCACGGCCACGGGGCCGGAGCTACAGAGATTTCATTCACGTTGCACTAATTGTGCTATGGGACGCCTCTGACCGGCTCTGCAGTAAGAGGCTCGTCGCGATGATCCCGTTCTTGCTTTCGGGTCTCGATCTACTGTTCAACTCATCCCACACCTCGTCTCGCATTAAGGCGTCCTTCTTGTTGTGGAAGAAGTGAAGTGTCGGGCGATCAACGTCCGTCTCTCGCCAATGAAGTGTGTCAGGATGGACTGCTTTGAACTTCGTTGACGGATTCCAAACAACGCCCTTGATCCCCGGCTCTCGCGGTCGCCAGGCGCGGTTACGACACGCCGCGTCGCCTCGGATCGATCCCAGTCAATGCAGTGGGCGCGCCGCAGCACGTCAATGGAGAAATAGACCTTTGCGGGATGCATACTCGCGCGCCCTCACCTTAAGTGGAAAGAACGCGACGCTCCGCGGTGTCAAGTGCTCCAGCGCCGCACGCCGCAATCCGATACAAAGAAAAAGCAGCTGGTTAGCCTGCAGATGTCGGGAAACGCGAAGGCGTCATCAACTGTTAGGTTCCCAGCGATGTCATCCTCTTGAAGTGCAACGCCCCTCAATATGCTTATCTATGAGTTGGTGCGAAGGACTTGGCACATCCCCCACTCATGTTCCGTTATATCCAAGTAAACCATTCCGCTCTCTGCTGTTGAGCTTCTACGCGGCGTCTTGCCGATCTGCCCGCGAACTGAAGGCGCCCATGCCCACTGTCATCCGCGCTTCACACGAACGCTGACCGGGCCAAAATCGTCCCGCCGTAGAACGCGGACATCACTTGCGAGATTCGATCGAGCTAATTAGTTGTTGCCCATCGCGTCCTCGCATCCAGCACCGGCTCAGCGGCTCGATCGAAGCCGCGTTCCAGTTAGGGGGTGTCTGCCAAAGAATGTTGCGAACGAAGAAATCCACGAGCTTTAGTTTGCAGTAATTGCCTGGCACTCCGTGGTTTGCGTTCGGCACCACAAGCATGTCGAAGAATTTTCCAGCGTCGATAAGACGGTCGGCAAGCTGGAAGGTGGATGACGGATCGACGTTTTCATCCAGTTCGCCGACAATCAGCAACAGCTTACCTTGTAATCGGTGCGCGTTGTCGACGGCGGAGGATTGTGAATATTCGATGCCGACCGGCCAGCCCATCCACTGCTCATTCCACCAGATCTTGTCCATTCGGTTGTCATAGCAACCACAATTAGCGACCCCAACCTTGTAGAACTCAGAATGGAAGAGAAGTGCGCTCACCGCATTCTGACCACCGGCGGACGCGCCAAAAATGCCAAGGTTTGAAATATCGTACCACGGATAGTTTGCGCTCGCCGCCTTGTGCCACAGGATTCGATCGGGAAGGCCACCGTCCTTCAGATTTTTCCAGGCGACGTCGTGGAACGCTCGCGAGCGGTTGTTCGTCCCCATTCCATCGATCTGTACAACGACGAATCCAAGTTGCGCGAGCGGCTCGGCCGAGGCTGAGAATGACTTCGGAACGAAAGAACCGTGAGGGCCAGCATATATTCTCTCTACGACCGGATATCGCTTGGCTTGATCGAAATTAATGGGAAGGTGAATGACACCCCAAATATCAGTCTCGCCATCTCTCCCCTTCGCATGAAAGCTGAGCGGCGGCGTCCAGCCAGCAGCCACGAGCTCCGAAATGTCGGTGCTTTCGACCTGCATGAGCTTCGAATTGTCACTGGTTCGGTATAAGACCAAGCTCGGCGGAAGGTCGATACGTGAACACAGGTCTACATAGTAGAGGCCATCTGGCGAGAACTCGATGTGATGATTTGCCGCTTCCGGCGTGAGCGCAGTCAGGCCCGTCCCGTCAAAGTCGATTCGGTAGCCATGGATGAAGTAAGGATCTTCGCTTGCGTTCATTCCGCTCGCGCCAAACCAGATCTGGCGCCTCACCGGATCGACAAAATAGACCGTCCGGACCACCCAATTGCCTCTGGTGATCTGATTTTTAAGCTCGCCGGTTCGGCCATCGAAAAGGTAGAGATGCTCGTGTCCGTCGCGCTCGGACGCCCAGATGATCTCCTTTCCGTCTGCGACGTTATACTGAAAGATTTTGCCAGTGCACTCCTGGTCCATGTTCAGCGGCTGATAGTCGATGAAGGTCTTGCTGCACTCATCGATCAGCAAGCGGACTTCTCCGGTGGCTGCTACCACTTCTAGCAGTCGATAGAGCTGATGACCTCGTTGATTATACTTGAAAGTGAAAGCTCGACTGTCCTCCCACCACTCGATCGGCGAAAGTTCGTAAGGATTTCGGAATAGATCGTTGTCGAGTTGGATCTCGCGTCGGCTGCCGATCTCAAAGAGCACCGGATGTGATACTGTCAACAGGTCGCCAGGTTTAGGATACGTCATCGTCCGGCGCCTCGGATGAAGCTGGTCGATCGGCGACGATTCGACGAAATGAATCTTACGCTCGTATCCGGGGCGGAACCGGTATCCCGCAAGATAGCGCGAGTCCGGAGACCAACTCAGTGTCGACAACCCGTAGTAGTTGCTCTCGGATCCGTCCCAGGTCAGGGGCATGTCCTGCGAACCATCCTTGCTGCGCAGGAATAGATTGTGCCTATTGATATAGGCCAGCCATTTACCATCAGGAGATGCGCTTTTTTCCTTCGGATCATTTTCTATCCGAGGGCTGCCATAGGGATTCTCCTCATGGACTTTGGAGGAAGCGTTCTGGGTTAGACAAGTGTAGCTCACAAGATCGCAGCTCCACCTGGTGTTATCGATCTGGAAGCTGATTTCGCGACCATCGCTAGGCAGGTCAAAGCGACGGAATGGCAGATTGGCAGCGTCGTAATGCCTCTGCGTTGCTCGGGTCAGGGCGGCAGCCAGCTTATCATGATCAAAGGCCAGCTGTTTTGCGCCCTTGACAACGTTCACGAGCATGAATTGGCGCCGGCCCCTTACACTTCGGCAATAAGCAAAGGCCTCACCGTCTGACATCCAGAACGGCACGTCCGCGACATTGACCGTGAGCTGAGCATAGTAGCCGTTGATCGAGAGCGCTCGTTCGTAATCCGCTACCTGCAGGATCTCTCGTCCCAGTGTGTCTTTCCGGCGGTTCACGGTTCCTCCTCCTCTGAGCTAACGGAGCGATCGTTAAGGTGCCCCGTATACGAAAGGAGCAATAAGGCTCGCTGATAGGGTGCGGCTAAGTCGTGGGCCGAAAGATCTCCAGTGCCCTTTCGGTTCAATCCCCTTGAGCTCCGTTCCAAGTCCTCCCTGCAGAAATGATGCCATCGAAGCTGCAGGCGTTATTGCGTTGTTATCTGATCCCCTTGGCGGCTAGAGCACAAGAAGAGTAACGCGAACACGAATGTGTAAAATCAAACACAGAATCGAGTTCGGCAGTAGCGGCAGGTCGAGCGATCAAGGTTAGGCAGCGGTCATCCCCCGAAGCCGTGACTCTCGAGAAATATCAACCTGCTTCGGACGCGAGTGCGAGGGCATACAAGCACACGCGACCTTGCCTAGTTGCGCCACAGCACGCGATTTCAAGTGGCATGTCAGGTTGACAGATCGAGCCGGCGCGGATGTCCGCTGCGGTCTCGTGGACATTTGTTCGAAGAACATCGAACGTGTTTGATGCAATCTTGGCTGAATTGCTTCAATCCTGTCATGGAGCGCTACTCTTGTCGCGGGCTACGCTTAGTGAGAAGCGATTTCCACCAGAGTGCTATGGACCGGCCCAGGAACATATCGTCCTGCACTCCGGCGCTGGGCCCCGCCTTTGGAGGCCGTTTCAGGATTCGCCACGTGGCCCTCGCGGCCGCGGGCGCGGGGATGCTGATTCACGGCCGGCCCACATTCAGTGCCCGTTGGCATAGCGGACAAACGCGCCCAGCAAGGCAATGGGCAAACTCCTGCGCGCCCTTGCCCGCGCCGCAGCGATAGCCGCGCAGAACAGCAGAACCGTCAAACCCAGTGCAGGCGATGATGATGAGAGCGGCGATCTACACAATGTTTAGTGACAAGGAAAAGCAGACCGCCAAGTCGATCGAGGATCAGGTCGCGCTGTGCCGCGCATTCTGCAAGCGTGAGGGTCACATCGTCGTTGAGCTACTCCGATCACGGCATTTCCGGCCCCTCGACCATCAACCGCATGGGCTTTCAGCGCCTGATGCCGAATGCCAGGAGCCGGAAGTTCGATGTGATCGATTCGAAGTCTCTCGACCGCATCTCACGCGACCTCAAAGACCTGGGCGGCTTTCACAACGAACCATGTCTGCCGGCGTCCAGTTGATCGCTGCCCAGGACAACATCGATCGCTCGGTTTGCTCGACGAGTATGGGCCTGATCGGCAATAGCGGCACATAATCGCGACTCCAAATACAACCGCAGCGTGGGCATCATTCCGTCATTCTCCCGAAGTCGGGGAATGCGCGAGCACAGTGACACGCTCCTCGCAACCGGTCACGCCTAGGGCGTCGAGATCAATCCACGAGCTGTTGCAACTATCCAGCGGTTGCCCCAACGCACGATAGAATCGATTCGCCCGATGCCGGGGACCACGTCGCCCCGTGCTGCCATTCGAATCCCATCGGGCCCTTCGAGCACCGCCGTTCCGCCGCGAACGTCAAGGACTGTCCAACCCCCAATTGTCGTTGGTCTTGTCTCGGGAACCGACAGGAGCGGCCCCGCAGGCTCAAGCGAGCCGGTCACAGACATGTCCGTCTCCACAGCAGAGGAAGCTTGCTTCGAAGCTTCCGCCGATTGCGCCGCACTCGACGCTTTGGCGAGAGGCTTCGGAGCAAGGCTCGCGCTGACTGTGGAGGGCTGACCTAAACCAGGCGGTGCTCGCGAGCCTGACGCTGATGCTATCTTTCGGGCGCTTTCGGCCTTACCGCCTGACTTTGTGTCAGGCATCCGGCGCGAAGCCGTATCTATCTGAGCAATTGGGTTGAGAGCCGAGATAGTTGCAGGACCGTACAAAGCCCCAGCCCATCCCAACCCGAAGCCCCCAGCTAATGCGGCCACGACGAGCCAATGGTGCGATTTGGATGGCCGCTTGGCTCTAATAGCGCCAGGATCTCATCTCGATTGGAGGTCAAGAAATCTGATTGGTCGAGAGTGACGGGCCACGTCGCGACCTCGCCACTGCCTTGATCCGCGACCGCCTCGATCCTTTCCAAGGTATTGGCATGATGCAGTTGCATGCTCGGACCCCTCATGGTCCCCAATGATCATGCCGGGAACTAAACCAACTCTTAACAGCCGATGTCCCTCAGCACGAATAAGACAGCGGTGGATCGCGCAAGAAACCAAAAAGGCGTGATGCCTGGCGGTCGCCCGGGAGCTCAACGCCAAGCCGGCCGGACTGTGTCTGCAACCATGTGCTGCTGGACCGCCCTTGCATTCGTGCGATGCGCGGCGGAGCCTCCGAGGGATCGACCCCTAGATTCATAGTGCACAGTGGCGCTGAGATCATCGATGTTTCCCTATCGAGCCTCATGTCGTCTCACCATCGCGAAAACGTGCACGCGATTGGCATGTGCTAAGCGGAGGAGCAGTTAAGGCGAGGCCCGGTTTGCCTAGGCGCCCGGGCCTCATAGTCCGTCCCCTGGCCCTCCGCGGCGGAGGAGAGGGAGAGTGGCCGGCGGTCCGATGGGCAAGGCGGGGGCATGCGCCACGCGGTTGTCATGATGCACGCAACTGGTCGCAATGGGGCGCGGGTATAATTTGTAATGTTCGATGCGATACTTCAAACCGGGGCCGCCAGGCGATTAAGAGCGGCCCTAAGCAGCCGTCGCGCGACTAAGGGCAGAAGGGAACTACCACGCCTGAGAGATCGCAGCGCGCGAGAGTGCCGCGGTACTAAGCCTGCAGCTTTAATCTTTCGAAACGAAATCAACCCGAAAGACAAAGCGAAAGCAACGCGCACTGAACAACGATGTAGGACATGGCCCCTGTTAATGCCACCGTCATTTATGGGTTGTATGTTCCTACCCTGGATTGCATATTTTTCCCGTTGTCGACCGCCTATTGCTTTCAACAATCATGGTTTGGGCAGTAATGAGTAATCGAGCTCGGGTTTACAATTATTCGACTATTCTGGGCGAACGGGTCGAGGGACTGGTCGCACTATTTCGAGAACTGCAGGCCCTCCGGCGTCGCCTACGAGCCGCTCAGGCGAGAAGGATTGCCAGGACTAGCCGTATCCCCAAGGCCAGCCGTAGAAGGAGAGTTCTTCGGCGGAGCTAGCTATCGCAAGCTCGTAGAGCCGTTCAATGCGATGATCGAACTTGCCACTTCGGCTTTTTGGAACGCTCGCATCAGATCGCTTTTACCGACGCCTCATTTTTCACTGCCTGCGCAGCACCGAAGCATTGGAGCAACAGTCTCCCAGCACTTTGCCCCAGTGCACGATTCTTAATTTGCGTCGTGCGCGCGATTCAGGCCTGCTCTCTGTACGAAGCAGACAGTATATGGGGGGACGGCGAGAATGATCGTACGGGCGGCGGCCATTGTTGCCTTGTTGCTGATCCCGCTGGGGTCCGAAGCCTTCGCTTCGCGTCACCATAGGCCCACAGGGCGCATCTCTTGCAGCGAGGTCAGATACTACGTTGCGAAATATTCGGCACCAGTGGCCGAGATGTACGCGCGTAACCATGGCGCTACCGACGCACAGATCGAGCGGGCGCGCCGTTGCTTAGCCTCAAACGAGACTGCCGAAACCGAGCGACCACGCGCTTATACTGATTGAACTGATGATCGCCACCCGCTCCGCCTCAATGGAGGAAAACTACTCGCCGTCTCCGCGAAAGCTACGTCTGTTGTCCGCCCATCTCGGACCCTGAGGCTG
>NZ_PSRT01000114.1 GCF_004212635.1 Bradyrhizobium genosp. SA-3 | reverse complement strand
CGACGTTGAGGAAGCGGGTGAGCAAACTCTGAAGAACATCGCCCGGCCTGTCCACGTTTACCGCATCATCATCGACCCGGGCCCGCGGACTGCGACGCCCAAACGCGAGATTCCGGCGCTCGCGTTGCCTGACAAGCCGTCTGTCGCCGTGCTGCCGCTGACCAATATGAGCGGCGACCCCGAGCAGGAATTCGTCTCCGACGGTATCGCCGAAGATGTGATCACGGCGTTATCGCGTTATCCCTCATTGTTCGTCATCGCACGGAACTCGTCGTTCACTTACAAGGGGCGAGCGGTTGATGTGAGACAGGTCGGGCGCGAGCTCGGCGTCCGCTACGTGCTCGAAGGTAGCGTGCGCAAGGGCGGCAGCCGGATCCGTGTGACCGCGCAGCTCATAGAGGCGGCGACCAGCAATCATGTATGGGCCGAGCGCTACGACCGCGATCTCGCGGACGTTTTCGCCGTGCAGGATGAGCTTACCGAAGCGCTGACGACTGCGCTCGCCCCCGCCATTGCAGACGCCGAGCTCCGACGCGCCATGCGCAGGCCGCCGGGCAGCCTTGATGCCTGGGCCGCCTATCAGCGCGGCCTGTGGCATCTGAGCAAAGCGACCGCAGAGGACGATGAGAGCGCCGAGCAATTCTTCAGACAGGCGATCGATCTCGACCCGACCTTCAGCGGCAGCTACAGCGCGCTCGCTCTGTACCAGCTGCAAGCGGCCGCGCTCTACCAGAAGATTGGCCTGCGAGACGCGCAACACTCGGCGGAGGCCTTGGCCCGCCGGGCGGTCGCGCTCGATGGTGCCGATGCCGAAGCCCGTTCGTGCCTTGGCTGGGCCTTGCAAGCACGCGGCGAGGCTGACGATGCGTTGGCGGAGATCGAGCGAGCTCTCTCTATGAGTCCAAATCTGGCGATCGCGCATGGCCATCGAGGCGCGACGCTGATCTTTGCCGGACGGCACAAGGAGGGGGTCACGTCTCTCAACGTGTGTATCAGGCTCGATCCCCGCGATCCCTATCTGGCGGTCCGCCTGTTGCACATTGCGTGCGGTTTATATTTCTGCGGCGAATACGAGGCTTCGATCGAGGCCGCAAAACGCCTGATCCGGTCGTATCCCAATTTTCCGATGATCTACCGCTGGTCCGCGGCGGCGCTGGGCCAGCTTGGCCGCACAGCGGAAGCGAAGGAAGAACTGGAAAAGGCCGTCTCGCGCGCACCGGGGGCATTAGATATGTATGTCCGCAACAGAGCTCCGTGGTTTCGGCCAGAAGACCACGCGCATCTCGTCGACGGTCTGGGTAAGGCCGGATGGAGGGGTTGAGGCTGCATTGAACTGCGGGCCATCCCTTCTGTTTGCAGCGAGCTGTTCGACGATTCCCGCACGACGTCTCTTGTCGGATTGCCAAACGTCCGATTCGGGTCAATCGCGTCGGTTTGGCTCTCGGATGCGAACTTCCGGCCTACCCTTGTGAACCGACATGTCGCTGCACTGCGTCAACGGAAGCGATGGGCCATGAGCAGTCGCGAAGGCAGGGCGTTGCTAGCTCACTCGCTCAACAAGATGCGCACGCGAGGGTGCAGGGTCAAACCGATCGGCGAAATATTGCGTTTCGTTGGCAACCAGTCCTTCGCGGAATTCCATGATACTCACCGCGTATGATGACATATCGTCGTAGGTAAGCACGAATTCAGTGACCCAGAGATTGCCGCTCCCGATAATTCGCCGGACCGTAAAACGCTTCTTGTTTGGCTGGACGAACCTGCTCTCTTGAATGTTGTGCCTGCCCCGTATCCGCTCGCCGGATTGCGGATAATCAAGCACAGCATCCTCGTGATAGATCTCGTGTTCGGTCTTAAAGTCGCTAGTGTCCGAAGCATCCCAATGGCGCTCCAACGCCAGTCGCACGGTTCGATCATCCATCTCAATCTCCCACCTACCCCTCCCGGCTCTATCGGGCTTGTTGCGATCTCAGACCGGCAGTGTAATTTCGCAGACAAGTCCGTCTTTGCGCCAGTCAAAGTGAACTTTTCCCTTTAGCTGAGTGATCATTCCTTCAATGATGCGGCCACCAACGCCCTTTCGCGTGGGTTCCTGCGCGGCAGGACCACCCGTCTCGGTCCAGCGTAGATCCAATTGACCGCGAGCCTCGTGCGACCATTGCAGGTGGACCTGGCCGTTGGACTGGGACAAAGCACCGTACTTCGCGGCGTTGGTGGCCAGCTCGTGCAGCGTCATGGCAATTGCCTGAGCGACGCCGGGTTCTAACACGATATGCGGTCCATCCATCAGCAGTCCCTTCCCCGAATATGGAGCGAGTTCCTGTTCGGCAATCGCCGATAGATCGGCGCCTATCCAGCGTGTCGCGACAAAGAGCGAGCAAACCCTCGCAAGCGCTTCGATCCGCCCAACAATCGTCTGTTTGAGATCTTCCGGCGAGCTTGATTGAGAAAGATTAACTGCCGCCAGAACGCTCGCGAGCATGTTCTTGCTGCGGTGCTCGGCCTCGCGTGCCAATGTCGTGATCATCTCCTGATTTTTCTTTTGCTCGGTGATATCTCTCGCGATCTTTGATGCGCCAACGATCTTGCCGCTGGAATCCTTGACAGGAGAAACGGTCAGCGAAACGACAATGAGGCTGCCGTGCTTAGTTTGGCGAACAGTCTCAAAATGGTCGATGCGCTCACCTCGCCTGATGCGAGTGAGTATCTCGCGCTCCTCGCTTTGCCGGTCCTCAGGGATAACAAGCGTAATGGGCTGACCAATTGCCTCACTGGGCGAGTAGCCGAAGATGCGCTCGGCACCCCTGTTCCAGCTCAAAATGATGCCATCAAGATTCTTGCTCACAATCGCGTCGTCGCTGGATTCGACTATGGAGGCGAGCCAGCGCAACCGTTGCTCACTTTCCCGAAGTGCATTTTCAAAGTCGCTATTTCGCGTCATAGGGATGTTCCCCTGGTCGAGAAGCTCAGTGGGCCTTGACGGCAAAATCTTAGCACCAATGTTCCGTCCAGCATCGACCCGCCAACGTAGAAATCTGGTGCCAGTTCATGAGGTCGCCTTTGGGTCACGAGCGGCGGTCGAGGTTCGCGCTCGGCGAGTCCGGTCTACCCTTGCCAGCCGACCTGCGCGGCATCTCGAGCTTCTTCGGTTTGGGGGCCAACAGGCGACATTGAAGGCTTGGCTCGGAGATCGCCAACAGATACTTCCATCTCAACGTCGCGCGGTTGTTGCCCCGCGTCTCCAGCTCCACCTATTTACCGGACCGGCCTGGTTACTCGTTCACGCACAACTCGCCGCGAGCGTGCGAATCAAATCCGCCGCCCTGCCGACCGATGCCGGTGAGAAAAATGAGCCGACCGGTGGAGTTGCTGAATCGATCGGTTCCCTTGACGATCTTATCCAGTTGGCTGAAGGCCGGCGACTCGGTTTCGAACACGCCGGCAGTGCTGGTCGCGAATGTTCCCCCTTTTGCCGTCACTAGCACCGTTCCCGCGTAAGATTGCAGTGTTTTGGGCAACGATGGCAGTCCTGCCGTTTCGGCCATTCCGTGCGCCGTGAAAAGCCACGTTGCGCCGCTGAGAGCGGGCTCGTTGCTGATGACTGTTCCGACAGTGCAAAGGCCGATCTGGCTTAAGCAACCTTCCTTGGTCGTCTGAAGTGCAATTGTAGCCTCGAAGTTTCGGCACTGCGCGGGCTGTTGTGCGAAGCCGGCGCTTGTCGAAAGTGCAAGGATTAGGGTTGAAAGAAAGGCACTTTTCATCACGCCCTCCTTACTTATGTGCACTCTTACTGATGCGCACTCTACACCCGGTCGAATGGGTAAACGAGAGCCCGCCCGCTGCCAGATCGAAAGTCCGTTCAGGGTCACAAGCGGCTATGGCGCCGCACGCGGCTAACGTCCGGCCTACGCTCAATAGCGGACGTAGCTTGGTCGGCAAAGGGGCAACAGCCGACATCGCGCCTGAAAGAGGCCACCGATTGAGGTGGTTTCTTTTTATGCTTCGGCGCTTCGTTTTTACTTCTTGCGCGGATCGTCGCCTGGATCGATGAACTCGATGCCACCCGGCCCGGTGAACACAATTTGGACCATCGTTTCTTCGTTTGTCGTCCAAACATAATGGGGGTGCTTTGCCGGCAGCGCGAAGACGGAGCCCGGCTTCAATATCTCGCCTTTCGCGGGATCAAACTTTTCCCCCATGGCGTTCCCAAAGCTGCCACTCATCACGGTGACGACCTCGGCATCAGGATGGATGTGTGGCGGCACTTTATAATTCGGCGGGAATTTCACCCGCTGAACGATCGTCTCGGCCTTTGTTGGGTTACCGATCAGGATGGCGGTATGCGCGCCCCTGAAGACCGGATGTTCTATCCAGGTCAGCCCATCGGGCTTGACCACCTGCATCGCATCTTGAGCCATCGCAGAACTTGCCAACACGATCAAAGTGGCGGCGACAAAGGACTTTTTCATCCTAACCTCCTCCTCAATGTTGTTGCGGAGCTGGAAGAACTGAGCGCGGCCCTGGGTCCGCTCCACCGATGAGGGCCGACAGCACAACCGCATCAGCGTGGTTCGGCTAAGAGCCAATAACGAAAATACTCTGCGACCTTCACCGAATCGGCAAAATAGTGGGATCACGATCTCCTACGCGCTCGATCTATGAGAGCCTCGACTGTTGGAAGAATCTGCGCGGCGATCGCCTTGTTTCCGGCAGCGTTGGGGTGCAGGCCCTCCACCGCGTTTAGTTGAGCATTGTCCAGAACCGCATCGTTGATGGCTGGGAAGAATAGAACGCGGCTGCGCCGATGCAAAATGCAATCGCCGAAGTCGTCCTTGTTTCGCGCACTGGCGCCTTCGCGGCCAGGCTTAGCTCGAGCCAGCGTTGGGGAAGCCACTAACTTTGTAGCAAGTGGCCGTAGTAATTCATGCCGACGCTCAGACACTCAGCTGAAATCTATGCAGCTCTAGCTACTTGCACTGGGGAGTGTAGAGGAGCGGATATCCTCGGCGCGGCGAGAACCAAGGACCAGTAGCTCGCCCCTCTTCCGCGAGAGCGCGCGGCGTTTTTTCCGCGCGGAGCTTGCCACTTCTACAGTTCGAGCCACGTTGAGACATTAGATTGCGGGAGCCGCCAGGCTCAGTCGCGCTTGACCGAAGTGAGGTGTGGGGCTCTCGGCTGCGGCTCGCCTCACAAGCTACCTGCGGAATCCTCCGCGAAAAGTGTGGAGAGGTAATCTGGAGCGGCCGAATTATGGGCGCGATGATCCACGCGCAAGGAGCCCGCGAGCGCACCCACGAGGCCGTTCGAGAAGCCGACCGGGCGGAGGCGGAAGCCTGGTCCGTCCGCATGGAATGCTACGGGGGCCCTGCGCAGCCCTGCCCGACGATCGATCAATGCTTAAGTGGCGGACTGGCTGGAGGTTGAGTGCGGCCGCTGCAAGACACGCGAGCCTGCCACTCGACGTCATACGTCGGCATAAGCACACGCCGCTCTGGAGTTTAGGCGCTTTTTCCTGCCTCGATCAGCCTCGAACTTTCGGCGATCGGACTCATTTGCCCACGGCGCCTTCGCGCGCAGCGTCGGCCCGAGCGCACAGGCTAAAACTGTGCTAAACAACGAAACTCAGCACCATCGTCAAGGGTTCCTATGGAGCACCAAATGGCTTCCACGCAAGACGACAGCGTCGCGGAACGGCAGATCGCTGAGGAGCTTTCGCACCTGGCGCGCAAGGCGGAAGACGGTCCCTCGGTCCAGCCGACCATGGAGACGTCTCGCGCACCGGCAACGAACCATCGATCGACGACACAGCCCCACGTGGCCTTCGTCTGCTCTCTGTTGGCTGTATCGTTTGCTGCTTGGTGGTGGTGGTCGTCCTCCGCTGAACCGGCGATGAGGGCCCCTTCGGACGCTGCACCCCTGACGCGTGGCCCCCGAGAAGCTGCGGCGCCGAAAGACGCGGCGCCGTCTGAAATGGCCCTGGTTTCCAACTTGACTCAGCAGCTGCAGTCGATGACGCGCGATCTCGCTGCCTTGAGGCAAGCAGTCGAACAGCTTAACGTGACGCAAGAGAAATTGGTCCACGACAATGAAAATGTCGCGCGCCAACTCAAGACAGGCCAGGAAGAACTCGCACGTAACAACCGTGTCATCGACGACGTCAAAGGGATCCAGATCCAGATGGCACGCGAAAGTCAAACGCTCACCGATCGCCTCAACGCAAACCAGGAGCAACTCGCCCGCGCCACGGCGAACGCCTCAGCGCCAAAGGAGATGATGCCTGAAGTTACGAACGCGATCCCAGAAAAGCCAAAGGTCATGCAGGAAGTACCATTGCCGCGTCCGCGGCAGTCGGCCAATGCCCAGGCGCCAAAGCCGGCGCCAATTGCCAGGCCGCAAGCTATAAAACCGCAACCGTCGTTCGCGTGGCCATGGTCGCGCTAAGCGGCGACCGACCTGCTCCTGCGGCCGAAACTAAAGCTATGGAGACGGGCGCCGTTGACTGCGGCTCCTATTCAGACTTTCGCATCTGGCCCGCTGTCGCCCCGCGGTGCCTTTCGCTACGCTCGACTAGCTTACCCATGAGGTCCACTCTCACGCCCGCCTTGCGACAGATGAACTCGTAGTGCGCGCTCTCATCAACGTCCTGAAAGCGTCCCCACCGACTGATGTCAAAAACGAGAAGATGGCCGAAGTCCGCCTGACCAGATTGAACGTCCTCAATCAAGTCGATCAGACCTTGCCTGTTAGTGAGCTTCAGCCTGCTCTCGCCTTCATGACGATAAGTACGAACAATCGGTAACTTATGAAGTGCGGCATACGTGGCGATTACGGCTGCCTGGTTTTCAATTGAGTATTGTTGATAGTCCGTAGACATGCGGACGTATTGCGCCGCGCGGCACATCTTTTGTGAAAGGGGGAGTTGATGCCTGTGTGCGACGAGAGCTTTCGACATGGCGCTCTCTCGCGCCCACCCCAGCAGTGGTGCCGATTGGAGGCGATAATAGCCGCTGATCTGCAGTCTATAGAAGGGTCGACTAGCGTCAGCTTCTCTGTCTTAACGTAAGCACCGATAGGCCCGAACGCACGAGGAGAGTTAGCTTGTGGCCCATCTGCGAAGTTGCGCCTCGGCGGTCGGAAGTCCGGTCGTTGAGCAAAGCGGACTAGATTTGCTCAACCTGAGTTCTTCGCGTTCTGACCCATAACTGACGTCTAGGTCCCTCATTTGGATGCTTCGGGGAAACGGGGGGTTTTCAGACGCCGCGAGCCTTGGCGAAGGTCACAGATGGCAGTTCGCCGAATTGACGCCGATAGGCGGCGGCGAAGCGTCCAAAATGCGCAAAGCCGTATCTCACGGCTACGGACGTGACGCTCGTTTCCCTTACCGGACGGGACAAGGCGCGATGGACTGCATTGAGCCGCAGTTCGGCGAGCAGCGTCGCTGGTGGGCGGCCGAAAGCCTCCACGCAACTCAGATGCAGTGTCCGCTCCCGCGCGCCGACGGCAATGCAGAGATCAGTAATGCTCGGCGGATCGTCGAGCCGCTCTTTCAGGACCTTCAGCACCTCGCGCGCTATGCGGGCGCGGCTGTGCAACGGCTCGATGACTTCTGCCGACGGGATCATGTCGAGGATGACATCGAATATGCGTTCCTCGACCTTTGAAAGGCCGGCTCCGGCCAGATGGTCCGGCTTGCTCGTCAGAGATTCAAGCAAGCTGCATAATGCGGACGCGCGCCACGTCATTTCCTCTGTTTGCACCTGCCAGCGTGGCGAGGGAAGGTCGACGTTGAACTTGTCCACGCCTCGCCGCGCCTGGACCCATCGATCGATCAGCGGCGTGGGCATCACCACCACCATCGCGTCTGTTCGTCCGGTTGCCGTGAAGCCGACATCGTCGTGTGAGGTAGCTGCGATGAGTTCTCCGGGACGGACCGGTCTCCGGCGAACATGCAGGGAGCCTTCTGCCGCAAGCGGAAGACCGAACACCCAGGTGCCGGCAGGCGCTGCGCCGCGCTGCAGCACGCCGGGCGACCACAGCACGCGGGCCAATTGGAGCCGACCCATCAGAAGCTGGATCAGGTGCCCTTCAAAGCGGCCGCGTCCGATCTGCTCGTACTCCTGATTCCACGACAGCGGACTAGCCGCCATCGCATCGATGTCGTCGAACCTCCCTTCGACGAGCTGAGGCCCTGTCGATTGTCCTTCAAGCGAACCCGGCATTGATGCTGCCCTTTGTGATGCCGGCCCAGCTTACACGAGAACTTGCAGAAAGCGGATAGTCCGCATCCGGTTTTGCAGAATCCGGATAGTCCCGCTTTCTGCCCGTGTGAGATGAAAGCGTCATCGAGGTGCCTCACTCTACGGCGGAAGAAGGAAGGTACCCCCATGATGACATTCAACTGGGAGAGCCGCGCTATGAAGAAGATGCACGAAGTGATCCGGTGGCCAATGCTGCTCGGCACGATATTGACCGCGAGCGTCACCCTCGTGTCGCAGGCCAGCGCGCAGGTCGATGCCGAAAAACTCCTCAAGGCGATGACGGACTATGTGGTGAGCCAGAAGGCGATCTCCGTCACCTATGACTCCGACATCGAAGTCGTCACTTCGCAACTGCAGAAAATCCAGTTCACCAGCTCCGGTCAGGTGCAATTGAGCCGCCCGGACCAGCTGCGCGCCACGCGCACCGGCGGCTACCGCGACGTCGAGATCGTGTTCGACGGCAAGATGCTGACCGTAAACAACAAGGACAGCAAGGACTACGCTCAGATCGAAGCGCCGGGTACCGCGGAGGAATTGATCGATGTTCTGCGGGAAAAGCACGGTGTGGTCGCTCCCGGCGCTGACCTGCTGCTGTCCAACTTCTTCAATGTCATGACGCTCGACGTGGTCGAGGCCGCCGTGATCGGCAAGGGCGTCATCGACGGCGTCGAGTGCGACCATCTTGCTTTCCGCAACATGGAGACCGACTGGCAGATATGGATCGAATCCGGCGCTAGGCCGATCCCGCGCAAATATGTCATCACCAGCAAGGGCATCGCCCAAGCGCCGCAATATACCCTCCGGATCAGGGACTGGAAGGCGGACGTCGCGGCCGATGCTTTTGCGTTCAAGCCGGACCCGGCCGCCAAGAAGATCGCGATCGGCGAACTCGGCGACATCGACGAAGTGCCTCAAGGCACCACCATGGCAGGAGGAAAGAAATGAACCGTAGTCTCACCGCTTTCGCTCGTCTCTCGCTTGGTGCCATGCTTGGCTCCGCCGTCCTGTCGTGGAACGGTCAACTGCCGATTGGCCCCCAAGCCGCGTTCGTTTCTTCCGCCGAGGCGCGCGTCGGCCGCCCGCTGACGCCGATGAGTTATGCCGGCGTTGCCCGCCGGACCACACGCAGGGCCGTGGCAGTCGGTGCGGTAGCGGCAGGTGCGGCGGTCGTGGCTGCGCCCGTGGTGGTCGCCCCCGCGTGCAGGCAGGTCGTGGACGCCTATGGACGGATCGCCACCGTTTGCCGGTGAGACCAGTTCATAGCTGACAATAAGAATGACAAGGGAGGAGGCAACGATGAAGCGTTCGATCGCACTATCTGTCCTGCTGACAGCAGGCTTGATGACCGCCAGCAGTGAACAGGCCAGCGCCGTCGTCTACTGCCAGTATATCGCGTATCCCGCTGGTTGCGTCGTCAGGCCCGGCGTCGTGTTGCGGCCGCGGCCGGTGGCGCGGGCCGTGGTGACGCCAGGCGTCGGTGCCCCGGGAGTGGGGGTACGACCAGGAACACCGATGAACCGTGGCGGTCCGGTCAATCGGGTTGGCAGGCGCTGAACGGTGGAGACCGCCTTTTCGGAGCCGCGCTCCGTCATGTCGATCGATCCATTGCTCGAAGCGTAGCGGACTCGTGTCTGACGCTGCGAAAACCACGCGCCGTGAGGTCACAACAACAGAAGGAATTGTCCGAATGATTGCGAAGAAAATCATCCTATGCGGTCCGGTTATCCTCACTGCGGAACCGGCTTTGGCCCAGGTCGAACTCAAAACCTACGCGGACCGCGACGGCTATCTCGATGTTCAAAAGCTGACGTGCGCCCAATTGGCGAACACGTTTCAGGAAGACGCCGACTATCTCGCTGCCTGGTACAGCGGTTGGTACAACGGCCTTGCCAAGAAGCACGTGATGCAGGTCGCCCGCGCCAAATCCCTGCAGCACGAAGTCATCGTCCATTGCAAGGCCAATCAGGACAAGAAGATCATCGAAGCGATCGACGTGGTCTTCAAGGACTACCGCGCAGCGGGCACCAAGATGAAGAAGTGAGAGTGCGACAGCCTGAACCATCTTGAGAGCGAAAAAAAGACGAGGCTGGCCGTCTGATTGCCGCGTCTTATGGCCCGACCTGAGCAGGTTCAGATCGCTGGCGACCAGTCACCATCGTCGTCACAAACAGATGCTCCGGATGATATCGGGTTCTGTGACGGCGCAATCGGAGCGCGATGCTTGGCTGTCGCGCTCCGCCGGCTTCGAAAAAGGCGCAGGCAACGTGTTGCTACATATGACATGCTGACGCATGGACCTATCGCCGGTGTGACTCCAAAATCTTCACCTAGGGGGATCCGAATGAAGTTATCTCATATGGCGCTCGTTGCCCTCTTGGCGTCGACCGTCGTTCCGGCCTTCGACTCAGGAAAAGCCGCAGCCCAAATACTCAGCGAACGTACCTTCATACATTCTCACGCCGGACACTGTTCAGACCCGAATCGGGGCGCTGAAGTTCTTCGACGGCTTGCCAGACAAGGAGACGGTCGAGAAAGTTTACGACCAGCTTGATTTTGGCCGGGGGGTCGAAGCTTTCATGTCGGGTATGCCGGCTGCATCGGTTTACGCGCTATGCGAGGGCTTGAGCAGCGTCGGAGTCGGGCGCAATGGCGCCATCGGGATTACCGAAGATCTGATGGACGCGCGCTCCATATTCCTCACGCCGAATTCGACGACCGTCTATGTGCTTCAATGCCTCGACCTGAACAAGGGTCCGATGGTCGTGCAGGTTCCGCCCAACGTGCTTGGACCTGCGGATGACGCCTACTTCCATTGGATCACCGACATCGGCCTCACCGGGCCCGACAAGGGCAAGGGCGGCAAGTACCTGTTCGTTCCGCCTGCCTACAAAGGCGCTGTGCCGGACGACGGTTATTTCGTTGCGCGGCCGAAGACCAACGGTGTTGTCATTTTCTATCGCGCCTTTGTCGAAAAGGGCGACATCGCCGGCGCCGTCAAAGGCGTCAAGGCGAGCGCGGCCGTTTACCCATTGTCGGCTGCGGCCAAGCCACCCGCGCAGAAGTTCGTCAACACGTCCGGCGTGAAGTTCAATACGGTTCACGCCAACACCTTCCATTTCTATGAAGAGCTCAACGCCGTCGTCCAGAGTGAGCCGGCGGGATTTGCCGGACCGGAAACGATGGGTCTATTTGCCGCGATCGGCATCAAGAAAGGCGAGCCATTCGCTCCGGATGCCCGCATGAAGGCGATTCTCACGGACGCTGTCGCCGTCGCCAATGCCGCAGCGCGCGCCACCGTATTTGCGCCGCGGGATCCGGCCGTGAAGATTTATCCCGACCGCGAATGGGGGACGGCTTTTCCGGGCGGCAGCTATCAGTTCATGGACAACGGCGCCTACAATCTGGATGCGCGGTCATTGTTTCACTATTACGCGACGGGGATTACGCCAGCGATGGCGGCAGCAAGACCCGGAAGCGGCTCTGCCTACGCGTATTCCGCCCGCGATTCCCAGGGGAAGTACCTCGACGGCGGCAAGACCTACAAGATCATCTTGCCCGCGCCAGTCCCGGTCAATCAGTTCTGGTCTTTCACCGTTTACGACAATCAGACCCGCTCGATGCTGGAAACCAACCAGAAACTCGCCGGCATCGACAGCAACCAGCCGAACATCAAGAAGAATGCCGACGGCTCGGCCACGATCTGGTTCGGCCCGAAGGCGCCGGCCGGCCAGGAAAGCAACTGGGTCGAAACGGTACCCGGCAAGGGATGGAATTCGCTCTTGCGTCTGTACGGACCGCTCGAGCCGTGGTTCAACAAGTCTTGGAAACCCGGTGATTTCGAGTTGGTGAATTGACGAGCGGCTGGCCGGCATGGTCCACGCAAAGTGGGAAGCCTTTAGAGGCCCTCGAGGGCTTCCGACGGGAGAACAGTATTGAGCGAACAGATCCATCCGTTAGCCCCCCACCACATGCCGTTTTTCATTCCCGGCCCCGACGGGTCGGATACCCTGATGGTGGTGATGGGCATCTTCCTGGTGGCACTGATCCTGTGGGTGGGCACCCTGTACTGGAAGCTGCACAGCCTGCCGGAGCGGATGGCGCACCGGACGCACAAGCTGCAGGTCGAGGTCGTTGCCGTGCTCGGATTGATCTCGCTGTTCACCCACATGCACATCTTCTGGATCGCGGGACTCTTGCTTGCCATGATCGACCTGCCGGATTTCGTCACGCCGATACGCCGGATTGCCGGATCGGTCGAACGTATCGCCGACGCCACGCCGGGCGCGCCGCCTGCCGAGGAAGAAATCGAAACGACTGCGGTGCAGGCTGACGGTCAAGGAAGGCAGCAAGCAGCCGCCAAGCAGGAGGTGCACAGCCATGCTTGAGCTGATGATCTGCTCACTGGTGACGATTGTCCCCGATTACCTCTACCGCCGCTATTGGCAGGGCAGGCGCTTCGGCAAGGAAATTACGTTCTTCTCGGTCTGGTACGAGCTGCGCTGGGGCATCACGGGCTGCCTGATGCTCACGGTCGCGCTGATCACGATGATCTTCTACTATCATCCGTCGACAGCGTCGGCGGCGATATATTACCGCACCATACCGATCCTCCCCGAGGGGGCGGGGCGCGTTGCGGAGGTCAATGCCAGCTTCAGCCAGGCCGTGAAGAAGGGCGACGTGCTGTTTCGGCTCGACAGCTCGAAGCAGAAGGCGGCGCTAGAGACCGCGAAGCGGAAGGTTGCCGAGGTCGATGCGGCGCTCATCAGCGCGCGTTCCGACGTCGCCAAGGCCGAGGCCCAGGTCGGAGAAGCGAAGGCTTCGCTGCAGCAGGCCAAGGACGAATTAGACACCAAGGGCGAGCTGCAGCGCCGCAATCCCGGCATCGTGCCGCAGCGCGATATCGAGAAGCTGCAGGTGGTGGTTAATCAACGGCAGTCCGGTCTCGATGCCGTCAATGCCGCGAAGGAATCGGCTGCCTTGCGCATCTCGACGCTACTGCCTGCAGAGCGAGCGAGTGCCGAGGCCGCGCAGGAACAGGCGCAGGTCGATCTCGAAAAGACCTACGTTCGTGCCGGCGTTGACGGCCGCGTCGAGCAATTCACGCTCCGCACGGGCGACGTCGTCAACCAGATGATGCGGCCCGCCGGCATCCTGATCCCGGAAGGCGCCGGTCGAAGCGTCCTGCAGGCCGGCTTCGGCCAGATCGAGGCTCAGGTCATGAAGCCAGGCATGATCGCTGAAGCAACCTGCATCTCGAAACCTTGGGTGATCATTCCGCTCGTAGTCACCAATGTACAGGACTATATCGCCGCTGGGCAGATCCGCGCCGGCGAGTCGCTGGTCGACACGCAAAGTCTGCGGCAGCCCGGCACGATCCTCGCGTTCCTAGAACCGCTCTACAAGGGCGGCCTCGAAGGCGTCACGCCGGGATCGAGCTGCATCGTCAACGCCTATACCAGCAACCACGACCTGATCGCCGCCCCCGAGACCGGCGCGCTCAAGGGCTTTGCGCTGCATGCGGTCGATGCGACGGGCCTCGTGCATGCGTTGCTGCTGCGAATCCAAGCGCTGTTGCTGCCGGTCAAGACGCTAGTGTTGAGCGGCCACTAAAAAAAGAACAACGAAGACCCTCTCGACTAACGCCGCTCTGGCAGCGTCTCAGCATGATGTTCGCTCGCGCGAGTCGCGACCAAATTAATGCTCTTGTCGTCATGCTTTCGCGCCGAGATTCCACTGTGCGGTAAGTCACGCGGTAAGGGCTCCATTCGTGGTCGCGAAGTCGGGCGTTAATGTCCGCTTCTGGCCCATCTGCGAAGTCGCGCCTCGCCTGACGAGGTCCGCTCATGACGGCAGAGCGGACCAAATGTGCTCAACCTGAGTTCTTCTCAGGTTGACCCTAAGGCAGACATCGCGCGGCAGCATCTGTCGGGGGCTCGGCCGCTTTTGGCACTCTAAAGGGATTGACTGCCAAGCCAGTGAAGAACAGGCTGTTTTACGTCATCGCCTTGGGTCTAGGCTTCAATGTTAACGCGAGAAGAATATCTTGAACGGAGCAAGGAAAACGCTCTCGCACTTCTGAGCGCCGGCCGGATACGCGAGGCTGCTTCTTCGATAATGATGGATATCCTCAATAGCCCGAGCTGCTCAATGCCTCGTGAGATCCATGCATTCGGCATCTGTGCCGCCACGGCTGGGGACACTAGGGCGGTCAGAGCATACATCGAGGGTTTTATCTGACAGCTGTTTGGTAACGAGCCTTGTCTCGATCTTTCCGGACGTCATCCACTCGCCCTCCGCAACTCAGTCATTGAAGGGGCTAGCGGAGCTGCACCAGCAGACGTATTGCGTCGGCGACCATGACTGCCCCGTCTTCCGTCACCCCCGGCAAGACTACCGCAAACCCCCCTCCGCCATAGCGCGACGCAAGCCCTCCCGTGTTGGCAGTAGCACTCCCGTGACTTCGGCAATGCGCTGCAAGCAGCCAGCGGCGGCTTGGTGGATATCGAAAGCTATCGAAGGCGTTCGGCCGAATTCTGCGATTTGACCAATCCGTAGTGCCCTGCCCTTCGGGCCCGCTCGCAGCAGCAAGCAAATCTGTAGCTTGTAACCGTAGTTACTCAACTCAACCGCGCCTCACCCCACCGAAAACTTTAGAATCTGCAACGCCTTGGTCATTCCCGTTTGGAGGAGCGGTGATCCGTGGGATCGTAAATCGCCGTTGCGCTGCCTATCGCTGCAAATCCAACAGAGCCCGTCGAAGGTCGGATGGGATGAACGACCTGTGTTGGAGTCTACTCGAAGCTTTCGCTTCGCGCCCTTTCCTCAGCTTCTTCCTTTTTTTCCTCTTTTGAGATCCAATCAGAGAACTCCTCCCGAGCTTCGTCGATCTGCGCGGTCATCGCCGCGTCTCCCGTGGGATTCAATTTACTCAGTAGAGGCAAACGTTCGCGAAGCACGATCGAGAGCGGGCCGGACCAGGTTCCGGGTCGAAAACGCCTGATAAATATACTGAGAACCTTCGCCCTTTGATCCGCCGACGCGAGGATGCGCACTGCCACATCGGAGATCGTTTGGGGGCCGGCGTCCTCGGAGCCCTTTTCGAAAGGCGGCACGTTTCAGCGGCGAAGGCATATCTATCGGCAGGAGATGTCTCGCACCATTCGATGAGTGCATCAGTAGATACACTCTGAACGGCCGTTTCCCGTCTGTCGCTATCAAATTTGGAGACGACCCTCATCGCCGTGCGGTACGTCCCGTCCTCGTCTGGAACATAAATCGCATCGAGCGTCTCTTTAGGCAAATGCTTAAAAAAGGGGGCGAGCAATCGGCCTCGGCCGTAGTAGGATCGCCGCGAGGATCGTTCAAATACCATCAGATTGTGCAGGGCCGCCAGCTTCTCGGCGTCTGCGTCTGCAGCGCCGAGAGCGAATTCCAAGATTACATCGAACTCGTGTTCGATGCGATCGTTGTCAATGCGAACATTCGACCAATCTAGGTTTCGAAGGAAACTAATACAGAGGCGTCCAAGTTCACTGCGGTATAAATCATTTTTCTCTGCTGCACAGTGAATGACCATCCCCAGTACATCCACAGCAACCTCAAGGCCGTTTGATTTTGCGCAAAGGCCGTCGACCAACTTCGCAATCTGCGTGATGGATAGCGGATCGGTTGCTCGACCCAGGCCCAGGTACTGGTACTGGTACTGCCATATGGGAGATTTACCCAGGTCAAGCGATTTCAACAAACGCTCGTAGCCCCTGGCATCGAGCTGCACACACAGCTGAAGTTCAGGAAACCATCTACCCCACACTTCGTCATAGAGTGCGTCTTCTAGGAACGACGCCACTCCACTCGGATTTGCTTTGTTCCAGCCAGAGAGTACACCGCGAACAAAAATTAGACTCACCGAACCCGATACAGAGTCGAGGATCAAAGCCCGGACTTTGCCCAGCAAGCAAGCTACACTGGCGCATTCTTGTCCTATGCCGTGTCCAAAGCTCACAACTTTGCTGTTGGTGCCATTGCGAATCAGCTCCGGCAGGATTTCGAGCAAGAGATTATCTTCGTGGGCTGCAGCCTTTCCAAGATTCTCAGCCGCTTTCTCGGACGCATGGAAGCGGGAAGCGGCATCGGCGCTGATGCCATCCCCCGTCGCGGGTAGATCGATGTCATCCGCGAATGACCCGCGAGCGATGACTCTAGCACCGATCTTCGCCCTCAAATCACGCGGTGCCAGTTCATGCTCCAGCAGTAGAAGCTGCGTAAGCGAATCCGTGCTGAGAGCACCCTTGTCAAACCGAAGTATGCGCCGCGCTCCCAGCCAGCCGTCTGGCCAGCCATCTACAGACTTCAGTACTTGAGCGGCCCTGACGATCTCATCAGTCAATTGGGCTCGCACCCAGAGGCCACGCACCGACGCACCTAGAACCGACCTCGCCTCTCGGCCCAGGAGAGAGTTTGTGACGCCGATCTCAACCGCAATACCCAAGAAGGGTGTGTACCACTCCCGAACATCGTCTTGGGTTCGAGGCCACCACCCGAAGTCGCGCTTTCGAGCGCCAAATTCAAATCCGTGCACAGACGTGAAATGCCAAGCCTCCAGCGCCGCATCCAGGAGCACCAATCCTAGCTTTTGCTCCCGCTCGTCGGCTGAGAATAAGAGCGTTCGAACTACTTGGGACCTTTGTGCGGACCTGGCTTCGGTCCCAGAGAGACGGCAAAAGAACAGTGACTTGAGAACATCGCGAACCGGTTCAGAGTTATAATCATCCGGTTCAGCCAAGGCTAAACAGACGAGGATTTGCGCTGCTCGGTCAAAGAATCGAGAATCATACGCGATCGACCGCGCGACACGAGCGAACTCGCGTCGGTTATAGTTTTCCGTAGACGTGAACTCGTTGTTGACAGCGGCCCGCTCCAAAGCGGCCAACGCGGCTTCTTCGCTCACTGGCGCGACATTAATGAACATTCCACGACCGAGGTCGTTTAGACTTGCCAAGTCGCCGAGGCATCCGCTTGGCTTTAGCCATGATGACACCGTCTCGACCGCCCGCTTTGACTCGTGCAAAAAACCGAGTCGGCGCGAGAACGATCGGGCTACGCGCTCGGATGCGTCCTTAACCAAAAGGCGGCTCAGGAGCTCGGGCGGATATGCCTCCATGGCATTTGCCGCCAAACGATTGGAAATCGCGTGAGGAAGCACGGCGCGCCATTTGCCGCGCTGTTGGACAAGACCCCGCCTCTGCAACTGGATCACGCTGCGTAGGAAAGTCACTTCTGAGACTTCAACCAACCCGGCCAAAAATGCTTATCTCAGAGCCTTGGGATGTATCCTCGCCGTCGAACGAATACAGAAGGCTGGCAGCCTCAGCACAATTCAAGAGCTCGCTACTTTCAACATTCTTCTGATGAAAAAGCCGGTGGAAGAGTTCGCTATCTCTGAGCCGAGCAAGCTCGCCACTTGTCGCGCTCGTGGACGCGAGGGCATAGGCCACTCGGGTGTTGCCATCGGAGAACTCCGCGATTTTGTCGATGTCATTTTCCGAAAGGAGACTGAACCGGCGCTTGAGAAGGCGTTTAATTATCTCGTCAGAAGATCCTTCAAGACGATAGCAAGCAGTGTCCTCTGGCAGGTCGTCACGAATGTCATACTCAACAGTAATAAGTCGTATTGCGCTTCCCGGTCGCTTTGCAATTTCGGTCAGCCTTCGATGAACGTCCTGGCCGCAATTGTCGACGACGACTATACAGTCGGAATCCGATTGAACGAGAGCCTCGACCATCATGCCCGGCTGCGGTGTGAGGGCATCCGACAAGTCTGCGTAAATCACGTTTTCTGAATCAAGCGCCGGCTTGCCCGGGCATATCCGTTTGTCGAACAACGCCTGGACAAGCCTAGTCTTTCCGACTCCGGACAAGCCCACCATCCGAACGGATACATTCTTGCTCAAATCCGTCCGAAGGCGCATTATGGCGGATGAAACATCACTCCCCTCGTCAGCATTCGGGACAAAAACCTTCACTCGATCATCGATGAGGTACTCAGAGTCGGCGTCGTTTTCTAGATATGCCCATGGACCATATGGCCTCCAGCCTACTAGGGGCTTGCCGGAAGCTACCTTCACCCAGATAACCATCGCTGGATATTGTTCGACCCAGTCTGCAATACGGCGACAATCAAAGAAGTCGACCTCAATTTTTCCGGCCATGGAAAAGCTAGACAAACATAGCTCCATCGCGGCTTTACGATCAGCCAGTGAACTGTCCGAAAGGTTATCCCTCGTTGAGGCAATGACGTAAGCGCCGCCGCTTGCTGCAAGGTCCGTTAAAGCTTTGCGCACGACGCCCTTCGGTGCCATTTCACCCGGTATCTTTGACGCGCTAAAAGTCTCCGCTTTCACCTGGAATGCGCAGCGATCCTTCTTGATATATCCGCCGATCCCGAGCGGCGGACTTACATCAACCCGAACGTCGACACCTCCATCCTTAGCTCGCTGATCTCCTCCCCAACTTACCGCCGCGGTTGAGATGCCCCTGGCTCGTAGCTCCGATTTGCAGAGTCTCGCGATCAATTCTCGTGCTTGTACGTCTGTAAGACTTTGAATTTCCTCAGGGCGTACGGAGAAGATCGGGTGCATAGTGTGTCCAGCCTCGAATCAATTTAGTTCAAAAAAACATACAACCAATTTGAACAATTGGGATCGGCCCGCCCCGGTTAGGCCAAACGCCAAACGGCACCGCAGCCGGCGTTTTAGTTGAACACCGAACCTGCGATCGGCAGGGGACCTTCAAATTCTCGAGCTCCCGGGCTAGATTGCCTAAGACGCGAATATGGCTGGCTTTCGTAGCGCATGCGCGGACCGATCCGAAATACCTAGATGCTACTGCCGAGCGCTCGCGCGTAGCACGGGTGCTCGGCAGACAGAATTACTTGGACTTTCGATGTCTGCATCGACGCGCGCTCTCAAAAGCGGACGACCCGAGTAAACGTAAGCTAGGCGGCTTCGGACGTTCGAACTGGCTCACGCCGTTAGTTCAGTGACTCGCAGCAACGGCATCTTGCTGGCGCAAAGCCGACATCAACTCCGTTGGATCGCGCAACCGGATGTCACGGCCTGATTTTGCGCCTTGTTCGTAGATGATCGCCGTAGCTACGCGCGCGGATTCCGAACGTATTCCTATCAATTGCATTTAATTCAATGTTTTAGCAGGTGCAGTTCGGAGGAGCCCCGTCCGCCGATAGCTCCTTGGCAATACGAGCCTGCTTAGACGCCCATGTTAAGATTGATCACCGTGCGAGCGCGTACACTTGGAGAGCATGCGGAGAGAGGAGTTGACGCCTTCGCGGGATGCGGAAGGAGTTACCCTGCAAAATCGATCATGAAAATCACAGGGTCTTCAGCACCTTGGCAATAACACTCGGAGCGACATGCCCAAACAGATAGTTTTCCACCGCAACAGCGCCTGAAAATTGCTTGTTGGAATCATCTGATTGCGAGCCTAGATCCTTTTGTGTAGCTCTCGGTCATCATTTTCATAGTCTCACTGTAGCGATCTTCTCAGAGCCGGCGATCACCCTCACGGCTGCGCGTTTGGTCACGACCCCTGGGCTCATCGGAGGGGGGCCGGCCATCGATGCAGCTGGTCGGTGCTTTGCCCGTTCTGTTCGCACATGCGCTGACGCACGTCAGCTTGCCCTTGTGTGTGAGAGCCGCTGAGAAGTTATCGCTCTGCATCCCCTGATGAACCAAACCGTGCCCTGACCGGACATCCGTGGCGTGCCTGGCCGGTGCGAGCTCGTTTATTTCGGAGCGTTGTGAAGCTGTGAACCGCATCCGTGCCCTCGCCTTTCAACTTGTTTGGATATTTCGGCTCCTGAATACCGCTGCTGGGTCCGGTCACCCTTCGAGCAGATGGAGCTTGGCCGGGTGATCGCGCCAGGCACCGACCCAAAGCCTCGCCCGCTTCACAGCGGCAAAACCTGTGAAGCGTGAAATCGCCCGTTGTGAAGCCCTCAACTGTGAAACTGTGAAATGTCTCGACCCTGGTTCCCCTTCTATGTCGGCGACTACATCAAGGACACCGCGCGCCTGACCACTGAGGCCCACGGCGCGTACCTGTTGCTGATGCTCGACTACTGGACGACTGGCGCCCCGCCGGACGACGACGACGTGCTGGCGACGATCGCGCGCATGCCTGTGAAGCGCTGGGCGAGCAAGATCCGGCCCGCTCTCGCGTGCTTTTTCGAGATCGAGAACGGCGTGTGGCGACACAAGCGGATCGAGGAGGAGCTTGCGCACGCCGCCGAAGTCGGAAAATCGAGCAGCAACAAGGCCAAAACCGCCGCGGAGGCTCGTTGGGGTAAACAGCGGAGCAAGCGGGAAGCATCCTCCGGCGATGCTCCAAGCATTCCCGGAGGTGTGCCCCAGAATGCACAGTCACAGTCACAGTCACAATCACAGAATGTTGCTCCTAGCGGAGCAACATCTGCTGCTGCTCCGCCGCCGAGCAAATCGGCCTTCATCGCGGACGATCACGCCCTCGCCGAGCGGATCATGCTTGCCCAGCGCCTCGACAAGCACGACCAGCGTGTGATCGGCACCAGCTACTTCGCGAAGAAGTGGCGCGACGCCGGATACATCCCTGACATCGTCGTGAACACGATCGAGCGGATCATGGCCCGGCGCACCGAGGCGCCAAGGTCGCCGCAGTATTTCGAGCAGGCGATCGCCGATGCGCACGAGGAGCTGAGGCGCGGCGTTCCGCAGGGGACCACTGGTCCGCCAAGGCCAGGAAGACACAAGAGCGCCGCCGAAGTTTTCCTCGAACTTGACGATCAACTGAATGGACTGACCGATGCAGCCGAACCTACCCGCCCAGACTACTCCGCAGGACCCGGTATTATCTTGGATGCCTGACCCTGCCGTCGACCTGATCGCGGCCAACGCGCAGAACGCGCTCGAATGGTGCGGCAGCCGCCCCGTCATGCAGCGCCAGTTGACCACGGCCGAGAAGGATTTGCTCGAAAACCGGCAACGCCTCGTGAACAGGGCTTTGCTGCTCGCGAATGGCCAGGCCGACAAGGTGCGTATCGAGCGCGCTGTTGCAGCAGCCCTCACAGGTTACGGGAAGGCCGACCAGCCCACGGTGGCCGCCTACACCCGATTGCTTTCGGACCTGCCTGCATGGGCGGTCGAGCAGGCGTGCAACGACATTCGCCGCGGCGCTGTCGTCGGGCTCAATCCGGACTTTCCGCCGGCAGCACCTCGCATCCACCAGATCGCGGATGCCAAGCTCGAGGCCGCGCGCATCGAGCGGGACAAGCTCAAGCTGCTTCTCACCGCCAAGGTTGAGGAGGCAAAGCCGAAGCTAACGCCGGAGCAACGAGAGCGCATGCGCGCCTTGGCCGACGAGACTGTGAGGGCGCTCACCGGAGACAAAGTGGAGAGCGAACAGCAGCGCCTGGAGCGTCAGAAGTACGAGGAGGAGAAGGCCAAGCGCGAGGAGCACGCGCGCCGCATGCAGTACATTCTGCAGGGCTACGAGCCTCCAACCAACCAGCACGGCATGACGATTTCGATGTCAGTGGCGATGGCCACCGGCCTGGTGCTTGAGCGCCACAAGCCCGCGTCGCCGCCGAAGTGCGAGTTTTCACCCGAAGAGTAACCTCTGCGTCGCGAGACCGATCCAACGATCCAGGGCGGATTAAAGGGACAGGGAATGTTGGCAAGACTGAAGAAGCCAGACGATCCGAGCGCGTGGCGAGCACCTGAGCGCAAGGCAAACGGGGCCAAGCCGCAGGGCGTGGCGCCGGCGGTGTTCTATCGCATCAGGGAGCATGGCGTTCGCCTGCGCGTCGATCCGCGGCTCACTGCCGAGCAGATGGATGCGAAGCTCCGCCCCGCCTGCGCCGTGGCCGGAATGCTCGAGATCGCAGGTGCAGAGACGGGAGAAGTCGCATGAGCAGGCGCTCTTGGGTTATCAGCCCTTCCCTGAAGCCAGTTTGGCTCGTGCTCATGGACGGCCCCGCGCAGTCGCCGCCGGGGACCCGCGCTCTTTGAGGCCCCGCCTCTAAACCGCGAGACGCAAACGCATACGTGACGACTCGACCAAAAAGGCTCCACTTATGAGAACGACTTCCGATAGTACTACCGAATTCCTGGCTCAGGCCCGACCAGCGCTCGTCGCCACTGTCCAAGAAACCATGACGGTTCTGAGGATTGGGCGCGCAAAACTCTACGAACTCTTGAATGCTGGGATACTGGAAAGCTACCTGGAAGGTTCGTCTCGCAAGATTACGTGGCGCAGCATTGAGGCGTATGTCGAGTGTCGCCTCCGCGAAGAAGCTGTGCGTCGGCAACAACGCGCATCTCGCGGGCTGAAGGTTGAATAAAACAGGGAAGATCAGGAGGTAGGTTAACCAGCAATGCTGGACATATTTTTCTGGTGGCGAGATTGGGTCTGAACCCTAGACCAGCGGATACTCCCTCCTCCCCATTCCGTTGACTGCTTGGTATTTTTCGCTGCTCCCGGCGATAGCTACGGTTTCAACCTACGGTTCCGCGTGCCAGATCTCGCCCGAAGGCCCTTTAGAGGGTGATCATGAACTTCAGCTTGTGGGGCCAGAGCGGATGTCCTGCGATTCGGCCCCCTCGTCTGCTTGTGACCGATTCTGTTGTGATGTCGGCTATCGTCGGTAGAACGGACGCGGAGCCGCGCTCGCTTCGACCGCCGCTTGTGACCCTAGGCGGACATCACTACGGAGCCGGAGAAGCGAGCGGCTTTCCTTTCTCGACAACGTAAGTAGCAATCACTTTCGCGCCGTTCGGTCCGGCCTTTGCATCGTGAATAACACCGGGTGCAAGTTGGTAGCTCTCACCGGACTTTACCGTCTTGTCTGGTTGACCGTCGACCATGAGCACCATTTCGCCATCAAGCATAAAGCCTGACTCAGGACCGGGATGCGTGTGGCGCCCAATATTCACATTGGGCATGACCTCAGCAATTCCAATCACCGTCTCATAGTTGGTGCCGGGCACATCAAACTTCTGTAGTGGCGTCCGCTTTATCGTGGCGGTTTGCTGGGTCGCCACTGGTGGATTCTGCTGAGCGGCAGCGATACTGGTCATCGTCAACGTGACTACGGCGGCGGAAAGTAAGTACCTGACAAACATTACTTCCTCCAAATATTTGATTGAGAATACCCAAACTTATCAGATCTACAGGTTTTGGCCATGTCCGAAAGTGGCTGACCTCAGCCCAGGGCGCGGGGATGTCCGCTTCATAGACGTGACCCGACCAAGGTCATTCTGGCTACCGAGGGCAGCCTTGGACCCATAACGGACCTTTTGCCCTGCTCTACGCCGATCTATTGTGATTTGATTGCCGAAATCAGAACGGGGGAACGAAATATGCTGACGTTATATTTTTCTCCTGGCGCTTGCTCGATGGCGGCGCACATCGTGCTGCAGGAAAGCGGCGAAGAGTATCAATCGCAACGAGTCAATTTCGCTGACGCGGAGCAGCGCTCTGAAGCCTACTTGAAGATTAATCCGCACGGCCGCGTGCCCACGCTAGTGCTGGATGAGGGAGAGCCTCTCGTCGAGAACACTGCGATCCTTCCGTATTTGGGCAAGCGATTTGGGCTTTGGCCGACCGATCCAATCGCGGAGGCGAGAGTGCTATCACTCATCGGCTTCTTGGCGACGAATGTTCATCCTTCCGTCGCGCACATGTGGCGGCCAGAGCGTTACGCTGCCGATCCTGCTGTGCATCCTCAGATACAAGAGAGAGGCCGCGAGATGTTTGATGGATACCTCCAACAGATCGACAGCAAGCTTGCGGAGCGAAGTTGGTTTTTGAACCAATATTCGGTGGCTGATCCCTATCTGTTCGTCTTCTACCCTTGGGGATTACGCAGAGGCTACCCCATGCAGGAATTGAAAAACTTCTCAGCATTCAAGGATAGGATGCTGGAGCGACCTGCCGTACAGCAGGTATTGGCCAAAGAGAAAATCAATCTGTAGATCGGGTCTCGCATCAACATCGTTGATTGCCGCTTGTGGCCCCAAAGCCGACGGGCTCCGTCGCCTGCGGCTGGTCTGGTATTAAGGGCGGTCCGGACATGGCATCAGCGATCCTTCGACCGCCGCTAGTGACCCTCAGCGGGCGTCATGCAGATGATCGCTCTTGCGGCGCCGATGCGTCTCAGGGAACGATCCGCTCCGCGCGGAACTCACGCATGAGCCGCACGAACATCTCTTCGCTATCGACCACATCGTGGAAGCCGAAGTGGCGCGATTTAGTAACGTCCGACATCACGTCCCAGTCGCAACTGAAGACGTAATCGGCAAAGGGCCAGGCCACGAGCTCATCGTAGGCGTAGGGCTTCAGCCCATGTCTCTCTGTCATGACGCGCCAGAGTGGTGCGTTGTCTATCATGTGTGCGGTAAGGCTTATCGTCTGTACGTCGCCGGCTGGCATATCGAAAGCGGCCGCGAGCTTCGGCCACAGATTCTTCCAGCGGAAATAGTCACCGTTGGTGATGTTGAAAGCTTCGAGCCCGCACTGAGGCGTGCTCGCCGCCCAGAGCGCAGCGTTGGCGAAGTGCGCGGATTCAGTGACCTGGTAGATCGATGTATAGGCGCCAGGCTTCCCGGAACGCAGCGGCAACCCAAGCTCCTTGCTGATCGCGGCGTAGACCGCGATCGCCGGCGCCAGACTCATCGGCGTGCCCGGCGCAAAGCCGCATAAGGTCTGCGGCCGCAGCTCCACCCAGTCCCAGCGCTTGCCGCGCTGGAAGGCGGCGAGCCAGTCGATCTGCTCGAAATAATAGTTGGAACCCATGTGGCGCGGGTCACTCTCTCGTGCCGGTGTTTTGAATGGCCCGAGGTGCGAGCCATAATATTTTGTGCCGGTGACCAGCACCACGCGGCGCAGCGCGGACGACGCGCTGTCGATCGCGGTCACGGCGTTAACCAGCATGTCGCGGTTTGGAGCGATGTTCGATGCATAGCCCGCGGCGGCGCCCGCCGCAGGCTGAAACGCCGCGTAGAAGACGTGCGTGGCTTCCGTCAGGTCGGCGAGCTTCGCCGCCGCGTCCTCACGGTCTAGTAGATCGACACTGATGTGGCGGTAGCGGGGCACGGCGCCGGCCGCACGGCGCGACAGACCGATGACGGACCAGTCGTCCTGCCTAAGCAGCCGCTCGACGATGTAGCGTCCGATCACTCCGAGCGCTCCGACGACTACGGCCTCTTTGCGCTCACCCATGTGTGCCCGATTCCTTTCGACTACGATGGTAGCCGTGTTCAAGGCTCTTGTCGCCTGCATTGCGACGCTGCCTGGCGGGCGCCGGGGCGCTCGGCCTGAATATCCCGGACAACCTCGTCGCACTCGCCGATGAGTTGATCGAGTGAGCGGCTGATGTCCGAATTTGGCCCCTTTACGACATGCGAATAAGCTCCGAAATGGTCCGCTTATAGCGCCAGCTCGGAAGTGATCGCCAGGCCGCCAAAGCGACACCTTTGACCCAATTCGGACTGGGTTTGCGATGGACGGTTCAAGGCGACCCGAAAATGATTTAAGTGCCTCAGTTTGAGTTTTTGCTGTATCCTATTGGGCCTTCTTCGCAACATGTGAGAGGAGGTTAGGATGAACAAGTTCTTTGTCGCCGCCACTTTGATCGCGTTGGCAAGTTCTGCGATGGCTCAAGATGCGATGAAGGTGGTCAAGCCCGATGGGCTGACGTGGAAAGAGCATCCGGTCTTCAGGGGCGCGCAAACCGCCATCCTGATCGGTGACCCAACAAAGGCCGAGACGATCGTCCAGCGGGTGAAACTCCCGCCGAATTATAAAATTCCGCCGCACACTCATCCCTATTCCGAGGTCGTCACCGTGATGAGTGGCAGCTTTGGGAACGCCATGGGGGAAAAGTTTGATCCCTCGAAAGGCGAGACATTGAAGCCGGGCTCCGTCTTCGCGCTGCCGGCGAAGCACCCCCATTATGTTTGGACGACAAGCGAAGAAACGATCGTCCAAATTGTGTTCACTGGGCCGGGGGGCATCGAGTTCATCGATCCAGCCGACGATCCGCGCAAGAAGTAAAAACGAAGCGCCGAAGTATGAGTGATTAAGAGGCCGACTCAATCGGCGGCCTCTTTCTTCATTCCGGCACAAGCGCGATGTCGGCTGTTGGCCCGGAGTTGACCTTTAGGATTGGTCGGGCGGGTCAGCTTCCGAAGCCATAGCGGAAGTGGATCAAGGCAGGTCAGGACTTCTAGTGTTGACCCGGAATGGACGTCTGTGTCAGCCTTGCTAGGCAATAACAGCGAACATTGATCCAAGACTGATAGTATTGCCTCCATCGTCGGAGGTAATTTTATGGACATCTGGTGGCTTTTGTTCGCCGTGGGGTTCATGGCACAGTTGGTCGACGGTGCCCTTGGTATGGCCTACGGCGTGCTGACGAACACCGCGCTGTTGGCTATAGGCTTGCCGCCGGCACACGCTAGCGCGCTGGTTCATACGGCTGAAGTCTTCACCACGAGCGCATCGGCGGCTTCGCACATCTATCATCGCAATGTGGATTGGCGGATGGTGGCGCGCTTGGGCGTGGCAGGAGTGTTGGGCGCGATTTTAGGCGCCTGGGTTCTATCGAACATCGAAGTCACAGCCGCGCGCCGCTTGGTCTACGCCTATTTGCTTGTCATGGGACTCTATATTCTCTGGAAATCGCGCCGGATCACGCCGATACCACGAACTCCCCAAGGCTGGACTACAGTGCTCGGATTTGGCGCAGGGTTTCTCGATGCGACTGGCGGCGGCGGGTGGGGACCGATTACAACAACAACGCTCGTGGGGTCAGGGCACGCGCCGCGCTACTCCGTAGGCTCGGTCAATACAGCTGAGTTCTTCGTTACCGTCTCGGCGGCAACCACTTTTTTCACGGAAATTGGTGCCGTGCCTCTGGAACACCTCATTCCACTCGTGCTTGGCGGCGTGCTCGCGGCTCCATTCGGAGGCTGGTTTGTGAAGCATGTCCCAGCTCGGGGTCTGACGACGGCCGTAGGCGTGCTGATCGTGACGCTCTCTCTAGTGCAGCTTTTCCGCGCGCTCCGGTCCACTTAGTGCGCTTTTCGTCTGGGGGAAGTAGCCGACAAGCATGGCGGCTGTTGGTGTTCCAGCAGGCGGTAGTGTTGGCGAACAGCCTGCTTCGGCACTTTATAGGCGGAATCTGCGCGACTCAGGCTACGATGCTAACAAGAACTTTGATAAAGCTGGTCATATGTGCGTGTCCTGTGA
>NZ_PSRT01000113.1 GCF_004212635.1 Bradyrhizobium genosp. SA-3 | reverse complement strand
GGTCGATTTCGGAGCGTGGTCGCCGATACAAAAGAGAAATAAACAGTTTTCTGAGATCCGCCCAGCGCACCTCATCGGGTGTGTTCGGCAGCAACGGGAGACGTGCATGGAAACTGGATGACCACACGTCATCGATGATGTTTATAGCGAGGCGGTAAGCCCACCATTGAGGCAGTAGATTTACTTCAGCGCATATCTGCAATCCAACGCGGAGGCGCTCGACTGCCTGGGCGATATATTCCTGCTCACCGCGTTCGACCGCGAAGAGGAAAAGACCCATCCCGGCAAGGAAGTTATCGATAATGGCGGCGCCGAGCGCATCGACAACATAAGAGCCTTCTTCGGGATCTGGCGGCTCATCTTCCGTTGCGGCATCCCACCCATCTTGGAGAGACTGCGCTATGCTGGCATCCGTGCCGGGGCCTTCCGCGCCACGCAAGAATTTCAGATTCCAGCGTAGCCAAGTCCCGAAGGACGAGGCTGGCCAGGCATCGCTCTATTGGAGAGAACGAAGCATCGCGCTGTCCGTGTGACAAAAGCGAGAAGGCGCGCGCGGAGAACCGGCCCAGGTGATATGCGCCGGCGGCCACGATGTAGTGAAAGCTGCTGTCATCGGTACGCTCGCCCTTAAGAAGAACGCTTTCGAGGGCCATGCCTGCGTATTCGAAGGCTTGGCGCGCGATTACTTGGTCGCCGCCTGCTTCTTTCAGGCGCAAACCCATCCCAAGCAGCGAATAGGCATAGGACAGCAGGTCATACGACAGTGTCTGAGCGAATGCCGGGGAGCCGAGCGGAAGGACGCCGTCTCGCCAAATCATGGACCTGGCTTCGCCGCGGTCGAGCAATCGGGCGCGGAAGCCGGGGCCGACGGCTTGGCGGATACTGTTTTGCAGTTCCTCAACCGTTGTCGCCATCGGCAATCACCTTCTCGTAAACGTCCTCAATGAACTGCGCGTGGTCGGCAATTCTCAGGCCCACGCTAAATTGCTCCATCCTACCGGCATACTGCTGGAGATCTGTGCGAAGAAAATTCGTCGGGTCGTTACCAGTGAATACGAACAATAGATGGCAGACTTGATCGGGAAGAATTCCATCGGCGAGCTGGGCGTCGTCAATCTTATTGGAAAGCGCGACTTGCCCTAGTTCGCGCAAGCGGTCAGCAACGAACGCCAGAGCGTGAGGTGATGGCAGGCCTCCGTCGGCATTCAAGGATGTTCTGGCTGAAGCGACGACATCTGTTTGAAGCTGCGCACGGCTTTTTGATTCTGCCTTTAGAAAGTCGAGAGGGTTGCCATCGTCCGGAATGCGGACTGCCAGTACATCGTCACCGCGCATCGCCATCTCGCGATGGTCCTTCCAACGCAAGCGCTTGACGGGCACCGTGAATGTCATCTTTTCGGCGACGTATTCCGTGGCCAGTATTTCGCCGAGATCGCCGGATCGGATACGGGATCCTTCCGGAAGTTTTTGCTTAATGAACGCGGCAGACGCCGTCTTACCAAGGCGCTGAAGTAGATCCGCGATTCGCTCTTCAGACGCGTAGTGTGTCGGGACACAAAGCGCGGTCGCGTCCCGGCCGACTTCGCGGCTTGCGGCTATGCTCGTCAGGACTGTGAGGTTGTGGTCGCCAACGGCTTCTTCCTGTTCTTCACACCAATCCGCGAATGGCACTCTTCCCCCCAACCCATAGCGGTTCCAGTATTCAACTCTGGATTACGCACATTGCCCGCGCGCAACTCTAGCCCACGCTGCCGGAACGACGCATATTTTTTGGGGAGAACGCGGGGCGGCCATTCGGCGTTTCCAGGATCCCACGAGGCACCAACAGAAAAACCGCTGTATTTCAATAAGTTGCTGGAAGCCGATTGCTTCGAGCCTGGCCGTTTCAGGCGACACCCTTACCCTCTACAACGAAAGGTCATGATCGGCTCGCCGGCCTGCTGTTTCGACGCTGCGCGGAACGAAGATCAGTTAGGCCGAACCCGCACCAGCGAAGCGGCGCGGCTGAGCGCTTCTTGCCGCTGGCCATCATTGCCGAGGACGAAATGATTGGAGCCACCCTTTCTCAGCCTTTCGTGGAGCGCTTTGCTCACGCGAAGCTGCGTCGGCTCCATCCACGCATACATCCCCGCATCCGTGATCTCGTCAGCAAGGATATCGATGAATTGATTATGCCGACTACCAACTGTGAGCTCTTTTTTTTGGCTGAGACCCTCCGCAAGACTGTCGAACGTGATGATCTTGAAATCGTCAGTTTCGGCGGCCTTCACAAGCCGCCTACGATCTTCGTTGCCCGCGTATTCTGCTCGACGACCGAAGACGAGAACATATTTGTTGTAGGTCGGATTTCGGGCCATATGCTGTGGGACCTGGACGGCGCTGACTGTTGCCAAGAAGCCAGATTTGTTCTGGTCCGAAAGAAACCAAGCTTTCCACTGATTTATCTGCTGCTTCGCGCGCAGAAAATCGCCATGGAATTCGTTAGTGTTACCTTTGAAAATACGCCACGCGTACGCTGCTTGTTGGCGGACACCTCGTAAGTCAGGATCAGACGCGATTCGACGGTACGATCTTCAAGCTTACGGGCCTAGATGAATGGTGCGACGCGACTGGATTTACCGGCCGCCACGAGAATACGACACCAAACGAGTTGGCAACCGGGAGCCTGACCGTTGCCTTTCAAGAACGGGCGACGCCACGATATGACCTAGGCAACGGGAGCACGTTGCGCTTTCTTTCCGAGTATGCAGGGCCGCGCCAATTCGAGAACTCTAAGCAAGTGACCTTGAAGGAACGGAACACCATCGAGCTGGTCTTTCCGGCTGCGCTGTCGATCAAAACGACGGTTCAAGAACTGCACATATGGCAGAGCTTTTTAACTTTTGGTCTTCGGCAAGCATCGTATATCGACGAGGTCTATCTGCTGCGCCGCACATCGCGGGGCTACGATCGTTTCGGTCTTCTTCTGTCTGGGCGCAAGATTCCGGAGCTGCGTCGCCGCAGGGAGCGAGATGCTCTGTTCCGTCAATCGACGTTCAGCGACAAGATCGAGGAACGCCTGAGAGGCTGGAGGCAAGAGCACGATCAGATCGACCTCGCCATCTTGATCTTTTCCGGCGCGGCCTATCAAGATTCCGTGTATGTGCATACGAACCTCTTAACTTACTTGCAAGCCTTGGAGGTGCTGCATCGCGAGCTCTACAAAGCAGACCGTTTTCCCGACGACGCAACAAGAAAAGCAACGCTTAAGGCGCTGCGTGGTGCAATTCCAAAGACGCTAGATCCCTCGTTGCAGAAGGAATTGAGCGACGGTATCCAGTTCGTTGGAGCCGTGACACTCCTTGATCGGCTAAAGCAGCTGTTCTCTCTCTACCCGAAAAGTCTCACGCCGCTATTTCGTCGCGGCGACGATGACATGGGTCTGTTGAAAGACGCTCGAAACTTCCTCACGCACTATGGAGGGAAGAAGACGCTTACAAAAAATTTCCTGTGGTCGCACGACGCAGTCGTCTTGAAAGAAAAAGCGCACCTATTCCTTGAGATTTGTCTGCTTGGTGCGATGGGCATGTCCGATGACGAGATCCAGGAGTTGGTCTCCAACTTCGAGCCTTACCTGGACTGTCGGATGGAGACTTCAATCGAGTTAATGAATGAGTATCTCAAAAGTGCGGAAGCGAAAGGCCAGACTCAAGGCTCTGCCGAGGCAACTGCTACCCCCGAGTGAAACATGGACATGGACCAGGCGTTGGCTGAGGTCGATGTCCTCCCGAGCGCTGTCCGTATCGACAACCAAACCAATCATTTTCGGCTAACATTGACCCCAGATGCGAGGTCCATCAATATTTTGGGATCCCGATCGGCGCCAGACCGCAGGCAGCTTCGACCTCTCAGCAAAGGGAGCGACTCGTCCTATTTGCACGCCACAGCTACCCAGCAGCCATAACTGCGCTTTAGATTTCTTTCTTGCTTGAGAAGGCTAGGATCTTATTGCCTTGGACCGATCATGGTTCGGAGCTGAGGCATGGGCGGCAAGGACGGAAAGACTCGGATCGAGACACTTGGGTCGCCGGACGACATCAAGGTGCCGCCTGCCACAAAGCGGCGTCGCAAGAACCGTGGCATGCCGCCACCGGCGACGTTCGATATCGATACACTGCCGAGCAGCTCTAATTTGACGGCATTAGAGGCGGCCGCGATCATCCGGCGCACGCCCGGAGCGCTGGAACAGTGGCGGCGCGATCCAAACCACCCGCTGAAGTGGCGCTACGTCGATGGCCGGCCCCTCTATCGTGTCGATGCGGTGCGCGACTATCTGGCCAAGTGCGATAGGACCACTAGGACGCCTCAGCCGCATAATGCTCACGGAGACGGCCGAGGAGCTCGGCCTTGATCGGGTCAAGCGGATTCGTCCGCTGAAGGCGCACGATTTTGCCGACCCGTTTCGCGCCGACCAATTCGGCAATGTAGTCGTGGGCCGCTTCGAACGCCATCTTGCGGATGATCCACTGTTCGTCGTGATTGTAGACCTGATCAATTCCGCTTGGCTTTTGCCCAACACACAGCCGCTGGATTTCGTTGTCGTAGCCGCAACGCGACATGATGGTGCGCAAGCTGCGCCTTAAGTCATGCATGGTGAACTTGGCGACGCTCGCTTCCTTGACCAGGCGATTGACCATCTTGGTGAAGCCGGACATCTGGCCGCCGGTCTTTGGTGATGGGAAGACATAGTCGGAGGTTGCCCGCTGGAAATGTTTCGCGGCCGCGAGCACCTCGTCAACTAGGTGAGTGCGCGGTACATCGTGGTGCAACCCCATCTTGGTCCACGCCGCATCGAAGGTGACACGGTCGTCCATGATGTGCTTTCGCCACTCGATCATGGTAGGCTCGCTGCGGCGCGGGCCACCAAGCAGGCACATGCGCGCCAAGAGACCGAAAGCCCCGAGCTTGCCGCATGCATCCCAGACCTTGATGATTTCCTCATCGGTCAGCGCGCGGCCCTTCGTTCGGCGTCCGACCCTTTGCGCGCGGGTTTCCTTGGGCGCGCGATAACCGGCGAGCACGTTGTGCTCGACGTAACCTTCGCCGACGCACCATTCGAGGAAGGTATGCACGTGCTTGCGCAAGTCCCTAGCTGCACCGCGCTTGCCGGTCTTGGCAATCTTGTCGACCGCAGCCATGATCTGCCGTCGCGTCAGGTCCCCCACACCGCTTTCGGCGTGATCCTTGAGCCCGCGCCGCAGCGCCGACATTGCTGGCTTCCAGTTGACGACTTGACGTTCGGTCAGGGACGTCTGGTAGGGACCATCTTCAACAATGAGGGTCGCGAGCGTGGTGCGCTGCTTCTGGGCTGCCTGTTGCCGCCTCGCCTCGCGCTTCGCATCGTTCGGGTCCAAGCCCTTGACGACCTCGCCTGCGGCGATGGTGGCGGCCTTGCGCGCGGCCTTCTCATTATATTTGGGCCACGCGCCGAGGGTCTTGCGCTGGGTCCCCCTCACCCCCGGCTTGGTGAAGAGGTAGACCCAGGTCCGGCCGCCGGTGGCGCGCATGCGCAGGGCGAGGCCGGGCAGCTTGTCGTCGTGGAGATAATGCTGCGCCTTACCCGGCGGCAGCGTTGCGTTGCGGATCATCGCATCGGTGAGTGTCAGCTGGTTTGCCGGCTCCGTCATGATCCCTTCCCTCTCTCTGTGCCCGGGTGTGCCCCGCAAGGAGCGGTCAGCCCTCGAACAGCACCGGGTCTCAGACCTCCCCCGTTTTTGTGCCCCAAGGGAAAATCCATGGCGGGCACAACGGGGGCATACAAAATGTAGCAAGGCCACCTATGGGCTCTTATGGCCTTACTGGTCCATAACCCCCATCAACTAAAGGCATTTTTACATCTCAACTATGGCCGGATTTGGTTGGCTCAGGTCTACGGATTGTGGTTCACACGGGAGAGGTCCAAGGTTCGATCCCTTGTGCGCCCACCATCCATCCTCCTGAACCCTGCCGATTGCGGATGATCGTCGACGCCTGATGGCGTTCGGCGGCCCGTCTCAATCAAAAATGCGAAAACAACCCCATGCACAGTAGCCGACACGAGCGGAAACAAGGGGTTACGCATTTTCCGAATTTTAATTGACGCGTCGGGCAAAACAGGGGTAGGATGGCATGATCGGGGGAGAGAGTTGCTGAGCCGGTCATTGCGAGCCACCGGGTCCGCGCAAAGCGCGGCCCGATGACAGGCTCCGCGAAGCAATCCAGAATCCCTCCGCGGAAAGACTCTGGATTGCTTCGCTGCGCTCGCAATGACGGAGCAAGAAGCGAGACCGCCTCAAGCCGCCCGATCCCGCCGCCACGCCGCATAGAGACCGACGAGGGTCCCGATGGCGACCAGTCCTGCCGCCAGCAGCACCTGCAATTCCCCATCATCGGTGGCGCCTACAGACGACACAAGTCTGGTCACGACGACGAACAGAACGCTCACAGAGGCCGCTGCACCGACGCAAAGATGGGCGAGCTCTCGCGTCAGGTTCCGGCCGAGAAGTCCGAGTGCCGTAAAATACATCGCGCAAGCGTTGGGATGAACGAACAAGGCAACGCGCGCGTAAGCACCATAGGCGTCGAGGAAGGACTCACATCGGCTCAGTGCCGCTCTGGAGGCAACCCGCTGCAACAGCGGTCTGAAAAAACGAGCCTGTCCGTAACTTAAGACGGCGCCCACGATGATGGCGAGCCACGCCACGATCAGAACGGAGACATCCGCGAACTTCGGATTGAGCGCCACGGACATCAGGATGAGGGCCGTTCCGGGAAAATAGCCAAAATACGGGAAGACCGATTCGGCGAGAACGCAGACAAACATGAAGACCGGAAACCATGGTGAACCGGTCGCATCCTGGATGATTGCATTCAAGTCGAACAGGTTCGTCTTGTACAAGACGAGGTACATGCACATGGCCAATCCCGCCAGCGCGTAAAACGGCAATGCTCCCGATAGAAACCGTCTCATCCAGCCACCGAACTCTGTTTCGCGGACACAGTGGAGACCATCGATATCAGCACAAGGCCCCCTTTGCCCACGCAATCCTCAAAACACCGCCAGGATGGCAGCATCCGGAGAGAGGCAAGACACGGAGGAGCCAGCCGCGCCGTTCTACCTGCCGCGATATCGGAGCGCCTCGACGAGCAGCGAGAATGCCGGCGAAGGCTGGCGCCGGCTGGGATAGTAGAGATGGTATCCCGAGAACGGCGGGCACCAATCCGAAAGCACGCGGACCAGACGGCCCTGGGACAGGTACGACTGCACATGTCCCTCGGTGAGGTAGGCAAGGCCCAGCCCCTTCAACGCTCCGTCCAGCAGAAGGCCCGCGCTGTTGAACACGAGCTGGCCCTCTACCCGCACATTGAGCTCGCGCCCGTTCTTTTCGAATTCCCAGGCATAGAGGCTGCCGCCGTGCGTCGGCAGGCGGAGGTTGAGGCAATTGTGGTGAGTCAGATCCTGCGGCGTCTTCGGTCGCCTGCGTTCGGCGAAGTATGAAGGAGACCCGACCACCGCCATCCGGAGGTCGGGGCTGACACGCACGGCGATCATGTCCTTGGCGACGAGCTCGCCGGGGCGGATGCCCGCATCAACCTGCTGCGCCACGATGTTGGTGAGCCCGTAGTCGATGATCACCTCGACATGGATGTCCGGGTATTTGGGCAGGATTTTCCGGAGCGCCGGCAGCAGGATCTCGGCGGCGGCAAACTCCGTCGCCGTCAGCCGGATGGTGCCGGCAGGCTTCTCGCGCAATTCGCTGAGCGCAGCGAGATCGGCGTCCATCTCGGTGAATTTGGGACCCACGCTGAGAAACAGCCGTTCTCCAGCCTGTGTAGGTGTGACGCTCCGCGTCGTCCGGTTCAACAATCGCACGCCGAGCCGCTCCTCCAGATTCCGGATGATCTGACTGAGCGCGGATTGCGTCATGCCGAGCTTTGCCGCGGCGCGTGTGAAGCTGCGCTCCCTCGCCACTGCGAGGAAGGCGAGGAGATCGCTCGCATCCTCTCGATTCATTCATAAGCCCGGCTAATGACCGCATTCGAAATCTATCACCTAATCGGACAGCTGCGGAAGTCTTAGGTTCGGATCAGCCATCGGGCAGCAGGACAGCTCCAGAACGAAGGCAAAGACCTATGACAGAAGCAATCAAGCTCCCGAACGGCGTCAGCGACCCGGAAGGCGCCGATCGCGTGCGCCGACGAAGCAGGAGCTCTGGGCTCGCATGTCGGTAACAACCATTCGAGCGGCCGCTGCGCCGCGCGGCGTCGCCAACCTGATGCCGATCATGGGAGTGGTGTTCGTTGCCTTCCTGGTCGTCGGCGTCGCGATGCCGGTCCTTCCGCTCCACGTCCACGATGGGCTTGGCCTGGGCACCTTCGTGGTCGGCCTCGTCGCCGGCAGCCAGTTCGCCGCTTCGCTGATCTCGCGGCCGTGGGCTGGCCACTTCTCGGATAGAAGCGGAGCGAAGCGCGGCGTGGTCGTCGGCCTGCTCGCTGCCGCGGCCTCCGGACTGCTTTATCTGGCTTCTCTCGGCTTCGCCGAGACCCCGCTGGCGTCGGTCTCCATACTGCTGCTCGGCCGTGGCCTGCTTGGCGCGGCCGAGAGTTTCATCATCACCGCTGCGGTGAGCTGGGGACTGACGCTCGCCGATTCCGGCAGCACCGGCAAGGTCATCGCCTGGGTCGGCTCGGCGATGTTTGCGGCTTTCGCGATCGGCGCGCCCGCGGGATCCGCGCTCTACGCCGCCTACGGCTTCGCTGCGGTCGCGATCGCCACCGTAGTCGCGCCATTACTGACGCTCCTGCTCGTGGTCCGGCTCCCCGCGGTCCCTCCCCTCCACCAGCAAACCCGCACCTCGTTCGCCGAGGTGCTCGGTGCCGTCTGGCTCCCGGGCTTGGGCTCGGCACTCGGCAGTGTCGGTTTCGGCGCGGTCACCACATTCGCCGCGTTGTTGTTCGCGAATCGCGGATGGGCCAACGGATGGCTGGCCTATTCCGCTTACGCCGTCGCCTTCATCCTAGCCCGGGTATTCTTCAGCCATGTGGCCGATGTGCTCGGCGGAGCAAAGGTCGCGCTAGTCTGCGCGGGAATCGAGGCGGCCGGCCAGGCGCTGATCTGGCTTGCCATGCGGCCCGAGATGGCGCTCGCCGGCGCCGCGCTCACCGGCTTCGGCTTCTCGCTGGTCTATCCAGGCTTCGGCGTCGAAGCCGTGCGCAGCGTTCCCATGCACAGCCGCGGCCTCGCCATGGGCGCCTACACGGCGTTCCTGGATCTCGCGCAAGGGCTCGCGAGTCCGGCACTCGGATTGATCGCGAGCGGCGCGCGACTGAACGTCGTCTTTCTCGTCAGCGCCGTGACCGTGCTCTGTGCCGCCCTGGTCGCGCTGTGGCTGATGGCGCACCCGACAAGCTTGGGAGGAACCGCGTCATGAGGATGCTCGCAGCGACCTTGCTTTCATTGTGTCTGTTCGCCGGCGCTGCCGCCGGACAGACGTCCATCGCAGGAGTAAATCCAATGCCAAAGCCGGAAGACGTCCGCGACGTCGCTCCCGCCCTCGAAGGCTATGCACAAAAATTCGTCCTCGGCGATCTCTGGAAGCGACCGGGGCTTTCGCGGCGGGATCGCAGCATCGTCACCGTCGCCGCGCTGATCGCGCGCGATCAAACCGTCGAGCTGCCGTACTACCTAAACCTCGCGCTCGACAGCGGCGTGAAGCCGTCGGAGATATCGGAGATCATCACGCATCTGGCCTTCTACACCGGCTGGGCGAACGCGATGGATGCGATCCCGGCGGCGTGGGAGGTGTTTAGGAGCCGCAACATCGGGGCCGATCAGCTGCCGGCGGTCTCGGGGCCGCAGCTGCCGCTGGATGAGGTCGCGGAGAAGCAGCGGGCGACGCGGGTTGCAGAGCAGTTCGGGCAAATCACACCAAGCCTTGTCCAGTACACGACGGACGTGCTGTTCCGGGATCTCTGGCTCAGGCCGGCGCTGGCGCCGCGCGACCGCAGCCTGGTCACCGTGAGCGCTCTCATCGCAACCGGCCAGGTCGCGCAGATCACCTATCACCTGAACCGCGCGATGGACAATGGGCTGACGCGAGAGGAAGCCGGCGAGGTGCTCGGCCATCTCGCCTTCTATGCCGGCTGGCCCAATGCATTCTCCGCGGCGCCTGTGATCAAGGACGTCATCGAGAAGCGTCCGCGCTGAGCGGAGACACACCGTGATCACACGACGGGACGTACTCATCGCCGGCAGCGCCGCCGCCACTCTCGGAATTCAGAGGGTGCAGGCGCGCGCGTCCGAAGCACAGAAGGAGGCTCAAATGGAAATCGACATCAAGAGAAACGGGTCTCGGCCCTCGCAGGAGGGCTCCCAAGATTGGTTCACCGGCAGCGTCCGCATCGATCCGCTGTTTCAGGCGCAGGATCCGGCCCGCACGGGGGCCGGCCAAGTCACGTTCGAGCCCGGTGCCCGCACCGCCTGGCACACGCACCCACTCGGACAGACGCTGATCATCACGGCCGGACTCGGCTGGGTTCAGCGCGAGGGCGGCCCGGTCGAGGAAGTCCGCCCCGGCGACGTCGTCTGGTTCCCGCCCGGACTGAAGCACTGGCACGGGGCTTCGCCGACGACGGCGATGACCCACATCGCGATCCAGGAGTCCTCCGGCGGCAAGAACGTGGATTGGCTGGAGAAGGTGAGCGACGAGCAATATCGGAAGTGATGCGCGGGCGCTGCAGAGTACATCCAGAAATCCGGAGGAACAGCGCATGGCGATCGTATTCATCACGGGCAGCACGGACGGCCTCGGCCGGGCGGCGGCACAATCCCTCCTTGATCAAGGTCACCGCGTGGTGCTGCACGCGCGATCAGTCGATCGCGCCGCAGCGCTTGGCGCGCTCAGGTCGCGTGCCGCCGGAATGGTGGCCGGTGATCTCAGAAATGCCGCTGAGACGAGGAGCATCGCGGACCAAGTCAATGCGATCGGCCGCATGGATGCGATCATCCACAACGCCGGCGTCTACACCCAGCGGAGCCGCGGCTCGACTCCGGAAGGCCATGCGAGCACGCTGGCGATCAACACTCTTGCCCCGTACATGCTGACGGCACTGATCGAGCGGCCCCGCCGACTGATCTACCTGAGCAGCGGACTGCACCGCGGCGGAGAGGGCTCGCTGGATGACCCCGACTGGACGAGACGGGCTTGGGATTCGGCAAAGGCCTACGCCGAGAGCAAGCTGCACGTGGTCGCCTTGGCGTTCGCGTTGGCGCGGCGCTGGCCCAACGTCCTCAGCAACGCCGTCGATCCCGGATGGGTGCGCACGAAGATGGGTGGCGCGAGCGCCCCGGTCGATCTCGATACCGGACAACGGACTCAGACCTGGTTGGCGGTGAGCGAGGATTCCGCGGCCCTGGTCAGCGGGCGCTACTGGCATCACCTGCGGCAGGAGGAGCCAGCCGATGCGGCGACGGACCCGGGATTTCAGGAGGACCTCATCGCAAAACTGGGCAAGCTGACGGGCGTTGAGCTCCCGCAGGTCTAGGCGGGGGCCAACACACGTTGCGCCCGCTACGCGATCGACAAGATCTCGATCTCCTGCGTCCCCGATCCCACGACATCACCAACCGCCTTCCCCATCAACGATCTCGCGACCGGCGAGACGAAGGAGATCGAGCCGGCCTTCGGGTCGGCTTCGTCCTCGCCGACGATGCGATAGGTTTGCACGCGGCCGTCGGCGCGGCTGAAGGTCACCGTGCTGCCGAAGGCGACTGTGTCGGTTGAGCTCGGATCGGGAACGAGCTGCGCCGTGCGCAGCCGTTCCGTCAGATAGCGGGCGTCGCGCAGAGGCACCGCCGATTGCCGGCGCTTCTCGTTGACGTCCTCGATGGCTTGCGCGGCTTCATAGGCCTCGCGCGCCTCGGCAAGCTGTCTCTGCAACGCCTGCAAGCCTTTTTCCGTCACGAGGTTTGGATGCGGCGAGATCGGGCGATCCGGCAACAGCGTCTCGGACGCGGTTTCGGCGCTCTCTTCCTTGGTAAAGGCGACGCTCAATTTCAGAATCCTGTCGAACTTGTTTTGGCTAATGGCGCGGCGCTCGCGCCGCCCGCCGATTGCCCTGACTATATCTCAAGTTCGACGAAGCGGCGCAGCTTGAAGACGAGGTCCGGCAGGGCCTGGCGGAACCGGGTCGCATTCTGGAACGTGGTCGAGAACGGCGCGAAGGTGATCATGGCGTTCCAGTGCCTGTAACCGTAGACTGTGACCGAGACGCCGGTCGCCGGAAAATTCTCCAGCTTGCGCAATTCACCAAGCACGAGATCGGCAATCGCTTCCGCAGGCAGCAATTTCTTGCCGTCTCGTGTGGTGGCGATTTTCGGAGGTGGCACGACCGGCTTGGTCTCGGCTGGTACGGCTTCGGGCGACGGCTCAGACTCCGCCGGCTCCGCATCGGTGCTGGACGGCTCGACCGCCTCGAACCCGCTCGTCGGCGCTGTCGGAGGAGCCTCGGTGAGCGGCGGCGGCGTCACGACGTCCGCGCGCTTGTTGCCTCCAAGGATGCTGGTGATCATGGCCACAAGGCCAGCATCCTTCCCGTCGTCACTCATTCCTTCCCCCGGACTTAAGCCTCTAGCGCATTACCGGTTCTGATTGAACCGAAGCTCCAGATTCTTGTTTTGACGCGTTTTCTTCACGCGAACCGGTATCCACTTCGCTCGAAAACGCTCTCGCTAGCACCGCGCGGCACAATGTATGTGGTTGGATCCCATGGCCAAGGCCATCCTGCAATGGGCAACGGCGACGCAGCCGCTGATCCGGTCGCGCCGCCATGCGATCCGCTACCGCTTATCGAACGGAATGTATTGCTGGTACTGCTTGGGCACCGAGCTGCGGTAGCGCGCGGGAACGGTGCCGGTGTCGATCGAATGATCGATCTCCTGCTGCCGCGTCATCCTCTTCTTCGCCGGCTTCTTCGATGCGCTTTTCTTGGAATCGGTCGGCTGGCTCGAGGTGTCGGTGGTCGCAGCCGGTGCCGTAGTGGCGGCCGGCGCAGCGGTTGTCGCGGCCGGTGCAGCGGTTCCGCCGGCGGCCGGCGCGCTCTGCGCCAGCGCGAGCGGCGTTTGCATCATGAGCACCAGGGCTGCCGTCGCAGCCAGCAAATACGATTTCTGCATCAGAACCTCCAAAATGCCTGATCCGAATGAGGCAAGCCTAGTCCCACGGGATCGAGGCGTGCAAGGTCGTTGAGAATAGGTCAGGAACCCACGCGCGAACTGTGGTGGAGATCACATTGTCCGGCGCCGGCTGCGTCACGATGTATCTCACCTCGAACGCATCCCGCGTCGCGGACACCAACACAGCATGACCCTGCGTCAGACAGGCCACGGGAACGCCAAGGCACGGCCGTTCCACCATGCTCGAAGGAGATTTGAAATGCGTCGCACTATCCTCACCCTTGCATCGTTCGCAACCTTGATCGCCGCGTCATTGTCGGCGGCGCCGGCTCAGGCCGCAAACGACAGATACTGCCTGCAAGGCCGCCACTGGGGCTATCCCGGCAATTGCCAGTTCGCCAGCTATCAACAATGCGCCGCCACCGCCTCCGGCACGTCGGCCTATTGCGGCATCAACCCGCGCTACGCGTACTCGCAGCCGTACTATCACTGACGAGAACGCGGCCTGCGTGATCGCGCAGGCCGCATGCCTCTAGAGCGCGATGGCTTCAGGTTGAATCGCTTGAAGCGCCGCGGGCTCCGCTAACCTCTCCCGCTTGCGGGAGAGGTCGGCGCGTGTCGGGCGATGCGCAGCATCGTCCCGCGCGCCGGGTGAGGGCTCTTTCGTCATCGGGAGTGTCCCATTGTGGAGACACCCTCTCCCCAGCCCTCTCCCGCAGGCGGGAGAGGGAGAGCACCTATTATGTGGCAAGTGATTAACCCGATCTCATCGCGCTCTATGCGCGAATTCCGAGGCCGGTCTCCTCCAGCCGCGTCGCGAACCAGCGCGACAGCGCCTCATCGACGAGGCCGCTGACATAGACCTCCGACATCGTCACGTGCTGCCTGTCCAGCACCAGCAGCAAGCCGATCCAATAGGGAAACCAGACATGCACGTCGGTCAGCGCCCTCAGCTTGTGCTGGTCGTGCTCGAGCGGGGTGTGATTGCTCGCCTTGCGGATCTCGACAGTGAGCAGGTTGTTCGGGATCTCGCGCTGGTGCACGGCGACATCAGGATAGATCGACTTGCCGAGATGGTCGTCGGTCGAGATGATGGTGCCGTGCGGCAGATGCAGCGTGCGCTCGCCGAGCCGGTCGTAATTGCAGTCCACTGACCAGCCGGAGAACTGCTTCTCCAGATGCACGGCGAAGCGGTGCGTGATTGCGCGCTCGCCGACGTCCTTCTCGAACAGGAATGCTTCCTGCGCGTAGAAGTCCCGGAGCGCCGCGATCACCTTGTTCAGCTCGGTCTGCATCGTGCCTCCGGGCTCACGGCGCTCCGCCTGTTGATGCCCTACATCTGAACTTCGATCAGGCGCGGACCGGGCTCGGCGACGGCTTCGGCCAACGCCTTGTTGAACTCGTCGGCATTGGTGACGGCACGGCCGGGCACGCCCATGCCCTTCGCCAGCGCGACGAAATCCAGCGTCGGCCGATCGAGCCGCAGCATGTCGTTGGCGCGCTGGCCGGGCTCGCCGGCGCCGACATTGTCGAACTCGCCACGCAGGATCTGGTAGATGCGGTTGGCGAACACGATGGTGACGATGTTGAGGTTCTCGCGCGCCTGCGTCCACAGCGACTGGATCGTGTACATCGCGCTGCCGTCGCCGACCATGGTGATCACCTTGCGGTCCGGACAGGCTATCGCGGCGCCGATCGACAACGGCGTCGAGAAGCCGATCGAGCCGCCCATGTTCTGGAGCCAGTCGTGCGGGGCGGCCGCCGCCGTCGGCGGGAAGAAGCCGCGGCCGGTGGTGAGGGATTCGTCGACCATGATCGCGTTCTCGGGGATCGCACAGGCGATCGCCTGCGCGATCGAGGCGAAGGTGAGCGCGCCGGTCGGCTTGACCAATTCCTGCAAAGCCTGCGGCTTGACGTCCCTAGCGCTGGCCTTCACGGCGCCGGCAAGCGCTTCCAGCGCCGTGACCGAGTTCTCGCCCCAGGAGGTCATGCGATGGACCTCGCAGCCCTGGGGCTTGAGCATGCTCGGCTTGTTCGGATAGGCGAAGAACGCCACGGGATCGTCGGACTCGATCAGCACGATGTGACGGAATTTTGCCAGCATCGGCAGCGCGTTCTCGATGACGTAGTGGATGCGGTCGATCGAGAAACGGCCGCGGCCGCGCGCCATCTTCGGACGGAAGGTCGGGCCCATCACCGTGCAGCCGGTCTTGCCGGCGATGCGCTCGGCCAGTGCCAGGCCGTGCTCGCTCAGCGCGCTGCCGGTCATCAGCAGCAGCGTGCCCTCGCCGTCGCGATGCAGGATTTTTGCGGCCTGCTCGACCGCCTGCGGCGAATAGCTCGCCCGCTGCTGCTCGGCCGGAACCTCGGCGATGCCGTCGGCCTCGTTCCAGGCGGTGTCGGCGGGCAGGATCAGGGTCGCGATCTGCGGCGGTGCGCTCTTGGCGGCGGCAATCGCCGCGGCGCCGTCGGCGGCAACCGATTTGGAATCCGGCGAGGTGCGCACCCAGGACGACATCGGCCGGGCCAGGCCCTCGATGTCGGAGGTCAGCGGCGCGTTGTAGCCGATGTGGTAGACCGCATGCTGGCCGACGATGTTGACGATACCGGAATTGGCCTTCTTGGCGTTGTGCAGATTGGCAAGGCCGTTGGCGAGGCCGGGGCCGAGATGCAGCAGCGTCGAGGCCGGCGTGCCCTTCATGCGGAAATAGCCGTCGGCGGCGCCCGTCACCACGCCTTCGAACAGGCCGAGCACGCAACGCATGCCCGGCACGCGGTCTAGCGCTGCGACAAAATGCATCTCGGAGGTGCCGGGGTTGGTGAAGCAGACGTCCACCCCGCCTTTGACCATTGTCCGCACAAGGCTTTCCGCACCGTTCATTCCAAGGCTCCCACGACCGGCATTGTCCAGAATATCCGCTCGATCAATCATTGTTCGCGCGTGCCGTCAAAGCAATAGCCGCCACCGCTGCCCTGCCCCGCGTGACGATGCGCCGGCTTGGCTAATTCTTTTCGGCAAAATGGCGTGGTTGTCGGATTGGTAACGCCAATCGTTAAGCATGGCGTTCCTCACGGGGCCGTGGCTTGCGGAATGCCCGCAAATATGGCCTGTGGCTGTCATTGAATCGATTTTTTGCTTGGGGGAGACAATGATCCGGTTTTTTGCCGCGCCGATCGCCGCCATCACACTGCTGTCGGCGATGGCAGGCGGCGCGCTCGCCGAAGAGTTCGACTCGCGCGACATCATGGGCGGCGGCCCGAACTTCTTCCGTTCCGGTGCAAATCCCGTCCCCCGCAGCACCGTCATGTATAACGGCAATTACGCCCCCGGCACGATCGTGGTGAACACCGGCGAGCGGCGGCTGTACCTGGTGCTCCAGAACGGCCAGGCGCTGCGCTACGGAATCGGCGTCGGCCGCGACGGCTTCCGCTGGGGCGGGGTGCACAAGATCACCGCCAAGAAGGAATGGCCGGCCTGGACGCCGCCGTCGCAGATGCTGGCCCGCCGGCCCGACCTGCCGCGTCACATGAAGGGCGGCGTCGACAATCCGCTCGGCGCCCGCGCGATGTATCTGGGCTCGACCCTCTATCGCATCCACGGCTCCAACGAGCCGGAGACGATCGGCCAAGCGGTGTCCTCGGGCTGCTTCCGCATGACCAATGAGGACGTCACCGATCTCTACAGCCGCGTCGCGGTCGGCACCACCGTGGTGGTGCTGAACAACTAGGCCGCTACAGCGGGAACCCGCCGGGCGCGTGAATTTGCGGACTTGTGCGCGCGACGCGAATGCGGCAGCGTCGCACGACGATGAGCGCATTGAACCTGACCGCGCCCGCCTTCCGCATCGCCCTCTTGGCGCTCGCCACGCTCACATTGGTGCCTGACACCGCTACCACGGCCCGAGCGGGTGAACTGCCCGCGATCGCCTCGCGCCAGCGCTCCGAGAAGAAGAGCTTCACCGACGGCGAGATCGTCGAGGGTTTTCTCAAGACGGCGTTCGGCGCCGAGTACCATCTCGCCGGCCGCGTCGACCGCATCCGCAAGTTCGACGGGCCGGTGCGCGTGTACGCCGAGAGCGATCGCGCCGATCGTAAGACGCAGCTTGCGAAGGTCGTGAACGACATCGCCACGCGCGTGCAGCATCTCGACATCGCCATGACCACGACCAGCGAGGCGGCGAATGTGCGGGTCAAGCTCGTCCGCGACCGCGATCTCTACCGCACCCTCACCAGCTTCTACGGCGCCGAGAAGGCGCGCGAGATCCGCACCTCGCTCGATCCGCAATGCCTGTCCGGCTTCCGCAAGAACGACAATTTCGAGATCGAGCATTCCGACGTCATCCTCACCGTCGACAACGGCGATTTCGTCTTCCTCGACTGCGCCTATGAGGAGCTCTTGCAATCACTCGGGCCCATCAATGACACAGCCAGCGTGCCCTGGACCATGTTCAACGACAACGTCTCTATGGGCTATTTCGACGTCTACGATCAGTACATCCTCAACCTGCTCTACGATCCCCGCATCAAGGCGGGCATGACGGTGCAGGAGGTCAAGGCAGTGCTGCCCGCCGTGCTCAAGGATGTGCGCGCCTGGGTGAAGCGGGTGAATGATCTGAAGGAGTGAAGCGCTTCTTACCCTCCCTGGAGGGCTCCAGGGGAGGATAAGCAAGCGGACCATCCCGCGACGCATTCGCCTTCGTCACACCTTCCTTGCTCTCGTCATCAGAAACTGCTGGCGCATCACGTTGTTGGCGGCATCGAAATATTCCGAGATCAACGCTTCGAACTCGGCACGGAAGCTCTTGAGCTTCTCCGGCTCGTCCTTGTATTGGGCGACGAGCTTGATCAAAGGCCCGATGGTCGTTTCCATGGTGCGGCGGAAATGCTGTGGGCTGAGTGCGGACGGCGTCAATATGTCCATCTCGAAGGAGATATCCTTCGCTTGCCCTGCGAGACGCTCGGCGACGATTTTCGGATCGCCCCACAACACCGGCGAGGCCACGCCCTCGGGCGGCGGCAGATGGCGGCCGACCAGCGCGAACATCCGTCCGACATAGAGATGCGGCGGCCAGGTGGAGAAGGCGATGGTGCCGCCGGGCTTCAGCACCCGCAGCATCTCGCCGATGGCAACGTCCGGACGCGGTGCGAACATGTGGCCGAACTGGCTGAGCACCACGTCGAACTCATTGTCGCCATAGGGCAGGCTTTCGGCGTCACCGTCGGCGAAGTCGATATCGAGGTTCACCAGCTGCGCGTGCTCGCGGGCGCGCTCGATCAGAACCGGCGACAGGTCGAGGCCCCTGACCTTCGCACCGCGGCGCGCCGCCGTGATCGCGACCACGCCAGTGCCGCATCCGACGTCGAGCAACCTTTGGCCGGCGACAACGCCGGCAAAACCGACCAGCTTGGCGGCTGTCGGGGTCGTGAAAACTTCCATCGGGGTGAACAGCGACCAGGCCTCCTTCTGGATGGCCTTGAAACCTGCAAACGGATCCTGCGCGGTCATGGAACTCTCCCTTTGCTCAAGGTCGATCTTCATGAGGCTGGCGACGGGCGCCGAAGGTTCAACGCGCTCACCAAAGCTTCTTCCCGTATGGTCCGCGCTATCTCGATAGATCGGAGCCTACTGCACGAGATCGGCGACGGTGGTTGCGGCTTTCAGGCCGGTGCCGGTGAGGACGGCGACCGTGGTTTCGTTCGCCTTGATGGCTCCGGCAGCGGACAGTTTGTCCAGCGCGGCGGCTGCGCTGGCGCTGGTCGGCTCGGCAAACAGGCCTTGCCGCGCAAGACGCCGCAGGGCGGCGACGATCTCATCCTCGGTGAGCGCGACGGTGCCGCCGCCGCTCTCGCGCAAGGCACCGATGATTTCGCGCAGGCGCAGCGGATTCTTGATGGCGGTGCCTTCGGCGATGGTCTTGTGCACCTCGCGCGCGACAGGCGTATCCACGCCGGCCTGGAAGCTTGCATCGATCGGCGAGCAGTTGAGCGGCTGCGCCGCGAACAGGCGCGGCAGTTTTGCGATCTGGCCGGCCCTCAGCAACTCGCGGAAGCCGAAGGCGCAACCGAGCAGGCTGCTGCCGGCGCCGACCGGGACGATGACGTTGTCGGGCGCGCGAAAGCCAAGGTCTTCCCAGATCTCATAGGCGAGCGATTTGGTGCCTTCGAGGAAGAACGGCTGCCAATTGTGGCTGGCGTAGAAAGTCTGGTGCGACTGGCGGATGGCTTCGGCCTCCGACTCCTCGCGCGGACCCTCGACGAGCTGCACCGCGGCACCATAGGCGCGCACCTGCGCGATCTTGGCCGGCGAGGTCGAGGCAGGCGCGAGGATCTTCACCCGCATGCCGCCGGCGGCACCTAACCCCGCCATGGACGAGCCACCATTGCCGGAAGAGTCCTCCAGGACCGCATTGACACCGATCTGGCGCAGGAAGGACAGCATCACGGAAGAGCCTCGGTCCTTGAAACTGCCGGTCGGGTTGAACCATTCGAGCTTGAACAACGGCCGCAGCTCGCCCCAATTCTGCTGGACCAACGGCGTGCAGCCCTCGCCGAGCGTGATCGGCTTTGCGATCTCGACCGGCAGCGCCGCCCGGTAGCGCCAGTGCGATCGCGTGCGGGGCTCGATGTCCTCGCGCGAGATACCGGCTCCCGGTGTCACCAGCAGCGGCGTGCGCTCGTCCGAGCACCAGCGCGGCTGGTCCAACGGATAAAGCTGTCCGTTGCGGGGGTCGATGTAGCTGGCGGCGGGCATGTCAGTCTCCTGGGCAGGGGCGATTCGTACGATTGGGCTGTTGTCACGTTTTATCGAGAACCTGACGCCTGTCGCACAAACGACGCAGCCCCCTTGAAAACATGAAAAATGAAAATATTTCAATCCCTTAAACTGGCCGCACGGGCAGAGCGGCGAGGTCGGCCAACGCGGGCGCGTGGTGTCAAACGGCGGGCCTGCCGGCGCGGTGACCGACGGGAATTCGGCAACAAAGGGCCCTACCCTCCGGCACGATTAACTTGTCTGTCGTCGCCGGCCGCTACAATATGTTGGATTGAGCTCGCGTCGCCGGTGTCCTCGACTGGCAACGCGACCGAGCCAGGCCCGTCCGAACGGCGGGCCGTTGGCTTTTTGGGAGCCTGGACATGAGCCGCGCGAACCGTACCGACCACATCCGCCTGACCTCCCATCCGGAGCCAGGCCGGAAGGCCGCCTTCCCGATCCATTGGGGCGCCGCGGACGCGCGCGCCCGAGGGCCGATCATCGGCACGGTGTCGCGCGCTGGGGATCGCAACGTGATCGGCAGCCATGGCGGATCCTATGCGATGTACCGGGCGCTCGCGGTGTCGGCCGGCGCGCTCGATCCGATCAGGCGTCCCGACCTCACCAACACGTTTCCGGCCGCAACCATCGGCCCGTTCCCGCAATGGAGTGATCCCACAAAAATCGTCGCGCTCGATCCCTGGGGGCATCTCGTCGCCGAGAATTTTCGCCGGGAGATCACCGAAGGCGCCGACATCAGGCCGAGCATCGCGGTGACGCGGGCGCGGCTGGACCTGCCGGAAATCCGCGAGGCGCTGGCCGCAAAGCGGCTGCGCGCCGACGGCGAGGTCGTGCACGCCAATGGCAGCGTGTCGGTCGTCAAGATCGCGATCGATCCGGTCTGGCACCTGCCCGGCCTTGCGCAGCGCTTCGGCACCAGCGAGACCGAGCTGCGCCGCACGCTGTTCGAGCAGACCGCCGGCATGTTCCCCGAGCTGGTGACGCGGCCGGACATGAAGGTGTTCCTGCCGCCGATCGGCGGCACCACCGTCTACATGTTCGGCGACGTCAGCAAGCTGCCGGACCATCGCACCAAGATCACCTGCCGCGTGCATGACGAGTGCAACGGCTCCGACGTATTCGGCTCCGACATCTGCACCTGCCGGCCATATCTGATCCATGGCATCGAGGAATCCGCGCGCGGCGCGCAGGAGGGCGGGCTCGGGCTCGTCGTCTACAACCGCAAGGAAGGCCGCGCGCTCGGCGAGGTCACGAAATTCCTGGTCTACAATGCGCGCAAGCGGCAGGAGGACGGTGACGCGGCCGCGGCCTATTTCGAGCGCACCGAATGCGTCGCCGGCGTCCAGGACGCGCGCTTCCAGCAATTGATGCCGGATACCATTCACTGGCTCGGCTTGACCCGCATCGACCGCTTCCTGTCGATGAGCGACATGAAATACGACGCGCTGACCTCGCAAGGCATCGACATCGTCGAGCGCGTGCCGATCCCGCCGGAGCTGATCCCGGCCGACGCCTATGTCGAGATCGCCGCGAAGAAGGCCGCCGGCTATTACTCGACCGACATCGCGCCGGAAAAGGACGTCAACGACGTGGTCGGGCGTTCGCTGGAAAAATACTGATCGCGCGATGGCGGAGGATTTGGAACGAGAGGCGCGCGCGCTGCTCACCGCAGCGGCGGTTCGCGCGCGGGCCGCGCAGATGTTCGAGATCGGCCTTGCCGGCGGGCTCCAGCATTTTACCATCGATCTCGACCGCATGGACGGCGTTGCGGAGGCGGTGCTGGCGGTGACGCGCAAGGCCTATCCCACGCTGGACATTCCCTTCCATGCGCGGTGGCGGCATTTCGTGCTTGGCGGCGTCGATCGCTGGGCGCGGCTTGCGGACGCGACGTCCTGGCCCGATCGCGCGGCGCGGGCGCGCGCGGAGTTCGACCTTGCCATCATCAGCGTGCTGCTCGATGCCGGCGCGGGTGCGGTGTGGCGATACCGTGACGTGGTGACAGGAGAAAGCATCGGCCGGTCGGAGGGGCTCGCGATCGCAAGCCTCGACATGTTCGCTGGCGGCCTCTTCTCGCGCGATGCCGGCACGCCGTTCAGGGCCGATGCGGAGGTGCTTGCAAGACTGCCCCTCACCTCTCTCACATCCGCTTTTCAAGTGACCGACGCCAATCCGCTGCTCGGGCTCGACGGACGCACCGATTTGCTGCGGCGTCTCGGCAAACTGATGGTGCAGCGCGCGGAGATTTTCGGCCTGCACGATACGCCGCGGCCTGGCGGCCTGTTCGATCACATCGCGGCGCAGGCGAATGGCGGCACCATCGCCGCTCCGGCAATCCTGTCGGCAGTGCTGAACCAGCTCGGAACGATTTGGCCATCGCGGCTCGAGCTAGCGGGAGTTCCGCTCGGCGATTGCTGGCGCCATCCGGCGATCGAGGCCGATGACGCGACCGCCGGTCTCGTGCCGCTCCACAAGCTGTCGCAATGGCTGAGCTATTCGCTGATCGAACCGCTCCAGCGCGCGGGCTTCGATGTGACAGACATCGACGGCCTGACGGGCCTGGCCGAATACCGCAATGGCGGCCTGTTCGTCGATCATGAGGTGCTGCGCCTGCGCGATCCCGCGGACGCTGCGCGCGCGCATGCGGTGGACTCGCTGCTCGTCGTCGAGTGGCGCGCTCTCACTGTCGCCCTGCTCGATCGGCTGGCGGAGCGCATCCGCGCCAAGCTCGGCCGCACGCCAGAGACGCTGCCGCTCGCCAGCATTTTGGAAGGCGGCACCTGGGCTGCGGGCCGCACTATTGCCTTCGCACGCCGTCCCGATGGTTCACCGCCGCTCAAGGTGATCAGCGACGGCACGGTTTTTTGAGCATGATGCAGTCGGGCGCGATGCATGCCACAAAGCAAGTGCACCCCCTCCCCCGCTTGCGGGGCAGGGCTGGGGAGAGGGTGTCTCTGCAGTCGAGAATCCCCAAGAGGACAGAGCCCTCACCCGGCGCTTTGCGCCGACCTCTCCCGCACGCGGGAGGGGTTGACGAGCCTCGCGCACAGCCTTTGTGAACTCAGGAGCATCCCATCATGCAAGGCGTCACGATCGTCGATCACCCGCTGGTGCAGCACAAGCTGACGCTGGTGCGGGACAAGTCCATCTCGACCAAGTCGTTTCGCGAGCTGATCAAGGAGATCGGCATGCTGCTCTGCTACGAGGTGACGCGCGATTTGCCGCTCACCGACGTCGTGGTCGACACGCCGCTGGCACGGATGCACTCGGCCAAGATCGCCGGCAAGAAGCTGGTGTTCGTGCCGATGCTACGCGCCGGCACCACCTTCGTCGACGGCATGATGGACCTGGTGCCGACCGCGCGCGTCGCCCATATCGGGCTCTACCGCGAGCCGCACAGCTTTGCTGCGGTCGAGTATTTCTTCAAATCGCCGTCCGATCTCGGCGAGCGCCTGGCGATCGTGGTGACGTCGGTGGTCGCCACCGCCAATACAGCCGTGGCCGCCATCGACCGGCTGAAGGAGCGCGGCGCCAAGGATATCCGCCTCGCATGCCTGATCGCCGCGCCGGAAGGACTTGAGCGGCTGCGAGGTCTGCATCCGGACGTACCGATCTGGACCGCCGCGGTCGACGAAGGCCTCGACGAGAACGGCTTCATTCTGCCAGGCCTCGGCGACGCCGGCGACCGCGCTTACGGGACGCGATAAGCAGAGCTAGATCTTCCCGACGCCGCAAATGCCCTTCAGCGACTGCCACTCCTTGTTCGTCAGCAGCGGCGGGCCGCTGGCGGGGCGATCTTCCCTGGTCATGCGTGCGAGGCGGTCTTCGGTGAGCGGGTGGCTGGCGAGGATATTTGTCAGACCAGAGCCGCCTTCCTTGCCGGTGATGCGGAACATCAGCTCGGCCGCGGGTTTTGGCGAGCGGCCGAGCGCATGCATGATCTCGATGGCGAAAGTGTCGGCGCCGGTCTCGGCCTCGCGCGAATAGGAGGCTTTGACCACGCTGCGCGAGGCGAAGATCACGGCCGAGGAGCCGGTGACGTCGCCGAACAACAGTCCGATCAGAAACGAGGTGCCGCCGTTGTAGATCAGGCCGCGCATGTTGTCGTGATGCTTGAGATGGCCGAGCTCGTGCGCGAGAATGCCGGCGAGTTCGTCGGGGCTTTCGGCCTTATCGAGCAGGCCCTTCAGCACGAACACCTTGCCGCCCGGCAGCGCGAACGCGTTCGGCACCGGGCTCGGGAGCACGCCCGCAGTCGTGGAATCGTCGTCGAGGCCGGCGGCATCGCGCAGACGGTTGACGAGCTTTGTGAACGCGGCCTTGCCCGCGGGGTCCTCGCACACTCTGCGGCCGAAGATGGTCTTGACCTGGACCTCGGACGCATCGCCAATGCGTCGCTCGATCGGTTTCGGCACCAGCGGCGCGAGGCGGTCGGCGGCGAGCGGCACGCCGAACAACACGACGCAGACGATGGAGACGGCAGCGGCCACCGACCAGCCCACGATCTTTGCGACACCGCGGCGCGAGGTCTGGTGCTCGTCGAGCCGCAAGCATCGCGCGCTGAGATCTGCTGCAAGCGCGGCATCACGGATCTCGAGCCGCGCTAGTGGCGGCGCTGACGTCGATGCCAAGCGCAAAACCCCGTCCGGGCCGTCGGCACGGCGGATATCGGCATAGGCCCAGCGAACCGGCGCTTCGCCGTCCTCGGCGATCTCGAGCGCGTCCCCAAGCGACAGCATCACCTGACGCCTGCGGCTCGAGACGCCGTCGAAGAAGATCGTCGGCTTCACGGACTGCGCCGGGGCCTCGGCAGACAACTCACTCACGGCTCAAAATCCTGCAACATCCAGTCCATCGGCAAAGCCTTCGCCGAGCGCGCTGGCGAGCTTTCCGCTGCCACGCACATCCGCCGCGGCCACGATGTTGTGCACCTCGACGGTCTCCAGCACCTTGGCCCAGAGATCGCGCTGGAGATAGACCCGCATGACGATATTGACGGCAAGGGCGAGCGCGAAATAGCCGATCACCATCGTCACAACCATCGGGATGCTCTTGGCAGCATTGCCAGCCCCGAACACCTCCTCGACCGGAACGCCGGTCAGGGTGACGACGAGAAAGGCGCCGCCGCCCATATAGGCCGCGAAGGCGGTCGTGAGCAGCATCCACCAGCCGATCACCTTCCAGTACAGGCCGTAGAAGGCGTCATGAGGCAGGCGCGAGGACAGGCTGACGCCGCCGATGCGGATGCCGTCGAGCCACCAGCGCCATTCGCGCGCCTTGAACTCGGCATAGAAGAACGGCGCGAGCGGGAAGATCAGCAGTGCGATCGGGCTGAGCAGCCACAGCCACCAGCCGCGCTTGAAGAACGTCCAGCCGTCGCCTTCGAAATCGCCGGTGAGATCGCCGTAATGGGTGTGCTGCATCTTGTAGCGTTCGAGTGCAGCCTCGCGCCAGGGCAGCGCCAGGCCGAGCGTCAGGAACACCAGCAGACCCCACTGCATGGCGCGGAGCGAATAGGCCCAGCCCGAGCCGTCCATCCAGAACCGCACGCCGCGCCAGACCGTGCGCGTCAGGCGATAGCGCCGCGCGCGAAAAATCGCGAACTGGCCGAAGGCGTAGAAGGCGATGAAGAGCGGCGTCGAGGCGAAGCCCTGCCAGCGCTCGAATTCGATGCCAACAAGAAAATACGCGAGATAGATCGGCATCAAGATCGCAAGCGCGAACAGGAAGCCGACCAAGAGCTCCTTAGCCCGTCCGGTGTATTCGGCGGCATCGCCGTCCACCGCGGTGTTCGTCCACAGATGACGGCGAATGTCGGTGACGAGCCAGAACCGGTAGAAGCCGAAGGTGACGAGTTCGAGCATGGCACCCTTGGTGACCAATTTGCGGAACTCGGAGCGGTTGCCGGTGAAATCGACCCGCGTGGGCGGCAGCGGCGGCGGGACGGGTTCGGAGCCGATGGGGGCCCATTGCATGTCGTTCACGGCGGCAACCTCGGGGTGCGGATCTGCTACGGCCAAACTATAGATCAGAGGTTAGTCGATCCCCAAGATGACCGGGTTCGATTTACCCCGATTCCAGTTGGTTTCTGGCACGATTCCGCCGTTAGGGGCGTGAGGGGGATCACGTTGCAAATCGGTTGTCCCGTAGCCTGGATGGAGCGCAGCGCAATCCGGGACAGTGGTCGTGGCGGCCCGAATCCCGGATTACGCTTGCGCTTCATCCAGGCTACGCACCTCCCGCAAAGGTTGGATGTGGCAAACTCTCCCTTGCCCCGGCGCAGACAACCGGCTGTAATTGCAAATCAAATACCGCAGCGCAGAATTCAACGAGAACGCGCGGTTCACCACAGGGAGATCGGTCATGCATGGGACCATCGAGAGCGCCGCCACGCTCGACGCACTTCGCGCACGCGCCACGTCGCTGCCGCTGGAGCAGTTCGATCCGGGCGATCCTGAATTGTTCAGGACCGATACGTTCTGGTCCTATTTCGACCGCCTGCGTCGGGAAGATCCGGTGCACTATTGCAAGGACTCGATGTTCGGGCCGTATTGGTCGGTGACGCGCTACAACGACATCATGGAGATCGAGACCAATCATTCGGTGTTCTCCTCGGCCTCCTCGCTCGGCGGCATCACCATCCGCGACATCGATCCGGACTTGCGTCGCGAGAGCTTCATCTCGATGGACCCGCCGCGGCATGCGGCGCAGCGCAAGACCGTGGCGCCGATGTTCACGCCGACTCATCTGGACAATCTCGCGCTGAACATCCGCAAGCGCTCGGCCGAGTGCCTGGACAACCTGCCGCGTGGCGAGGTGTTCGACTGGGTCGACCGCGTCTCGATCGAGCTCACCACGCAGATGCTGGCGGTGCTGTTCGACTTCCCCTGGGAGGACCGCCGCAAGCTGACGCGCTGGTCGGACATCGCCACCACCATTCCCGGTCCCGACGGCCTCGTCGCGAGCGAAGACGAACGGCAGGCCGAACTGACGGAATGCGCGGCCTATTTCTCGCGCCTCTGGAAGGAGCGCATCGAACAGCCGCCGAAGAGCGACCTGTTGTCGATGATGGCGCATGGCGCCGCGACGCGCGACATGGATGCGAAGAACTTCCTCGGCAATCTCATCCTTTTGATCGTCGGCGGCAACGACACCACCCGCAACACCATGTCGGGCTCGCTTCTCGCGCTGAGCCAGCATCCGGAGCAGTACCGCAAGCTGCGCCAAAACCCTGATCTGCTCGACAGCTTCGTGCCGGAGGTGATCCGTTGGCAGACGCCGCTCGCGCATATGCGGCGCACGGCGCTCTCCGATTTCGAGTTCCGCGGCAAGCAGATCAAGAAGGGTGACAAGGTCGTGATGTGGTACGTCTCGGGCAACCGCGACGAGGAGGCGATCGAAAAGCCCTACGATTTCATCATCGATCGCGCCCGCCCGCGCACGCACCTCTCCTTCGGCTTCGGCATCCACCGCTGCGTGGGCTTGCGGCTAGCCGAACTCCAGCTCAAGATTATTTGGGAAGAAATTCTCAAGCGCTTCGACCATATTGATGTGGCCGGCGAACCCAAGCGGGTCTATTCGAGTTTCGTCAAAGGACTTGAGACGCTGCCGGTGAAGATTGCGGCGTGAGTTCGAGCTTCACCCGCGAGGATGCTGCGCCCCCTCTCCCGCTTGCGGGAGAGGGTTGGGGAGAGGGTATCTCCGCAACGGGACAATCCCCAAGAGGAGAAAACCCTCACCCGGCGCTGCGCGCCGAC
>NZ_PSRT01000112.1 GCF_004212635.1 Bradyrhizobium genosp. SA-3 | reverse complement strand
CATGTCGGTCAGTCCGACGCAACTGCCGACCTGACGGCGGTTCTTGAGGTCACGATAGAACACCTCGTTGGTCAGCACTTGGGCGAGCTGCGGGCCGATGGCCCTGAGCTGGGCAAGCTGAACGGCTTTCGCCTCCACCGATCCGGTTGCCGGTGCGCGATGGGCGGCTGCATTCGCCGCTTCCAGCGCCTTGATCTGCTCGTGCACCAACAGGAGCCGCTCATGCTCGCGGCGGATCTCGTCCTTCAAGTGCGGCGGCAGAGCGCGCCCGTCGCCGGTTGCATCTTGTCGAGACCCGACAGGAAGTCCGGCTGCAAAGGCGCGGCGTCGCGGATGCCCTGGCCGTGCAGCAGCCCCTTGATCCGGTTGCTGTGACCGGTGCGCTCCGTCAGCAAGCGCTCGCGCTCGCGCGTCCGCCGCTTGCGATCCTCATCTTCAGGCGTGGGGACCCGCACCATGCTGCAGACCCTCGGCTCGCCGCGCAGATAGGCCAGGAACGAACGCATCAGCTGCGCCAGATCGATCCGGTCGGTCTTGGCGCGCCGCGCCCGCCGGTTCACCTCGATGCTCGAGGCATCGACCTCGTAGTTGACGATCCCGCCGGCCGTGAGCCAGCGATGCAGCCAATGACCGTCGAGCCCGGCCTTGTAACAGGACAGTATGCGAACCGGCTTGCCCCCTTGCTCCGCCTTCGCCCGAACCCGCGAAAGCAGTCCCGACAGCGCCGCCAAGTCGCCACCATCGATCCGGTAACGGCTCATCTTCTCGGCGCCAGGCAGCACGACCCCAAGCTGCCACTTCGCCTTGCTCAGTTCGAAAACAACGTAAACCGTGACATACTCCCATCCGACGGGTGCGTCAGTATGATCAGTGCGCATGATTGATCCTCTGGGTGAGTTGGTGGTCGCAAACTCAACTTACCCCTGACCACCCGTCACCCATAGGATCTACAAGAAAGACCTCAATCCGCGACCGCCACCGCCTCGATCTCGATCAGCCACTCCGGCGCGGCCAGCGCGGAGACGCCGACGAGCGTCGAGGCCGGTGGCTCCATGCCTTCGAAGAAGACGGACCGGGCTTTGCCGATGATGGGGCGCAGCTCCGGCTTGTAGTTCACGACGAAGGTCGTGATCTTGACGATGTTGGCGTAGCTCGCCCCCGCCGCTTTCAGCGCGTGGCCGAGATTCTGCATCACCTGCGTCGTCTGCGCGGCAATATCGCCCTCGCCGACGATCCGCCCCTCCTCGTCCACCGACACCTGGCCGGAGATGTAGATGGTGCGCGCGCCGGTAGCGGTGACGACGTGGGAATAGGCGGGATTGTGATGCAGGCCGCTGGGACGGAGATGGTCGAGCTTGGGCATGGCTGGCTCCCCGATGTTTGTGGTTCGGAGGAGCGTAGCGGGAGACGGTGTTGAGGGCTAGCCCGTCATTGCGAGGAGCTCTTGCGACGAAGCAATCCAGAATCTCTCCGCGGAGAGATTCTGGATTGCTTCGCGGAGCCTGTCATCGGGCCGCGCTGCGCGCGGACCCGGTGGCTCGCAATGACGGAAGAGAGAGCGCAGTCCCCTCAATTACAGGGCTTGCTGTCCTTCACGTCGAACTTGCCCATCGCGCCGGAGATCACGAAATCGTTGTAATCGAGCACGAGCTGGCGGGAGACGCCGTTCTCGTAGAGCTCGAACGCCATCGCATAGACCGGCGTCTGCTCGCCCTCCTTCTGCTGGGCCTCGCGGTCGAAGTAACTGACGGTGACGGGCCAGCGCTTGAGCGATTTCATGTGCTCGTCGGAGGTCGACGGATCCGGCGAGGCGGCGCGGTCGGCGGGGATCGGCTGGCCGATCACGGTCAGCGTGTTGTAGACCTTCTGGCCGTCGTCGGAGCCGTCATAGACGGAGAGCTCGAGCAGCGACTTGCCTTCGTTGGCCGCAGCGATGATGCGCTGGATCTGCTCAGTCGGGAATACGATCTTGCCGTCGAGGGTAAATGTCTTCGGCGCCGGCAGCTTCAGCTTGACGTTGATGTGGTCGCCGTCGCGCTCGGCCGAGCCGTCGACGCGGCCGGCATCCGCCTCGTTCATGCGCGTCTCGATGTTGAAGCGGTAGCTCTTGCCGGCGGCGTCCTCCCAGGAATTGGAGCGGAGGTCGCTGAGCGTGATCTTGCCCTCGCCGCTGTCGAGCTCGGAGACCTGGCGGAATTCCGAGGTATAGCCCTCGCAGGCATTCCCCGTGAAATTGTAGAGGATGCGGCCGCGGGCACTGTTGACCGAGTTGGAGCGCGATTTCATGAGGCTGAGGTCATAAAGCGCTTGGTGAGCGAGGAACGGACCGTTGGCAGCCTGCGCCCCGTCCCCAAGGCCGACGGTGGCCGCCGCGAGCGCCATCACACCGAGCGAAGTCCGGAAAAGGTGCACCATGTCTGTTCCTTGAGGATGCGTCCTTGGGGAAGCGCAGATTCGACATTTTAATGACCGATCCATTGCGTCGCAACTGAGGCCGTTTCACGTAAAGTTGCGGCTCCCGCGTTGAACCTCCTCCCCTGCCTCAACAAAATGCAGTCCCCTTCGGTTGCTTGCATGTGGCGGCACGATGAGCGAAACAGGGCCGCCGGCCTCCAGAGGCGTCGGGGCAGATGAATTCTTGGACAATGAGGTCGAACATGGCTGGCACAGTCGAGCAGAAACTGGCGGAACAAGGCATCAAGCTGCATGAAGCCCCCACTCCCGTCGCCAACTATGTGCCGTTCGTGCGCACCGGCAATTTGCTGTTCGTCTCCGGCCAGGTCTGCTTCGATCCCGCCGGCAAGCTGATCGCCAAGGGCAAGCTGGGTGCCGGTGTCTCGATCGAAGACGGCGCTGCGGCCGCCCGCGGCTGCGCGGTGAACCTGCTGGCCCAGGTCAAGGCCGCGCTCGGCGACCTCGACAAGGTCGTGCGCGTGGTCCGCCTCGGCGGTTTCATCAACTCGGCGCCCGACTTCCTGGACGGGCCCAAGGTGCTGAACGGTGCCTCCGACCTGATGGTCGCAGCCTTCGGTGACAAGGGCCGCCATGCCCGCACCACCGTCGGGGTCGCCTCGCTGCCCGCCGACGCGGCGGTCGAGGTCGACGGCGTGTTCGAGGTCGCCTGACCCAAATGCGCGCTCCGGATTGGCTGACGGCCCGGCCGGTCGCCCATCGCGGCCTGCATGACATTTCGCGCGGCATCGTGGAAAACATGCCGGGCGCGGTCCAGGCCGCGATCGCAGGCAATTTTTCGATCGAGGTCGATGTCCAGCTCTCCGCCGATGGCGAGGCCATGGTGCATCACGACCATGCGCTCGGCCGCCTCACCGAGGCCACCGGAGAGGTGATCGAAAAGACCGCCGCCGAGCTGAAAGCCGTCAAGTTCAAGGACACGCCGGAGCGGATGATGTCGCTCGGCGACCTCTGCGCTCTGGTCGCCGGCCGGGTACCGCTGGTGATCGAGGTGAAGAGCCATTTTGGCGGCGACCGCAAGCTGGTGAGGCGAATGGCCGAGGTGCTGGCGTCCTATGACGGTCCCGCCGTCGGCATGTCCTTCGATCCCGACCAGGTGCTGGCGCTGCGCGAGCTGCTGCCCTCCCGCCCGCGCGGCATCGTCGCGCAGCGGACCTATGAGGACGAGTACTGGGCCAAGCTGACGCAGGCGCAGCGCGACTGCATGGTGTACCTGCGCCACGGCTTCCAGACCCAGCCCCACTTCGTGGCGTTCAAAGTCGACCACCTGCCGGCCCCCGCCCCCTGGATTGCCCGCAACGTCTTCGGCTGTGCCCTGCTCGGCTGGACCGTGCGCACGCCGGAGCAGCGGACGCGGGTCGGGCAGCATGCCGATCAGATGATCTTTGAGGGGTTCGTGCCGTAGGGTACGGCATGCGAACGCGCTCTTGTCCCGGACAAGCTGCAACGCTCCAGCGTTGCGGCGCAGAGCCGGGACCCATCTCCTCTTCGAACTCGCTGCCACCTGGGCCCCGGCTCTGCAGCGCCCCGCTGAAGGAGCGCTGCGCTGCGTCCGGAGCACGAGAGAGGCGTTCCCCACCCTTGAAGTCGCTGCTGCAATGCACGATCTTGGGCACGATGGCATCATCCGAAATCACGCTCGAGGCCGTACCTTCGATTGGCGAAGTGGCACCGGAGGATTGGGACGCCTGCGCCAATCCCGGCAAAGCTTGCAATGGGAATGGCACGGGAACCTCATCCGCCCTTCCAGGCGATTCCGCCGGTCTCTTAAAGTCGGCCTATAACCCGTTCGTCTCACACGCATTTCTCTCCGCCGCCGAGAAATCGGGTTCAGCAAACATCCGCACCGGCTGGGGACCGCGGCATCTCGTGGCCAAGCTCGACGGCCGCGTCGCGGGCGTCGTGCCCTGCTATCTCAAGTCGCACTCGCAGGGCGAATATGTCTTCGACCGCGGCTGGGCGGACGCCTATGAGCGTGCCGGCGGGCGCTACTATCCGAAGCTCCAGGTCTCGGTTCCGTTCACCCCGGCCACAGGACCGCGTCTGCTGGTCCGCGACGGTGTCGACCGCGGGCGGATCACCGAGGCCCTGGCGAGCGGGCTGGTGGCGCTGTGCGGGGTCAGCAAGGCCTCCTCGGTGCATGTCACCTTCGCCCGCGAGGCCGAATGGAAGCTGCTCGCCAGACACGGCTTCCTCCAGCGCACCGACCAGCAGTTCCACTGGCACAATGATGGCTTTGCCAGCTTCGATGACTTTCTGGCGACGCTGAACTCGCGCCACCGCAAGTCGATCAAGCGCGAGCGACGCGATGCGCTCGCCGCCGGCATCACCATCCACTGGCTCAGGGGCAAAGACATCACCGAGGACGCCTGGGATGCGTTCTTCGAATTCTACATGGAGACTGGTTCGCGCAAATGGGGCCGGCCATATCTGACGCGCGAGTTCTTCTCGCTGATCAGCGAGACCATGAGCGAGGACGTGCTGCTGGTGATGGCCCGCCGCAACAATCGCTGGATCGCGGGCGCGATCAACTTCATCGGCTCGGACACGCTGTTCGGCCGCAACTGGGGCGCGGTCGAGCATCATCCATTCCTGCATTTCGAGGTCTGCTACTATCAGGCGATCGATTTCGCCATCAAGCACGGCCTTCGGCACGTCGAGGCCGGCGCGCAGGGCGAGCACAAGATCGCACGCGGCTATCTGCCGAAGACGACCTATTCCGCCCATTTCATCGCCGATCCGGGCCTGCGGCGCGCCATCGACGATTACCTCAAGCGCGAGCGCGCCTATGTTGCGGAAGCCGGACGCGAGCTCGCCGAGCTCGGCCCGTTCCGCAAAGGTGCCGACGAGGCGCCTTGACGGTTTGCCGTGGCTGGTGACAGTAAGCGCAAAATCTCGAGGAGCCGCCGAGGAGCTATCATGACCGCCTACGACACCAACAACATCTTCGCAAAGATCCTGCGCGGCGAGCTGCCCTGCTACAAGGTGTACGAGGACGAGCACGTCTTCGCCTTTCTCGACATCATGCCGCGCGTGCCAGGCCATACGCTGGTGATCCCGAAGACCCCTGCCCGCAACATCCTCGACATCAAGCCGGACAACTTCGCCCATGTCGCCCGCGGCGCGCACAAGATCGCGGCGGCCGCGATGAAGGCGTTCGAAGCCGACGGCATCACCGTGCAGCAGTTCAACGAGCCCGCCGGTGGACAGGTGGTGTTTCATCTCCACATGCACGTGATGCCGCGCCACGACGGCGTCGCCATGCTGCCGCCCGCGAGCCGCAAGGAAGACGCCAAGGTGCTGGAACAGCACGCGGCCAAGCTGATGGCGGCGTTGAAGGCGGGGTAGATCTCTCCGCTCGTCATTGCGAGCGAAGCGAAGCAATCCAGACTGCTTCCGCGGAGACGGTCTGGATTGCTTCGTCGCAAGGGCTCCTCGCAATGACGGAGGAGAGACTTCACTCCGTCTCGAAATCGCCCTTCTGCGGCGCCGCCAGTGGCGTGAACTCGCAACGGTCCGGCTTGATGTCGATCAGCGGCGTGTTGTCGAGGCAATCGAGCCCGCGCACCAGGATCGCATTGCCCTCGATGCCGACCAGCTTCACGATCGAGGTGCCGATCGGATTGGGCCGGACCGGTGAGCGTAGCGAAAACGTGCCCCGCGTCTTCTCGTTGTTCTTCGGGCTCTGCAGGATGATGTCGCGGCGTGACTTGTCGAGCCAGTAGAGCACTTCGAGGTTGCTGTAGAAATCGACGCCCTTGATGGCCGGCACGAACGGCTCGAAGATCTCGAGGCGGCACACCGGGCCGTCGTGACGCCCCTGCCGCGGCGTCTCCAGCCGCGACGTCCAGGGGGTGCGGATGCGGCCGATGAAGACGAGGCCGGCATCCTCTGCGGGCGGCAGCTCGATGGCGACCTCGCCCTCGCGGAGCTCCTGTTCGCGAACCATATTTCCTGTTCCTTGCTGTTCGCCGGCGGTTTTAGCCCAACCACCACTTGCCGGCCAGCATGAAGAGTTCGCCCGTGACCACGCCCGCGAAGATCGAGCGGCGGGTCAGCAGGAAGACGACGAGCCCGGCCCCCACCGCGCCATAGCGCAAGATATCCGGCACGCTGGCAAGCGCCCCTGGCGGCTCGACCACGATCTGGGCGATGACACCGGCCAGGATCGCGGTCGCGACCGCCCGCACCCAGACCAGCAGCTCGGAGCCCTCGTCGATGCCGCCGCCGAACCACAGGCCCAGCATGCGCCATATCTGATTGGGAACGACGCCGGCGACGAACAGCACGGCCAGCGCGTGCCAGTCGCCGATGAGCTGCGCAAAGCTCATGCACGCACCTCCCGCCACCAATGCACGCCATAGGCGATCGTGCCAGCGACGACGCCGCTAAAGAGGATATCGAGGCCCGAGTTCATTTTCGCGGCTAGCGGATAGAGCAAGATTCCGAGCGTCAATGCGACGACATCGGCGACCTCGCGGCTGTTGCGTGCGGTCGAGAACAGGAAGGACAGCGGCGTCAGCAGCAGGATCGCCGCGCCAAGCGTCTGCGTCAGGTTGGCGGCGAGGAAATAGCCAACCGTGTTGGCGGTGAGGCACACCGAGACCAGGCCGCAGCCGAGCCCGTGGACGAAGGCAATGCGCCGCTCGCGCGGCACAAGCGGCAGGAAGCGGTGGCATTCGACCCACAGCGTCACCGCTGTCAGATGCGCGGCGAAGATCAGCTCGCGCCGTTTCGTCGTCGGCGTGCGCATCAAGGGCAGCACCGAGACCACCATCGGAAACAGGCGGATGGCGCTGACGGTGACCGCGATCGCCGACTGGATGATGGTGGCACCCGAGCCGAGCGTGGTGATCAGGATAATCTGCGCAGGACCGGCCCAGACGAACAACGTCGAGGCGAGCGCCCAGAGCAGGCTGAAATGGGTGTCGTGGGCGAGCGCGCCGATGCCCAGATAGGTCACGAACAGCACGATGGTGAGGATCGTCTGCGTGATCGAGCGTAGCCCCCACGCAAAGGCGCGCCAGGGGCTTTGCCATTGAGGTGAATCGAGCGGAGGAAGCGCCACGGGAGGTTTGGTCGAGCTGAGGAATCGTGCCTCATAACGGGCAATGCGGCGCCGCGCGTCAAGGAAGCCCGCGGCGGGGCTGGCATGCGCACGTGGCGCGCGGCACCCACCGACGTCATTCCGGGGCGCGACGAAGTCGCGAGCCCGGAATCCATTTCACCACGATCTCTGCGGCCCGATGGATTCCGGGCTCGCGCCAAGAGGCGCGCCCCGGAATGACGAGGGGCCTACCCGCTCACACCGCGGTTCTTCAGCACAAAGCACGCACCGCCCGCCTTGCGGATGCGATTGCACAGATCATCCGCCTCGGCGCGCGTGTCGGCACCGATGCGCACCTGATAGAACGCGCGCGTACCGCGGCTGCGCATCACCGAGCTCAGCAGGCTCGGATCGCGATCACCGATCACGGTGCTCAGCCGGGTGACCGCGCGGGAGTACATCGCCAGCGCCCTGTTGCGGTCGAAGCCGGCGGCAAGCTGCACGCCCCAGACCTTTGCGGCAGCAAGCTCGACATGCTGCTCAAGCTCGGCGACGAACGGATTCGGCGCACGCTTGAGCAACGCCATCAGATCGCGGCAGCTCGTCGGCGGCGCGCTCGGTGGGCCCTTCCCGGTCGCGCCGGTCTTGGCCCATGTCTCCACGGTCGCACCCGTAATGGCGAGAACGTAGTTGCGGGTCTGCTCCGGCATTAAACCGGTGCCCGCGAGCCATTCCTGCACCCGCCGCGGGCCGGCATTGTAGGCGGCCGCCGCGAGGCCGAGATTGCCGAACTGATTGCGCAGCTCGTTGAGGAATTCGGCCGATTTGGGCAGCGCCTGCACCGGATTGAAGGGATCGAGCAGACCGCGCTCGCCGGCGGTGCCCGGCATGAACTGTGCGATGCCCTGCGCGCGTTCGCCGTTGCGGGTCACCGGTCCGATCGCATCGGACTGGAAGCGGCTCTCCTGCCAGATCACGCGGGCGAAAAACTCCAGCGGCAGATTGGCCTCGCGCGCCGCCGCCTCGATGATCAGGCAGAGCGACTCCCGCGTGTCGCTTTCGCGGGCGTCCTTCGGTTTCTCCGCCGGCTTCGCGGGTTCCTCGGCATTCGGAGGCACGACGGGCGCAGGCGCCTCGTCCGCCAGCGCCGGCGACAGCACGAGGGCCTGGCACAGGACAGCAATAATCCGAGCTATTCGCATGGCATTGACGCTATCGGACAAATCGGACCTTGACTTGGAACCCCAGCCAACTAGCAACGAGCGGCAGTATCAACGCAGGTCCCGCTCCGATGGTGACAATCTTTTTTGATCTCGACGGCACGCTGACCAACCCAAAGCCCGGGATCACCCGCTCGATCCAGTACGCGCTGGAACGGCTCGACGTTGCGGTGCCGAGCGAGGACGAACTGACCTGGTGCATCGGCCCTCCGCTGCATGCCAGCCTCAAGAAGCTCACCGGGACCGATGAACTCGCTGACCGCGCGCTCCTGCTCTATCGCGAGCGCTTCAGTGACATCGGCCTGTTCGAGAACGAGGCTTACAGCGGAATTACGGACACATTGTCGACGCTCGCAGCGACACGTCAGCGCATGTTCGTGGCAACCAGCAAGCCCGCCGTCTATGCCACGCGCATCGTCGATCATTTCAGCCTGAAGCCGTATTTCGAGCGCGTGTTCGGCTCCGAGCTCGACGGCACGCGCGTCGACAAGCGCGACCTGCTCCGCTACGCGCTCGGCGAGGCCAGGGTCGATCCGCAGCACGCCATCATGATCGGCGATCGCAGCCATGATGTGGTCGGCGCCCGCACCAACGGCATGACCGCCATCGGCGTGCTCTACGGCTATGGCAGCGAGGCCGAGCTAAAGGAGGCCGGCGCGCATCGCATCTGCGCCGCGCATCCCGAACTGCTCGGTCATTGCATGACCTAGCCTGTCAGGCCGACAGTCTCCACCGCTGCCAGCATGCCCGTCTTCGGATGGCAGTTCAGATATTCGAAGAACTGTTCGTCGGCAGCCGCCACGGTGACCTCGTGATAGAGCCGCAGCTTGGCTGACGGCCCGAGCGTCGACAGATATTTCATCGCCGCACCGAAGATCTTGACGTGGGTCGGATGCGACTCCGCCCAGCGTTCGAGCGCAGCGAGGCTCTTCCACCAGCTCTGGCCATAGGACTTTTCGCTGACGCTGCCGTCAGCTGCGAGCACGCGCATGTAGCGGTTGGCGTAGCAGCCGATGCCGAGGCCGTCGTCGCGCAGGAAATCCATGCCCTCGCGCAGCACCGGCTCGACGTCGTCGAGATAGAGCTTGCGCTCGGACGTCTCGGTATCGCTCCAGTCCTGCCCGGAGCGGATCAGGCAGAGATTGTCGTGCGCCACGACGCGCAGCCGCGCGCCATCGGGGATCAGCTCCGGTGCGCCGCCGGGGGTCATCGCGTCGGTTTGGGACAGCGGGATGCGGTCGCGCATGCCGCCCCAATAGGCGTGCTCCTGCACCTCGCCGCTCATGCCGCCGGCGATTACGGCAACCCCTTCGGGCCGGTCAGGCGAGGAGAACAGCGTCTCGTGCCGCGCCACAGCGGGTCGCAGCACCTCGATGAAGGTGCCGATGCCGTCTCGCTGTCGTCCGGTCCAGGCCTCGCGCGCGGGTGCGAACCAGGCATCGAAGCGCGCGACATCGTCCCAATAGGCCACCGAGACAACGTTCTCATGACCAGACCGATCGACATAATGCGCGCGGTCCCAATGTGACGGACCGTCCTCCGCAGCGAAGAGCCCTACGATTTCTTCCAACGCGTCCGTCGCCGCCGGTGCCACACCGCGATATTGCACGCCGAAATAGGCCATCACGACGCAGCCGACGGCAGGCTTGTAGCGCGCCACGAACGAAGGATATGGCGGCTGGTAGTCGTCCGGCACGCGCTTGTGGCGCGTGCGCTGGGTCTCGAGATGCGCAGGAATTGCGGATTCCATGATCGTGTCCTCCCCTCGACGCCGACGATCAGCTTGCCGCCGCGGCGAGGTCCTTGGGCTCGACGGTGTCAACCGGCAGCGCAAACTGCTCGACCCGCTTGTACGGCTTGTTGTTGAGCAGGAGCCGCGTCACGTCGGGCCGCGAATAGTGTCCGGCGGGATCGGCCGCGTTCTTGGCGATTCCGATGGCGCCGAGGTCGATCTCGGCAATCAGGAGGCCCTCCTGGTCCGGCGCCAGCTTCTCGCCGATCTGGCTGCCGTCGGGGCCGTAGATCGCGGCAAAGCCGCCGCCGGCATGCAGCAGAGCATGCTTGTCGGGCCGGTCGCACAGTTCGTCGATCATTCCTTGCGACACCGTCGCGCAAGGCGCCAGCACAAAGCAGGAGCCTTCCACCGCGTAGACGCGCGAAGCCGCATTGTTGACCTCGGCGCCGAGGGCCGGCGCGAAGGGATCGTAGAGCGAGAAGCTCGGCCAGGCCGCGACGTGCACCTGCTCGTTCTGGGCGTACATCGCGTATTTCGACAGCGGCTGGAGATGCTCCCAGCAGCACAGCGCGCCGAGACGGCCGATGTCGGCTCTGGCATGCACGGCGAGGTCGCTGCCGTCGCCCTCGCCATAGACGGTGCGCTCGGCATGGGTCGGCCGCAGCTTGCGACGCGTTGCGATGGTCTCGCCGTCGGGCCCAATCAGCCATTGCGCCAGATAGAGGCTGCCGCCGTCGCGTTCGGACAGGCCGATCACGGCGGTGAGCCTTGCCTTGCGCACGGCCTCGCACAGCTTTTCGGCCTGCGGGCTGTCATAGGACAGTGAATTGTCGAAATAGCGCTGCACGAAGCCGCGACCGATCGCCCAGGCCGGCGAGTCCATCCAGATATGCCAGGGGTAACCGGGGATGAAGGCCTCGGGAAACGCGATCAGCTTGGCGCCCTTCTCCGCGGCCTCCCTGATCAGCGCGATCGACTTGTCGACCGAGGCGTCGAGGTCGAGCCACGCCGGCGCCGCCTGCACCACCGCCACCTTGTATTTCGGATGTTCGATGCCCATTCCCGCCTCCATTGCCGGTTGATCGGAAGCCACGTCCGATGCAGTCTATTTGGCCAAGCCGGGCGGCCGGGCGCTCGACCACGGCGGAACAAAAACTCGACTGGACGCGGCCACCGACCGGTATGGGATTTGCCTCCGGGCAGGCTGGATCCGCCAACAGACGATTTTGCAGGATGTGAAAGGGAGGCTCCTCAAATGCCAGTCCAGTTCACGACGGACGGCAGCCCCGGCTACCGGCGGCTTGCTCTCTGGCAGGACATCGTCTGCGACGTCTTCGTCGGGCTCGACTGCAAGTCGGACCTCGGCAGCGCCTTTCACGGTTCGGTAACGCAGGCTTCGCTCGGCAGGGCCGTGTGCTCCGAGGTCTGCTCCGACCGCCAGCACGTCTTCCGCACACCCTCGCGCATCGCGCGCTCTGATCAGGATTTCGTCCTGGTCGCGCTCGGCAATCGCGGCGACGGTGGCGTGGTGCAGGACGGCCACGAGACCGTGATCCATCCCGGCGAGTTCGCTCTGTATGACACCACGCGGCCCTATGAGCTGAAGTTCAACGACACCTTCACCCAGACCATCTTCAAGGTGCCGCGTGAGATGTTGCAGCGCCGGCTCGGCGGCACTGAAACGCTGACCGCGATCGCGTTCGGCGCCGACGCACCGCTCGAGCGGCTCGCCTATGATTTTATCATCAGCTCTGCCAGAGCGCGGACCGGCTGGCTCCGAACAACGCGATCGCGCTGTCGGAACAGGCGGTCGATCTCCTTGCGATGGCGCTCGGCGAACGACTCGGTAAGACGTCGCTGCCATCCTCGACCCATCGCTCCGCCCTGCTCTACCGGCTGAAAGCGCACATCCGCGCGCATCTCGCCGATCCCGATCTCTCGCTCGCGGAGACCGCGGTCGCGCTCGGCATCTCGCCGCGCTATGTCAACGATCTCCTCGCCGACGAGGACATCTCGTTCCAGCGCCACGTCCTGGCCGAACGTCTCGCCCAATGCCGGCGCGACCTCGCCTCACCCGTGCTCGCCCATCGCCACATCAGCGAGATCGCCTTCGCCTGGGGCTTCAACGACCTCTCGCATTTCGGCCGCGTCTTCCGCGAGCATTTCGGGATGTCGCCGCGCGATTTCCGGCAGAGCCAGCTGCGGCACTGACGTCTATTCCAATCAGCTATCACCTCGAGCCTTCGCTCCCAGCGAAGGCCATGCTCGCCAATTCCAAATTGTCTTGCCTCGTGACCTGCATCAAGCTGACGCGCATGAGGACTGACGCCACCATAAGCGGAACGGAGCTGTTGCTGGGTGTGATCGCGATCCGGCTCGCAGTGCTGGTCCTGGTGGGCTGGAGCCTGACGCTGCTGCCACGGCAGGCGCGTGACAGCGAACCCGCGTGCTTCCCCTCGCCCACAACAAGGCTCGAAGCTCAATCTTTGGTGAAGACGCTCGGCTCGCGCGTTGCCAATGCGGCGTTCGACGACATGCGCCTGCACGACTAGACCATTCCCAAGCAAGGCCGGTATGTGAGCGCGTGATAGGACGCGGCGCCTGCTTGCATTATCCTTGGCCACCAAGCCGCAGTGATCAATCAGGGTCCAGCCGAGGAGCATATCGATGGAATACCGACGCTTGGGCCGGTCAGGCCTCATGGTGCCCGCGTTGAGTCTTGGGACCGGCACATTCGGCGGCGTCGGCCGCCTCGCCGCGTGGGGCACGACGGACGCGACCGAAGCGCGGCGGCTTCTCGATATCTGCCTCGATGCCGGCGTGTCGATGTTCGACACCGCGAATGTCTATTCGCTCGGCGAGTCCGAGCGCGTTCTCGGCGAAGCCATCAAGGGGCGCCGCGACAAGGTCCTGATCTCGACCAAGGCAAGCTTCCGCTTTGGCGATGGGGCCAACGACATCGGATCGTCACGCCAGCATCTGCTCGCCGCCATCGACAGTTCGCTGAGCCGGCTCGGCACCGACTACATCGACCTGTTCCAGCTCCATGGCTTCGACGCCTTCACCCCGCCTGAAGAGGTGCTCGCGACCCTCGACGTGCTCGTGCGCGCCGGCAAGATCCGCTACGTCGGCGTTTCGAATTTTTCGGGCTGGCACCTGATGAAGTCGCTCGCCGTCGCCGACAAGCATGGCTTCCCGCGCTACGTCGCCAACCAGACCTATTATTCGTTGATCGGACGCGACTACGAATGGGAGTTGATGCCGCTCGGCCTCGACCAGGGGTTAGGTGCCGTGGTCTGGTCGCCACTCGGATGGGGCCGCCTCACCGGCAAGATCCGCCGGGGTCTGCCCAAGCCGGAAGTCAGCCGCTTGCCCAAGACCGCCGATTTCGGCCCGCCCGTCCCGGACGAGCATGTCTATCGTGTCGTCGATGCCATCGACGAGGTCGCGAAGGAGACGGGCAAGAGCGTCTCGCAGATCGCGCTCAACTGGCTGCTGCAGCGTCCGACCGTCTCGACCCTGATCATCGGCGCGCGCAACGAGACGCAGCTGCGCGAAAACCTCGGCGCGGTCGGCTGGTCGCTGACCAAGGACCAGATCGCAAAGCTCGATGCCGCGAGCAAGGTGACGCTGCCCTATCCCTATTGGCACCAGCGCACGACGTTTACCGACCGCAATCCGCCGGCAGTGTAGAAGCCGGTCAATTGCCATGACTGCGCGCTGTTGAGCTCTCGTGAAAGCGCGTTCCGACCCCTGTCCTTTCATGGCGGAAGCCCTGCTCCGGCAGGGGAACTGTCCGTGCCCTGACGGGTTGCTGTCGATCGGGCAATTTCCTATTCGGAGATGAATTACGGCTCGAATCAACCGCGCCTCCATCATGTCGTCCGCCCCGATCGAGCATGCCGACGGCTTGCCGCAGCCACAACGCAACCAGGCGGTGCTGACCATTGCGCTCGGCATCATCATGGCGGTGGTCGACAGCGCCATCGCCAATGTGGCGCTGCCGACGATTGCGGCCGACCTCGATGCGAGCCCGGCCTTCTCGATCTGGATCGTCAACGGCTACCAGCTCGCGATCACGATCTCGCTGCTGCCGCTGGCGTCGCTCGGCGAGATCGTCGGCTATCGCCGCGTCTATCTGGTCGGGCTCGCGCTGTTCACGCTCGCATCCGCGTTGTGCGCGCTGGCACATACGCTTCCGCTGCTGACGATCGCGCGCATCATCCAGGGCTTTGGCGCGGCCGGCATCATGAGTGTCAACGCGGCGCTGGTGCGCTTCACCTATCCGCGCAGCCAGCTTGGCCGCGGCATCGGGCTCAACGCGCTCGTGGTCGCCTTCTCGGCCGCGGTCGGACCGACGCTCGCCGCCGGCATCCTCGCGGTCGGAAGCTGGCCGTGGTTGTTCGCCATCAATGTCCCGCTCGGTGCGGTGACATTGCTGATCGGCTTGCGCAGCCTGCCACACACCAAGCAAGCGAGCCGTTCCTTCGATTGGCAGAGCGCGGGGCTGTCGGCGATCACGTTCGGCGTCGGCATCGCCGCCGTCGACAGCGTCGGTCATGGGGAGGCCGCGGTCACCTGCCTCGTGCAGTTCGCCATCGCCGTCGTCGCCGGCGCGCTGCTGATCTATCGCGAAACCCACATGACCTCGCCGCTCTTGCCGGTCGATCTGTTACGCATCCCCGTGTTCGCGCTGTCGATTGCGACCTCGATCGCATCGTTCTGCGGGCAGATGCTGGCCTTCGTCGCCATCCCCTTCTATCTCCAGAGCCGCTTCGGCTATTCGGCGGTGCATATGGGCCTCTTGATCACACCATGGCCGATCGCGGTGGTTTTCGCGGCGCCCCTCGCCGGCCGCCTGGTCGAGCATTATCCGGCCGGCCTGCTCGGCGGTATCGGGCTCACGCTGTTCGCCTGCGGTCTCGGTGCGCTCGCCTTTCTGCCCGCTAGCCCGACGCCGTTCGACGTGATCTGGCGCATGGCACTGGCCGGCGCCGGCTTCGGCCTGTTCCAGACCCCCAACAACCGCACCATGATCGCGGCGGCCCCGCGCGAGCGCGCCGGCGGCGCCAGCGGCATGCTGGGCACGGCGCGCCTGCTCGGTCAGACCACCGGCGCGGCGCTGGTGGCGCTGTTGCTCGGCCGCTATCCGATCGACGGAACCAGATTGGCTCTGCTCGCCGGTGTCGGCTTTGCACTCTGCGGCGCGGTCCTGAGCATGCTGCGGCTGTCGCCCACGGGCGCGCGCGGCGCCGAGCACGTCCGCGTACAGGACGACCAGCGCCTGCGGGGTGAATGAGGCGCACTACAAGTGATGCGAGCAACAAAAAGGCCGGCTTTTCAGCCGGCCTTTTCTTTTTTCATGACACCCGATCAGACCTTGACCAGCGGCCCTTTCGAGGTCGGCCCCTTGGAGCCGCCGGGACCGCCCGGCTTGGACTTGCCTGGCGGACGCTTGCGGGCGCCGGGCAACTTCTCCTGCTTCGGCGTGATCGGGCCCTCGACGAACTCGAAGCCGATCTTCTCCTTGGTCTCGTCGGCCTCGTCTTTGACGAGAACGACGCGAACATGGCCGCCGCCCTTGAGCTTGCCGAACAGCACCTCGTCCGCCAGCGGCTTCTTGATGTGCTCCTGGATCACGCGGGCCATCGGCCGCGCACCCATCTGCTCGTCGTAACCGTGCTGGACCAGCCAGGCCTTGGCCGGCTCGGACAGCTCGATGGTGACGTCGCGATCGCCGAGTTGCGCCTCGAGCTGAAGCACGAACTTCTCCACGACCGTGCCGATCACCTCGACGCTGAGATGGCTGAACGAGACGATGGCATCGAGGCGGTTGCGGAATTCCGGCGCGAACTGCCGGTTGATCGCCTCGTGGTCGTCGCCTTCCCGCTTCGAGCGGGTGAAGCCGAATGCCTGCTTGGCGAGATCCGCCGCGCCCGCGTTCGTCGTCATGATCAGGATCACGTTGCGGAAGTTGACCTGCTTGCCATTGTGATCGGTGAGCCGGCCGTGATCCATGATCTGGAGCAGCACGTTATAAAGGTCGGGATGCGCCTTCTCGATCTCATCCAGCAGCACCACGCAATGCGGATGCTGGTCGACGCCGTCAGTGAGCAGGCCACCCTGGTCGAAGCCGACATAGCCGGGAGGCGCGCCGATCAGGCGCGACACGGTGTGACGCTCCATGTACTCCGACATGTCGAAGCGCAGCAGCTCGACGCCGAGTGCCGCCGCGAGCTGCTTTGCGACCTCAGTCTTGCCGACGCCGGTCGGACCCGAGAACAGGTAGCAGCCGATCGGCTTCTCCGGCTCGCGCAGGCCGGCGCGCGCCAGCTTGATCGAGGCGGCGAGCGACTCGATCGCCTTGTCCTGGCCGAAAACGGTGCGCTTCAAGGTCTGTTCGAGATGCTTGAGCACCTCGGCATCGTCCTTCGACACGCTCTTCGGCGGAATCCGCGCCATCGAGGCGATCGTGGTCTCGATCTCCTTAATGCCGATGGTCTTCTTGCGCTTGTTCTCGGAGACCAGCATCTGCGCCGCACCTGACTCGTCGATCACGTCGATCGCCTTGTCCGGCAGCTTGCGGTCGTGGATGTAGCGAGAGGAGAGCTGGACGGCGGCCTCGATCGCCTCGTTGGTGTATTTCAGCCGGTGGTAGTCCTCGAAATACGGCTTGAGGCCCTTGAGGATCGCGATGGCGTCCTCGACCGTCGGCTCGTTGATGTCGATCTTCTGGAAGCGTCGCACCAGCGCGCGGTCCTTCTCGAAGTGCTGGCGGTATTCCTTGTAGGTGGTCGAGCCCATGCAGCGGATCGTGCCCGAGGCGAGCGCCGGCTTGAGCAGGTTCGAGGCGTCCATCGCCCCGCCCGACGTCGCGCCCGCACCGATCACGGTGTGGATCTCGTCGATGAACAGGATGGCGTTGGGGTGAGCCTCGAGCTCCTTCAGCACCTGCTTCAGACGCTCTTCGAAATCGCCACGATAGCGCGTGCCGGCGAGCAGCGTGCCCATGTCGAGCGAAAACACGGTGGCAGCCGCCAGCACCTCCGGTACCTCGCTATCGACGATGCGCTTGGCGAGACCCTCCGCGATCGCGGTCTTGCCGACGCCGGCTTCGCCGACGAACAGCGGATTGTTCTTCTGCCGGCGACACAGCACCTGGATCGCGCGGTTGATCTCGGAGTTGCGTCCGATCACCGGATCGATCTTGCCGTCGCGCGCCTTCTTGTTGAGGTTGACGCAATAGGTATCGAGCGCCTCGCCCTTCTTCTTGGCGTCCTCGTTGCCCTTGGTCTCCGTCTCCTCGTCGACGCCGCGCACGGGCCGCGCCTCGGAGACACCCGGCCGCTTGGCGATGCCGTGGCTGATATAGTTGACCGCGTCATAGCGCGTCATGTCCTGCTCCTGCAGGAAATACGCGGCATGGCTCTCGCGCTCGGCGAAGATTGCGATCAGCACGTTGGCGCCAGTCACCTCTTCGCGACCGGACGACTGCACGTGGATCACCGCGCGCTGGATCACGCGCTGGAAGCCGGCGGTCGGCTTGGCGTCGTCGGCACCATCCGTCACCAGATTTTCGAATTCGGTCTCAAGATAGTTGACGAGGCTCGTGCGAAGCTTGTCGAGATCGACGCTACAGGCGCGCATGACGGCGGCTGCATCGGAGTCGTCGATCAAAGAGAGCAAAAGATGCTCGAGCGTCGCGTATTGGTGATGACGCTCGTTTGCGATCGCCAGCGCACGATGCAGGGATTGTTCAAGGCTTTGGGAAAAAGTCGGCATTCGCGTCCTCTATGGCCCCCACCATCATGATCGTCATCGCCCGGTCAGGCAACAACAACCTTTGTCACATATAGTTATACAAGATCGCGGCAAAAGACCGGTTCCGCGACTCTGGCGGCTGCACACCTGCGGCATTCTCGATTACGGTATTCTCGATGCAAATCCCGTTCCGATTTGGGCGGGATCGGCGTCGGCACAAAATTCCGTGGTTCTGCCGGCTGCAACGGGTGTCGCGCGCAGACCTTACGCGACGATCACACCGCCACTAGACGATCACACCGCCACTACAAGAGAGCCGGCTTCAAGCGCCGTGAGGCGTCTTACTTCTTTTCCATCACGCATTGCAGCGGATGCTGGTGCTTGCGGGCGAAATCCATCACCTGCGTCACCTTGGTCTCCGCGATCTCGTAGGTGAACACGCCGCACTCCCCGATGCCGTGATGATGGACGTGCAGCATGATCTTGGTCGCCGCCTCGACGTCCTTCTGGAAGAACTTCTCCAGCACGTGAACGACGAATTCCATCGGCGTGTAGTCGTCGTTCAGGATCAGCACACGATACAGGTTCGGCCGTTTGGTCTTCGGCTTGACCTTGGTGATGACCGAGGTGCTCGGACCCGTCGGACCATTGGAACGATTGTCGTCATTGCTCATCCGGGGAGCACGGGCCGCGGCTGACGCGGACAGATCAAGGCTGGAAATCAGTTGCGGCATGGCACAGGCGTTCAAAATTCCCCACGGAAGCGATGACGGTTGCCGCGCGCCCCGCCCTTCGGAGCCGTGCGCAGGCGCGCCGCCTTGTTGGATCGCTGCTCCCGACGGATCCGGTCCAAGCCGGATCGTTCGCTAGCAATATGGGCCTGCCTCCGGCTTGCCGCAAGCACGCAAAAGTTCGGCCGATGCGGCCGCAGCGGCGCCGATTCCCGGCCCGGCGATCCTGACCAAGGTTAATCAATCCCGACCGATTTGACAAAAATTTCCGTCGCGCCCGTTTAGAACGTGTTGACCAGGAACCCGGCCATTCATGCGGCGCGACGTTTCGCGCAAGGCATCTCCGGTTTTCTACGGCCCCATTTACCAAGGGCCCGATTGCGTGGCGCGCAATCGGGCGGTGTCGCGGTCGATGTCTCCAGCTGTGTGACAACAGCAGGTCGGCAAGCCTCACGATCGATGCTGTGCAGGTGCGGCGTGCTGGCGGATTGACCGCGCGCAAACAAAAAGCCCGGCTGGTCAGCCGGGCTTTTCCATTCCAGGACTTCCAGAAAGCGTTAGTTCGCAGCCGGGGTGAACTTCGACACGATGGTCTCGACCGGCTTGAACGCCTGCTTGGCGAGGTCGCTGTAGAGGCCGGCGATCTTCTGCGATTCAGCAACGAAGGTCTCGTAGGCGGAACGGGCGAAATCGGTCTGCGCTTCCATGGCCTTGTCCAGCGACTTCACGCCGGAGAGCTTCTCGACGAAGGACTTGGTGTCTTCGAACGACTTCTTAGTGTAGTCGCCATAAGCGCTCGCGATCGCCTGGAGGCCGTGCTGCACCGAGGTCGCGGAGGCGACGCACTGCTCGAACTGCTCTTTCCCGTAGTTCTGAAAGTCTTCAACCTTGAACATGTCGGAATCCTTTTTCCCTGGCTCTCGTCGGGAAGCCCCGGCTCCCTGACTCTGCCCACAATTAGTGCAACGCACAAAAAAGTCAAGAATCTTGTGCGACGCACAAAAAACGATCCAAATTGCGGAGATTCCCGGGGTTTCCCGCAAGGGTTCCTTAAGCTTTTGGAAACCGCAGCCCCCTACCTTGATTCCCTGGACGTGTTCACTTCGGCAAGCGGCCAAAAGCCGTTTGAGAACACCACCTTAGCCAGAACAGCGGCTCGGGCCCAACGTCTCCCGCGGCGAACACCCAGCGGAGGGACAGCCTGAGCAGGTAATGATCCCGGGTCCATTGGGCACAATTTCGCCTCACGAGCCGGTGATCAAGTCAGAAACGGGGACGGGGTTCCATGCTTCGTAACAACTTGTCTTCCTCGCGCTTGGCGCGGGTTGGCGTTTTCGGGCTGCTTACAGTCACCACCGCAGTCATCTTCACCACCGATGCTGCCGAAGCGCGGCGCCACCGGCGCCATTACGCGCACCACCGGGTGCAGCGCGATGTGTCCGAGAGCTCCAGCCCGAAATTCGCGTCCATCATCGTCGACGGCAATTCCGGCGCGGTGCTGCAGTCGACCAGCCCCGACGGACTGCGCCACCCCGCTTCGCTCACCAAGATCATGACGCTCTATCTGCTGTTCGAGCGCCTCGAGTCCGGCAAGCTGAAGCTCGACACCGAGATGCCGGTGTCCCAGCATGCCGCCGACCAGGATCCGACCAAGCTCAACCTCCGCCCCGGCCAGACCATCCGCGTCGAGGACGCGATCAAGGGCCTCGTGACGCGTTCCGCCAATGACGCCGCCGTGGTGATCGCGGAAGCGATCGGCGGCGACGAGGACGATTTCGCGCAGATGATGACGCGCAAGGCACGCTCGCTCGGCATGTCCAAGACCGTCTATCGCAACGCCTCGGGTCTGCCGAACGACGAGCAGGTGACGACGGCGCGCGACCAGGCGACGCTCGGCCGCGCCATCCAGGAGCGCTTCCCGCGCTACTACCGCTACTTCGCGACCGCCTCGTTCAACTGGCGCGGACAGTCGATCCGGAACCACAATCACCTGCTCGGCAATGTCGAGGGCGTGGACGGCATCAAGACCGGCTACACCCGCGCCTCCGGCTTCAACCTCGTCAGCTCGATGCGTCGCGGCAACCGCCACCTGATCGGCGTTGTGCTCGGCGGCCGCAGCGGCGGCTCGCGCGATGCCATCATGCGCAACCTGCTCGCGGAGAATCTCGAGAAGGGCGCGACCACCCATACCGTCGTTGCCGTCGCTGAGCGCAACGGCGCCGACGCCAATACCGACGTCGCCGATGCGTCGGATGGTCCCCGCTCCGCCCCGCAGGTCCAGGCCGTTGCGGCCCCTGCTCCCGAGGCCGCCCCGTCCCGCCTTGCCGCGCGTCTGTCGACGCTGGCCGCTGCGACTGCCGCGATGCCGCCAGCTCAGGCCAAGCCTGAAGTTCGCACGACTGAATCCAAGATCGAGCCGGCGCCACTCACCAATGGCGTGATCTCGAGCCAGCCGCTGGCCATCATCCCCGGCTCGTCCGAGCCGATGAAGCCGGTGCGGGTCAAGACGGTGCAGGTCAAGGCCGGCGCCGTGAAGGTCGCCTCCGCCGCCCCGGCCCCGGTATCGCCGCCGGTCACCAACACCATTCCATCCCGGTCCGACGTCGCGGAGACCTCCGGCGCCGTCGTCGCCCGGGCCGATCTCATCAACAAGCCCGAGGTCGTTAGCCAGCCGGAGGCGCCGAAGGCCGAGATCGCCCGCACCGAGCTGCCGCGGCAGCCGGCGGGCTTCGGCACCGGCAACGGCATCCTCGGGGTGCTGCCGGCCGCAACCGGCGCCGCGCCTGCCCCGGCCACTCCGAAGCTTGCTTCTGCCGATCCGGCGCCGCAGCCGATCCAGATGAGCGCCACGACCAAGCCGGTCGTCACCCACAGCGGTTGGATCGTCCAGGTCGGCGCGCTTGAGAGCGAGACGGAAGCCCAGCATCGCATCGACGCCGCCCGCAGCTCGGCCCGCGGCCTGCTCAGCAAGGCCGATCCGTTCACCGAACCGGTCGTCGCCAAGGACAATCGCAAGCTCTACCGTGCCCGCTTCGCCGGGCTCGAGCGCGACCAGGCCGAAGCCGTCTGCCGCACCCTGAAGCGCGCCGAGATCTCCTGCATCACCGTGCGCAACTGATCTCCTCCACCGCTTCCGAACAAATGCCCGCGCGCTTGCGCGGGCATTTTTTTTCGAACGTGCGGTGAGCAGAAGGCAGTTCCGCGACAACCTCTCGTCAAGGATTTACGGTTAAGATTTTCCTCAAGGGATCGACCACGCCGACAATGGCGGGCATCGGGCGACGGCAAACGGAGCAAGCGGAGCTCACGCGGTACGGGCGTTTGTGGCGTGGTGCCGGAGTTAGCCGTTATGCGTACGAAGCAGAGTATCCTTGGCCTCGTTTACACGGGCAGCGAGATACGTCGAGCCCCCCTGGTCGGGATGGAGTTTCTTCATCAGGGACTTGTGAGCCCTGCTGATGTCGTCGCGCCCCGCGCCCGGCTGCAAGCCAAGGATCTGATAGGCTTCCTCCGTCGTCATTTTGCCGCTCGCCGCCGTGCGGCGCTGCCGCCCTGCCGCATCGCGCTGCGCGTTCTGACGCCAAGCGGGAAACCGGCGGTCCAGATAGCTTTCAAGTAAGGCCACACTCTCGGCGTCGAACGCCGGCACCATCGCCAGCAGGCCGGCGAGATCGAACTCGCCGAGATCGCGCCCGGCATGAGGTCCGGCAACGATCTGGCCTGTCAACTGGCCGGTGTCATGGTCGAGCCGCATGTCCAGGAATTGCGAGCGCACCCGCGAGGCCTGTCCGGACGGGCGCGTCGCGCCGCCGCCGAACAGCCCTCCGACATTGCCGAAGCCGGCGTTGGCCAGGGGTGTCCAGCCGAGCAGCCCGGCGCCGAAGATTCCGAGCGGAATCGCGACCGCCAACTCGCCCCGCAGACCCGTGAACGCTGCGGCCGCCAGCGCCACTACGCCGCCGCCGAACTTGATGGCCCGCGCCAGCGCCGCCGGATTGGCAGAGCGGAACATCTGGAGCAGCAGATAAAGCGTGATAACAGCGACAGCGCCGGCAATCAGGGTCATGGCCGGAATATAGTCGCCCCCTCGGCAAAATGCATCGCGGTCCACGGCCGCTGCGGGTCGCGCCAGCTAGAAGCGCTACCTCATCTGACCGATCAGCTTCGCTGCGCCGCGCGCGCTCTTTGCCAGTTGTAGCAGCGCTTCGCGGCCGCCCGCAGCGTAAGCCGCCGCCGCCCGCAACAGCTCGCGCAACTGCGCCGCCGCGCCGGGATCGAACCGGCACCAGGCACCGCCGGTCAGGCGCGCGATCTCGCGAAAGGTCCGCTCGGCCACCGCGTCACGGCCTTCCTGAAACACGAACACGGGCACCTTGAGCATGCCGAGCTCGCCGGCCCTGGCGCAGAGTTCGTCGGCCTTCTCCTCCATGGCATCGCCGACGAAGACGACGGCCCGCACGCCGGAGGCCACCGCCTGGCGCCGGGCCTCGCTCAGCACCTTGCCGATCTGGGTGTCGCCGCCGCGGCAATCGATCTTGCTCATCAGCGTCGCAAGCCTGGCACTGTCGGAGATCCACGCCGTCGCGCGGCATTCGTTGAAGCCGCGATAGTAGACGAGCCGGATGTCGAGACTGCCGAGCGCCGCGGTCTCGCGAAACATGTCGGCCTGGAGCGCGCAGGCCATGTCCCAGGTCGGCTGCCGGCTCATCGTCGCATCCAGCGCGAAGATCAGCCGCCCCTTCGCGCCGGGCGCATGCGGTGACAGCGCACGCGCCTTGGTGACGAAGGCGGCGATGTCCTCCGAGGTCGACGTCCCGGCCTGCGGCACCGCGCCGCCGGCCTTCGTCGAGACGGCATCACCGCGCGGCTTGATGGGTTCGCCCGACATCGCTGCTCAACCATGCGTGGGCGGTTAATGTGGTGAGCGCGCAGAGCCCGGTCAATGTGCAAAGCCTCCGCGAGCTTACGCTGGCGGAGGCTTTGAAATCTGAGCGAATGATGAGGGAGGCGTCAGCTCTTGGCAGGCGCCATCAATGCGACCGGACCGGGCTCGAGGATCTTGGGCGGGGACGATTGCGTGTCGACTGGCGCAATCTCGCTGTCAGTCGCGCTCAGGAACTTGTCGAGCATGCCCTGGATCGAGTTCTTGGCGACGTCCGGACCGGTGTCCCGCATGTCATTATGCTGGAATTCGGTCTTCACGACCTGAATGCCCGCCTTCTCGCACTCCTCGTCCGTGGGGATCACGCCCGCATCGGCCTTGAACTGCGGATCGGTAGAGCGGAACGACAGGATCTTGAACTTGCCGGCGGTGACGAAGGGGACGCGCAGATTGTCGAGCGTGACGACCTTCTTGACCTCGTCCGGATACTGCTTGGCGAAATACATCGTGATGTCGCCGCCCATGGAATGACCGACCATGGTCACCTTGTCGTAGTCGGCGTTCGGCTGGACCTTCTTCATCTCCTGCATGGCAAGATGAATGTTGGCGACGCCGCGCAGGATCTGCGGCAGCCGGCCGACATAGAGCTCGCCCGGCTTGGTCACCATCGGAGGATCGGTCGGCAAATCATGCTGCGGGCTGACGACCATGTAGCCGCGCGCAGCGAAGATGTTGGCGAGGAAGCCGTACTCGGTGTTCTTGACCGTATTGCCGTGATTGATCACGGCGACAGGCAGCGTGATCATGCCGGCATTGGCCTGCATTTCCTTGTCGCGGCGCACCGCGATGTCGACCGGCACCGGGCGATTATCGCGCGAAGTGTCGTAGAAGGTGATGGTCTCGTGCTTGATGGCCCACTTGCTCGCCGTGAAATAAGCGATGCCGCAGAGGGCACTGACTGAAACCAGAACGGCAATTCCACGCTTCATTTTTGTCCTCAGCCGCAGGCTCTTGCGGCCTGATCCCTGTTGAAAATCGTGTTCTTCCGGGGCTCTTCGTCCCCTTGTCGCCTATTCCCTAATATATGTCACAGCAGCGTGACAGGAAGGCTAAATATTGTGAACCGGCAGCCCTTTCATTGTGCGTCGCACACGTTTGTTGGGCACCCTTTCCTCATACGGCCACTTTAGGTGCAGACCACTATCCGACGCAACCAGTGGCGATTGGGTTCGATTTCGCAAGTCAGTGCAGGATGAAAACGTCGGGACGCGGGCTGAGTTCCCGCGACAAACCGGCCGCTGGGATCGACTGGAAGTAGCGATATACCGCTGCCTTAGGCGCCGAGGATGTCGTGGACCTCGAGCGGCTTGTCGACCTGGCTGAACCACTCGGCGCGGTTGGCGGCGCGGCGGCGGCCGCGCTCATCGAGCGGCAGCTTGAGCTGACGGAGCAGGCTCGTCACCTCCTCGCGGGCGGTGAGATGGCCGAGATTGGGCCGCATGCCGAGCGTGGCCTCGTCGATCTCGTCGAGGGCGGTCAGTCCGCGCGGGAAGAATTCGCGATAGACGACGCGTTCGGCGAAGCCGTCGACGTAGCGGAAGCCGAGCCGCAGCGACAAATCCTTCAGCCCCTCGGCGACGAGCTGCTTGTTGCGGGAGCCGAGCATCGACAGGCGGTTGCGCACGACGATCCAGTCGGTGGTCGCGCCGTCGAGCTGGCGACGCTTGCGCCTGACATCGCGCACCATCTCGGCGTAATGGCTCTCTCCGGTGACCGCGTAGTTGGCGGGATCGACGGTGCCCAGCACGTCGAAGTCGAGGAAGCTGTCGTTGATCGGCGTCACCAGCGTGTCGGCCATCGAATGCGCGAGCCGCATCAGGTAGCTGTCGGTGCCGGGCGTATCGATGACGATGAAGTCGAAGCTGCTTTCAACCGCCGAGACCGCCTCCATGAATTGCTGGAACTCGGAATTCTCGTTCTCGGCGATCTGCATGGTCTCGCCGAGCTTGATGCAGCGATGCACCGGCAGCTCGAGGTCGAGCTTGGTGCGGCGCGCCCAGGCGGAGCGGTTGCTGATGTAGCGGGTAAAGCTCTGCTGTCGGCAGTCGAGGTCGATGGTGGCGACGCGCTGGCCGGCCTTCAGAAGCGCAACAGCGATGTGCAGGGCGGTGGTCGATTTGCCGGAGCCGCCCTTCTCGTTGCCGAGCACGACGACATGCGCCGAGCCGGATTGGCCTTGGCTAGCCTGCACAAGCATAGCGATCCTCAACACCCCTAACGAATATCTTCGAGTTGACCGCGTTTGCGGTCAAGTGAAATGCGTGACAGGTCATGCAAATCGCACTGCGCCGTTCTTCATCATGAATCGCGGCGCGAGCTTTCGTCTGTGATGCAGCCCGCAATGTCGCGACATCCTGCGCAGACTTGCGCGGGATGCTGTGCCGCATCCGGATGCATGGCGTCCACGATCGCTACTTGTTAAGGTTAGTCAGCCGGGCGCCGGGCCCCGCACCCTCCGCCGATTCCCAATCCGTCGAGTCCCGATGTCACCAAGCCCCTTGATCGCCCGCACGGTCCCCGCCCTGCGGCGCGCCATCGACAATCTCCGCAAGCGAAAGGCCACGATCGCACTGGTCCCGACCATGGGGGCACTCCATGACGGACATGTGTCGCTGGTTCGCCTCGCCAGGCGACGCGCGAGCCGCGTCGTGGTGTCGATCTTCGTCAACCCGACTCAGTTCGCCCCGACCGAGGACTTTGGCGCTTATCCGCGAACCTGGAAGGCCGACATCGCCAAACTCGCAGCCGAGGACGTCGATGTGGTCTGGCACCCCGGCGTCGAGGCCATGTATCCGGAGGGCTTCGCCACCCGCATCGTGCCGGAGGGGCCGGCGCTGGCCGGGCTCGAGGACCGCTTTCGTCCGCACTTCTTCGGCGGCGTCGCCACCGTCGTCGGCAAGCTGTTCACGCAGTGCCGGCCCGACTTTGCGATCTTCGGCGAGAAGGACTTTCAGCAGTTGCGGGTGGTGACGCAGATGGCGCGGGATCTCGACCTCGGCGTCAAGGTCATCGGCTCCCGCACCGTGCGCGAGCGCGACGGGCTCGCGATGTCCTCGCGCAACGTCTATTTGTCGCCGGAGGAACGGCAGACCGCAACCACGCTTTACCGCGCTATGAACGAGAGCGCCGGGCGCATCCGTGCCGGCCAAGCGATCGCGCCCGCGATGGCCCGCGGCGCCGAGATGATCAAGGCGGCCGGTTTCGCGCTCGACTATTTCGAAGCCCGCCATGCCGCGACGCTGGCACCGGTCACCTCGCGCAAGGACGGCCCCTTGCGGATCCTGGTCGCGGCCAGGCTCGGCACGACGCGGCTGATCGACAATATCGCGGTTTAGAGCAGGCCGAGATCGCGCAGTTCGCGCCGCATCGGCTCCGGCATCGCCGCGATCGAGCCGGCGGCGGACTTGCCGAGATCGGCGGGCACGGAATCGTCGGTGAGATAGCGCCAGCCCTGGAACGGGCGCATCGGCCGCGGCGACACCGAGATCACCTTCGGCTGCATGACGATCCGGCAGCGCCCGATGCCGTCCTTATCGCGGAACGGTTCGATGCCGATGATCTTCTCCCGCGCGGCGATCTCGCCCTTGATCACCCAATAGAGCGAGCCGCCCGCCAGGATCTCGGCGTCGCGCTTGGGCACCATGCGGGTGATGTGGATGTGGTGTTGCGGCAGACCCTTCTTCTTGGCGGTCTGCATCCGTTCGGCGACCCACTCCTTCAATTCCTTGACGGAGTCGCAGCCGACGGCGAGCTTGATCAGATGTAGCGGCATGCCCCAGCATTAGCCGGGCAGCCGCGCATTTGGAATGCCGATCTACTCGTTATCCGCAGCCGCCGGAGCAGCCGCCGCGGCGGGCGGCGGCGCGAGTGGAACCGGCGCGGCAGCTGGAGCACGCGCAGCCTTCGGC
>NZ_PSRT01000111.1 GCF_004212635.1 Bradyrhizobium genosp. SA-3 | reverse complement strand
ACTGAGACGGCGATTCCGGTTTGCGCGCGTCACCTCCTCGCCGTGGAGGAAGAACGGCGTCTCGGTCACCTGGGCAGGGCCGCCGTCAATGAACACGATCGGGGGTTCACGCTGCAGATCGGACGCAATTTGCTTCTCGCGCAGAATCTGCGTCCTCCTGGGATCCGGCGTGCCGTCGTTCTCGGACGGCGCGTTCGCGAGTTCGTCGAGAACGGCGTCAAACGCCTGACCGGCATCGGGGACCGGATCTTGGGATCCCGGCAGCGCGCCATGCAGATCAAAGCGATCGATGCGTGACGCAACGCGCGGGATAGCCTCGCCGCGGCGCGGCAGCCGGGCCCGGCCGGCGACGCCTTTGGGATCCTGCTCCGCGCCGAAACTATCCGCACGCGTCGGATCGGCGGTATCGAACGTTACGTTATAGCGGATGCGGATATGGCCGTTGTCGTCGCTGGCTCCCTTCGGCACGTTGAGATCGAGCGCGCCAACCCGGACCATGCCGCCGACCAGATCGTTCTTGATCTCCTTGTCGGTTTCGATGGTGACGACGATCTCGGGTCGGCTGCCCGGATTTCGCCGGTCGATGTCGAACCATTCGAAGGTCTGGTTCAAGCGCTGACGTTCGACTGTAACCTTGAGCCGGCGCCGGACCATCTTGTCGTCATGAGTGATCAGTCCGTGAAACACCGCATCGGCGGCAAATTCGATCTGGTCGGCATCGTTGGGACGAAAGCCGATCAGGACCGGACTGGACAACTGCGATTCCTTCGGCTCCTGCCGTTGCTGGACGACGTCGAACAGGAGATCGAAGGCGGGCAGTTTGTCGCCGGTCTTCACAGGGCCGATATTTTCCAGGAATGGAACGAAGGAGAGATCACGCGCATCATCCGTGGTGCGCAGCGCGTCGAGATAGGGCCTTGCAATCAGCTCGTTCCAGATCGCGGAGAACACGGTGGCCGGCACAGGTCGGGCGCGCATGTACCAGCAGAAACGGCTGGCTTTCTTTACGGTACCAACGCCGAGGAAGGCGTCGTTGCGGACATCCTGGATGAACTCGACCGCGATATCGTCCCGGAAACTTGTGTCGTCGGCCAGAAAGCAGTCATCGAGACGAAGGTCGGCCAGGGCCGGCGCCGGCTTCGGTCCGATTGCGACGATGGCCGAGATGCAGCACGAGCCGAAAGCCGTGTCCTGCGCGGTGGGCCGGATGCCGACCGGCTTCAATCCGACGGCGCGCGGCTTGTCGAAGTTGAAGTCGCCGGAATTGTGGGCCGGAATGGAAACCCTGTCCTTGAATTCGACATTCTTCGCGTTGCGAAAACAGGCAGCCAGCAGCGGATAATCCGCGCCAGGAAAATGGGGGCTTGCATTGGTGCCGAAAATATCGAGTTCAAAGCTTCGGCTGGCAGATTGATCGGTGAACTCCTTGAGCGAGAGCGGCTTCGGTTTCTCATTCGCATCGACATAGTGCGCTTCGTCCTGGGGTGGGGCATCGCCGGAGCCACCGCCCGGATGCCAGGTCCTGTACTCGAGGTGATAGTGATCGACGCGCAGCGAGCCGTCCACGGCAAAGAGCGCCGGCGCGAACCTCATGGCGATGGTGCAGATAAAATCCGGACCGATATCGGTCTTGCTTCGTGGAATGTTCTTGAAAATCAGCGCCGGAAACGGCATTTCGACGAACATCTCTAGACCGCCGCCGTCTCCTGGTTGAAGCAGACCGGCTTTCCCGCGCATGCGCATGCGCGGCCGATCCTCGCCCCCGTCGAAAAGCTCTACGCAGGAAAAGTATATCGGCGACGCATGCGTGAGCACGACATGTCCGCTTGCGTCCGTGCCGAGGCGTGCCACCTCGACCAGCTTGTCGCCCTGTATCTTCAGGAAGCGCGCCGCAAGTTTCTTGATGGTGCCCGCCATATTTCCCCCCTTACCCGAGCGAAATCAGGATTGCTGACTACTGCCCGCGGCACTTGCCGCGTTTGGCGCCGGCTCAGCTCAAGCAGTCCCGGCCTCTGCGCCCGACAGGCGACAGAGTTAGTATGTGCGACAGAATCTTTGAGACACGGACTTCGGAAACTGCCGAAGTCGAAAATGCCAACATCGCTCCTCAAAAAGCGCAGAACTTCAAATTGACCGACGGCAAAGCGTAAAGATCGTACAATCTGCGATTGTTATTGCAAAACCCCGATGAGTCAATCTAGAGTGAAATAAGTATTATTGAGATTTTAGATCGTCCGCCAAGCCTACCGTATTGCTTGGTCGCGGAGCAGCGTTCGCTGCGCATGCCGCGAGCGCGGGGCTTCTTTCGTCCCGCAAATTCCAAGTTGCCCACGGTGGGTCACTATTCTTAGTCTTGCGGCGCGCTTTTAGGAGGCGAGATGCCGTTCTATGCTGGCTTTGATATTCTTGAGTATCCGAAAATTGCTATGATGGATTGGCTCAATGCCAATACCAACCTTTATTGGTGCGGCTACTATCTCGCGCCGGCGCCAAACCGACCCACATCGCAGTGGATGGGAAACTATTCGAGGATCAAGAATAAGTGGGGGATATTGCCGATCTACGTGGGACAACAGGACGAACGAACCGGACACGACGGGTATGAGCCTTCGAGTACGTTGACGACTGCGCAGGGCGAGATCGATGGGGAGGATGCGTGCGACCTTCTGGCCGGCGAAGGTTTCCCACGAGGTTCGTTCGTCTATCTCGACTGGGAATACGGCGGTCTGGATGGCGAAGGAAGCAGCGACTACATTAGGAGTTGGGTATCCGCTGTTGCTGCGGACGGACGGGCCCAACCTGGAATCTATTGTTCACACGTGGTCGCAAAACCCATCGCCGACATCATTGACACAATCAATCCCACCCCATGGACCCGCTTTTTTTGCTGGAAGGTGAGCAGCGCCAATCCTCACGATTTTACGGGCGACATAGCGCATCTACCGGAACTCAATCCAACCGGTTGCGGGTTCGCCGGCGCACAAATCTGGCAGCGCGAACAGCAAGCTATTGTGAAATTTCCGAGTGGCACACCGGTCACCAAACTGATGATGGACTTTGGCACGTCTTCGCTTACCGACCCTGGCGCGCCATCAGAAACTAGCCGCATGATCGTACGAGCAAGCCTAGAGATCACGGAATCAACGGCGTACGTCCCTCAGTTCGCGAGAAAAGGCTCGCGAAGCGTCTCCAAAATGGAAAAGGCACAAAGTTCAGCAAAATCAAAGAAGGACATCGCGGCAGCCAAACGAAAAGCCGCAACGAAAGGCAGGTCTAAGGCGACGTTGTCCCGGAAGAAGAAGGCTCGAAGCAACAAGTCCAAGAGAGCCCTCAGAAAGCCTCGCTGAGGCGACAATAATCGCTGAAACTGAACGTTTGAATCGTCTGACAAGGGCGTTGATATCATCGTCACGAACAAAATGCCCTTCGGGGCTCCTCAAAGTCGAACGACAAGCCAATGCGGCGGTAGATAAAATTCCATAACAACGGGCAGCCGTTTCCTAACATGTCGCCGGATCGTCGGCTGATCGCCAATTGCTTCGTCGAATTTGACGGGAAGCTGGCCGTCTCTGTTAAAAAGAGGTTCAAAAGGGTTGTGGGTAACCCTGGGGTGAAGGGTGAGGTCCCCTAAGCGCACCGGCTTGGATCTCGCATCGGAAGATTTCGATCCTGAGGCCTTGCGCCGAAAGTAATCGATCCCGTTGAGGACGACCGCCGAACTGTTCGGCATGGAGTGACTGGCGCTCCGGGACCTCATCGCTGATGCGCGATCACGACGAACGTTCGACGATCACTTCGGATGCGTCCCACGCCTGCGCGATCGACAGTTGCCCTCCGAAGGCAAAGGTCACACGTTCGAATCGTGTCGGGCGCGCCATTTTTCCACCACGCCGGAGCAAAGATGGGCATCTGCCCCGCTGCTCCGCACCCGGGCCCACCGTTCCCCTGCGCGGTCGCATGCTCCCCAGCGCAGAGCATTTTCGACGCGGTGCGTTCGTGCACGAAGATGAATATCGTCGAATGGCTCGGGGCCGGCGAGCGTTAAGCGTTTTTGTCCATCAGATCCAACCGCGGTTCTTCCAACTCGCCGCGAAGTTCCGCATACTACGAGCCGGATAAAGACCTGCCGATATCAGCTCCTGTCGGAGAGCCATACTTCAATGCAACGCCGTCTGCTATCTGTGGCCCTTGCAGCTCTCATGGCCATCCTGACGCTGCCAATCTTCCTAGCGCTCGCAATCACTTCCGGCTTTATAGAATGGCTCCGTCAAGGCGGTCCTGCGGTCTTCTATTCGGCCTTTGATGTTCTTCTGTACTGGCACGACCGCTATCTGATCGAATTGTTCGATCGAGGGCTGAACAATCGCTTCATTAAGCGCGTTTTGGACGCCTCTGAGATCTACCATACGGCGGCTAGGAGCATAAAGCGGGAGTGGGCGTGGACCCGCTTCTACCAGGCCTACTCGAATCCGGTTCAGGGGCCTTATCGAGCCTTTTTCGTGGGGGCATTTTATGCCCGCGTATTTATTTACGGCGTCCACGATATTTTGGGCGAACGGCTTACAAATGTGAACCTCCTATTCGCAGGAGATTTTGTCTCGGCTTCCATTACTTATCTTGTCCTCATCAGACAGCCGCGCACCGCGATTGATTGGGTCTGGATGGTGATATTCACCGGCTTGGTTTTTCAGTTCATGATGCAGGTGATGGCGTATGCCGTCGCGCGGAACGAGATCACCTCCTTCCTAGTCATACTGAAAAAGCTGCGAGCGCATGGTGAGGAGATGGTTCGGCTTGAAGAGCGAGCGCTACCAACAGGGTGGGTGCCTTCAGATGTCATCGATAGCAAATTTGCTCGGTGGATGGCTCCACAGAGCAGCATAATTGAGCACGGGGACGAGTTGCCGGATTGGGTTGTAGCCGACATCCCTTCCATGGAGGGACGGCAGCCTCGCGTTTTCACCGTCACCCCTACCGAGGCCGGAATAAAGAAGGGCATTCCCAAGTTGGGGGGATCATACGCTTTGATGTCATTACAGGGAGAGCAGATAATTCTTTTAGACGAGCCCATCAGGCCGAGCAGCCCGTGGAGCAAGTTTAACGTCCTGCATGAAGCTGGACATCTACGCAACCCGGGACGGGTTGCCTATCTCGTTGCTCGCAACGGATGGATTTTCCCATGCGGTGCGCTCGCCATCGTCGAGCTTGCGTTGTGGTCGATGCAATCGGGACAACGGGATCTGATCGAATATCCCTTCCTGATAGTGTGGATTTGTTGTGTCTACTTGTATCTGAGATGGGCCGCGTGGGACCGAGACGGTCAATCGGAGCTTTGTGCGGACTTATACGCATTCTCTCACCTAAGTGACGAAGAAATAGAACTATCATATCCCTTGTGTAAGAGTAGTCTGAGTGCGAAGACGAATTCTAATAGCTCGCGTACGCGTATTGTCGCCAGACTTCGGCTCCTTGCCCTGGGAAGAATCTACGCCTCAGTCAAAAATAAACAGGTCGCGTGGCGAAGACTGGCTGAAAACCCTCCCTATCGGCCGCGGATCGCGACCTTGCTACTTTCTGCCTCGATCGCGGTCGTCGCTTACGCAGCGACGGTGACGTGGTACAGCTGTATGGTTATGTTCGTGGTCGACGTCGTCTTGAGCAGGCAAACAAGGGCCGACTCGAGGAGACTTCGCGTCCTCCGTGAGGAGTTGCGCACTTGGTTGCCAGAAAAGGATTAGGATGAGCCATGGAAACGGAAGCAGCAAGGAAGATCCTGTCAGAAGCACTGCCGGTAGTGATGCCTCTTCAGTTCGAAATAGGACACAGTGGTATTGAGGAAGTGATCGAGTGTGCAGTCGCCGGTGAGAACGACATCCAACGGCGGTTCTCGAGGGAAGAAGGTGTCGCACCGAACGAAATCATCGATGTTCTAAAGGAATTGCTCCTCGGTGCACAAATTATCCTTGTCTGCGTGAAGATTTGGAAGGAATCGAAGACAACGCTGAAAAAGGACCAGCTAATAAAGTCATTCGAGCGCGAGGCAGACAATCATCTAAGAAAAAAATCATCAAAAGACATCATATCGAGGGTGTACGACTGGCTCTCGCGCGCGCCGAGATAGGACGAGTTAAATACATACCATATACGCGTTTCCGCAGAGCGGGCCGGCGAAGTGTTGAACTTCCGAGCGATCGTGCCATGGGCGGCGAAGACGCGAGGATCCGGATGAAGTGCGAGACCGAAACAGCGATGGATCAAGGATAGAAATTGCCTCCTCACACCCCTCGCAATCGACACGAAATGCGATTGGTTCGGCTTTGACCAGCCGCGTTGCCATCAGAGGTCCCTGAAACCAGCAAGGCTTCGGTCACCACCACTAAGTGCCGCCTCTCTTTTGACCTGCCGATTGGTCGTCTGGTTTCCCAGACTCGCAGTCGAGAAAAATGCCTGGAAACTTGCTTTTTACTCAGCTCCAAGAGCTTCAGCCCCAGTCCCTCCAGGAGCAAGGTGGGCGCCAGGGTTTCCCCACTATCTGGCTAGGAGCGAACAACGGTGGAAATGCCGACACCTTTGCGTGCGCGGCGCGTCACGCGCGAAGAGCTGTACCAGATGGTCTGGGATAAGCCGTTGATCCGGCTTGCCGAAGAGTTCGGAATCACCGGGAAAGGTCTGGCCAAGGTCTGCGACAGGCTGGACGTTCCTTATCCTCCGCGTGGCCACTGGGCCAAGAAGGAAGCCGGAAAGCCAGTCGTCACACTTAAGCTTCCACCTCGGCGGGACGGGATCCCAAACGCGGCAGATATCCACCCTACGCCGCCAAAGCCCGCGCCTTCCCCTGCAGCGGAACAAGGCGCCGCGACGGTGGCCGACAGCATTCGTGATGTCGCGGTACCTGAGAGCCACGATAACCTTCACCCACGCGTACAGGCCTGGATCGCCGATCACAAGAAGCGGCAGAAAGAGCGCGAGCTCGAGAACAGGAATCGCCGTCGGGACATCGGTTGGGCGTCACCCTTGATCCCTGATCTAACAGAGCGCGATCTGTATCGTTTCAGAGCCACCAGCGCGATATTTTATGCAGTTGAGAAGGCTAGTGGCACCATCGAGAAATCGTCAGCCGCAGGCAAGATAACGTTCTTGATCGACGGGCACCAAGTCGAGTGCTCAATCGTTGAAAAGATGGTGCAGTCCCTCAACCAATGGGAGGAACAACGCAAATGGACCGCTTTCACCGAGTATTGCAAGTCGGACCTGGATTCTTCAGGCTTTCTGCGGGTCGCCATCACGACCTACCTGCAAGCTCGGCGGCCTGAGTGGGTCGAATCGCAAAAGATCAAAATCGGACAACTCATGCCAACTATCGTCGGCGCGATAATGGCGGCAGGGCCGACCCTTGAAAAAATGAAGCGCGAACGCGAAGAGCAGCAGAAGCGCTATCATGAAGAGGAAGCGCGCCGTTACGAAGCCCGGCGATTGCGGGAAATCGACGAGAAGCGCTGGAACAAGTTTCGCGAGTACGCCGTCAATTGGGATGAGCGGGAGAGATTGCTGACTTTTCTTGCAGAGGTTGAGGCTCGGCTAGCGACCGAGGGTGACGTCACAGTCTCAGACCGCACGTTGAGGGCATGGGTCGACTGGGCAAAGGCGAAAGCGGAAGCTATAAATCCGTTTGGTGGGGGCGCTGTGGGGATGTTTGAGACCATTGCGAGGGTAAAACAATGGTCATAAGTTCCGCCCATTCACGACCGGCTAACGTGGGTCAGACCGCTTAGTCTGTGTGGTCAGCTTTAGAACTCGAATAGGTAATATTGAGCGATAAAGAGGATCTCAATAGCGCCCCCTCCGAAGGGGGTTGATCTCTTTTTTGCCTGGCGTCGAGCCGCTTTGCGCGCCGTGCTCTTCATCGCGACATCCGTCCTCCGACCCCACGCTCAGAAGCTACGGCGCGGGCGGTGACTAGGGGCAACATCACGAAACTAACCGCAACAGCCGTTGTCGCGCAAATCATTGATTTGTTGCCGGTTCGAACGATCGGATACAATGAGAACAGTGCAGCGGCGGAGAGAGTGTCAGTCAATCCTCATTGATGTACAGGACTGTTTTTCATCTCGGCGGGAGGCAACCTACGGTTTTCGCTACCGGTCACCCTCTTTATCCCTGGGGCGGGCGGCGCCTCAAGCTTCTGTGCAGGATAGCGTAGGAATGGGTGAGAGGGAGTAGGGAGGGATCGCTACATCGCTAGCCTCTGCTCGTCATGAACGGCCAGCGGGCCGGATTTGGTCGCCGGCGGGTGCGAACTGATTGAACACGGCAAACCAGCGGGCCGGACTTGCGGCTACCCTTCAGGAAAGCGAATGGCGCAGGCCTGCCTTGGTGTTTCGCAATGTTGGACGCAGTGCTCGATCAGCATCGGGGGAGGAACGGCATGAACGCGGATCTGACCGCTCGGATGCGCGCGACAAGAGAAAACTTCTGCTGACATCATTTTGTTCGCGCCTCAATTCATGAGTCGGCCGCCCCAAAAAAAGGCCGCTGCGGATTTTCTCCGACAGCGGCTTAAGTCTAGGGAGGAAGCAGACGAACCGGTCTGCCAGCGGATCGGGCCCTTGCTTCAAAGCGCATCGACTTGGCAGGCGGCAACATGACGTTTGTTTGTCGTGCCTCAATGTTCAAATTGCCGATTCGCCGATCCCACGCAGTTTCATCGGCATCAACGCGTGGCGATCTACACCATCTCGGCGTGGGTTGATGCGCTGAACAGGACGTTGGGCATTTCCCAAGGGGGCACTTGCGCCACGATCCGCCCGATAGGTTCAGTATCGGCCGCCGGTCACATGTAGTACCTCTCCCGTGATGTAGCTGGCCCTCTCTGAAGCCAGGAATGCGACGGCGTCTGCGATGTCGTGGACTTTACCCAGGCGCGAAATCGGCGTGGCTTTTTCGGCGGCTCCCCTGATCTTATCGAAATGAGCGAGAGCTCTGACTGCCTCTGTGTCGACGATGCCCGGCGCAACCGCGTTGACCGTCACGCCGAAGCGGCCAAGTTCAAGCGCCAGAGCGCGCGTGAAGCCGAGCAGCCCGGCCTTCGCCGCGGAGTAGTTCGCCTGTCCTGGATTTCCGAGATGGGCTCGCGAGGAGATATTGACGATGCGGCCCCAGCCGCGCTCGGTCATAAGGCCCGAGACCGCCTTGGTGCACAGAAAAGCACCCTTCAGGATGACATCGACGACGGCATCCCAGTCCGGCTCCGTCATCCGGCCAATGCGCATATCGCGTGTAAAGCCTGCATTGTTCACAAGGATGTCGACGCCGCCAAAGGACTCGCAAGCCTGCGACACCATCGCATCGATCGACGATTGCTCCAGCACGTCCGCGACAAGCGCCAAGGCCCGGCCGCCACTTCGCCGCAGTCGCTCGGCCTGTTCCTCCGCGTCGTTGACATCAACCAAGACGATCGAAGCTCCTTCGGCGGCGAAACGTTCAGCAATCGCCGCGCCGATGCCACGCGCTGCGCCAGTGACGATGGCGGTCTTACCGGCGATTTCGAGATTCATACGAAGCGTCTCCATCTGAAAGATTGTTTGGTGGCGCCGAGATCTGCCAAAGCCATCGCGGCCATCGAACGGGGGCCAATACCCGCGAACTCCACGATCTTCAGCGATTTCAGTGGACCCACAGCCTCAGACTTACTCTGCGAGCTCGAACGGTGGCCGCGGCGGCACGAGCGCCATCTCATTGTCACCGAACGGTATCTCCAGCGACTGGATCAGAACGCTCATCGACTTGCCGGTCTGATCGAAGCGCAACGTGCGGGTTGCCCCACCGTCGAGCGCCCGGGACATCACGATCTGCAGGGCATGGATGTTGTCCATCGGATGAATGACGATGTCACCGCGCACCATGTTCTTGAAGTATTGTTTCACGCGGGCAGGCGTCAGGCGCTCCTTAAGCAGGACATAAAGATCGGCGGAGAAAGCAACCACACCAATATTTGCGATATCCCCCTTGTCGCCGGAGCGTGTCATGGCGATGCGGTGCAGGGAGACAGAATGTGTGGTCATGCTGATGCCTCTCTAACATCGACGGAAATATCAACGGCCTCCCGTGGGATCAGGGTGGGCCAGAGCGAGATGACAGGGCGCACCGCGGGAGGGGCTCCCCAGCCCAGGCCAACCGGCCCGTACAGCGTGACGCGCAAGAAATGTGCGCGAGCGATTGTGGCCTCTTCCAGCGTTCGGGTGCGCAAGGCAATGCGGAAGCCGCATTCCCGAACTTCCGATTCCGGCGGATCGTCGAACATACCGCCTGAGATCGCGTCCACTCCGATTCGATCGAACCGCAGATCGAGCGGCACAATGCCGGAACGGGCCAGCAATTCCCGATAGATTTCCTCAGCCTTTGCCGCCTTCTCGAGCACATTCGGACGCCCGATCAGATAGATCACTTCGGCAGCGAAACCGTCTCTGTATCCGATCTGGACCTTGAGCGTGTCCGGGCGCGGCAAGCCGCGTCCGCCGGAGATGTGCACACGATTTCCGCCAAGGTCTTGAATCCGTAGCGCTGTCAAATCAGCGATGCCGTCGGGCATGACATAGCGCGACGGATCATGCACCTCGTAAACGAGGTGTTCCTTGACTGTCCATTCGTTGAGGATCCCGCCCGTGCCAGGCAGTTTTGTAACAATCGCCGAGCCGTCGGAGGAGACCTCCGCAATGGGGAAACCAATTTTCCAAGGCTCCTTCGATACCCTCCACAGATTGCTCATACCGCCGCAGACGAGTTCGGCGCATTCCACGATGTGACCGAGCGCGATGGCCGCGCCAATCCGGTCCACATAGGCCGGCTCGAAATTCCAGCCGAACTCGTGCATGAGCGGTCCGACGTACAGCGCGTTATCCGAGACGCGCCCGGCGATGACGATATCCGCGTCCTGCCTCAGTGCCTCGACGATTCCGTCCGCACCGATATAGGCGTGAGCCGAGACAATCGAACCGCGAATTTCAGAGAGATCGTCCTCGCCGGTGTCCAGGTTGGTGAACTTCCAGCCCTGTCGCATCAGTTCGTCGAGCTTTGCAGTGACGTTGTCCCCCGACACCGCACCGACGACGAGGTCGCCATAGCCCTGCCGAGCCGCAACCGCGAGCGTCTTGTCCATGGCGGCGGCACAGTTGGTCCCTCCGCCGTTGGTAATGATCTTGACCCCAGTCTCGTGCATCACCGGCAGCAATTGCTCGATCTGCGAGACGATGTCCGGAATATAGCCATGGTCCGGATTCTTGAGCCGCTGCCGCTCGAGCAGCGACATCGTCAGCTCGGCCAACTGATCGAAGCAGAGGTATTCGATCGCGCCCTCGTTCGCCAGCTTGATGGCTGCATCGAGCTCCGCACCCCAATAGCCGGCGCCAGCGCCAAGCCGCACTTTTTGGCGTGTCTTGCATTGGCCCTTGTCGCGTTCTGCTCTGTTCATCTCAGAAATCCTTTATTGCTGCGACGCGTCTTTCGGCAAAAGCCGCCATTGCCTCGGGAAAGTCATGCCCCTGCAGCAGCAAGGCTTGCGCCCGCCGCTCAATATTGAGAGCTTCGACGAAGCCGCTTTCGGCCGTCTCCCGAACAACCTGCTTTGCGCTGATAAGTGCGAAGAGTGAACGCGCCCCGATCTCCTGGGCCAGCTCTAGTGCCGTTTGCTCGACAGCTTCATCGGGTACTGCCTCGTCCGACAGCCCCATTGCCGCGGCGGACATCCCGTCGAGCTCGCGCCCGGTCAGAATCAGCTTGCGTGCCTGTGCTGCTCCGACGCGTCGCTGAAGCAGCCAGCTCGACCCTGTGTCGGGGCAGCCGCCGATGCGGATGAAGGCTTGACAGAAGCGCGCCGTCTGCGCGGCGATCATCAGATCGGCCGACATCGCCAGACTCATTCCAGCGCCAAATGCAACGCCGCGCACGGCGGAGATCACGGGCTTCGGAAATGTATAGGCAGCGAGAACAGCCCGGTTGACCGCCTCCATCAGGTCGAGACTGGCGCGAGCGCCATTGGCTACTATCGACCGGAACTCCTTGAGGTCGCCGCCACAGCAAAAGTGCTCCCCGCCGGTCAAGACCAGGACACGGAGGTCATCGCGCTCAGCCGCAGTGGACAACATTGCGGTGAGCTCCGCCGCGAAGGCGAGATTGAAGGGGTTTCTCCTCTCCGGAACGATGAAACGCAACCAGCCAACGCCATTGGCGGCCACCTCTAAATCCATTGTTTTCGGCATATTCAACGGCCCTCCCAGCGGGGTGCGCGACGCTCGGCGAAAGCTCGTGGCCCCTCGCTCGCGTCGCGGCTCCGGTATACTTCCTCGTGCAGGCGCACCGCCTCCTCGAAGCCCGCCTGACAACCCAGGTTCTGCCATGCTGCCATGCTGGCCTTGGCGGCCTTCAAGGACAGAGGCGCGCCAAGCAGGATGCGGGAAGCAATGTCATATGCTCGCGCCCGCACTCGATCCGGGGTGGGCTCTACGTAATTGACAAAGCCAAGGTCCCTGAGCCGCTCGATCGGCACTGGCTCACCAGTCAGGAGCATTTCGCTGAGCGTTGGCTGCGGAAGCATCCACAGCAGCGGAGCCGCCCAGGGTGAACCCCGCCCAATACGTGCCTCGGTGATCCCAGCGGAAGTTCCGGCGAGCCCGATCCGGATGTCGCAATTGAGCGAGAGCAGCATGCCTCCAGCCATGGCCGAGCCAGTCATGGCCGCGATGATCGGTTTGGTCACGCTGCGCATCACAGTGTGAAACGGGTCTTCCATCCTCGTCAGGATGTCGACCCCCTCGCTCTCAGCGAGTTCTTTGGCTTCCTTAAGATCCAGGCCAGCGGAAAAAACACCGCAATCGGCCGAGGTCAGTACAATGACTCCCACTCGGTCGTTGCTCTCGAGTTCGCGCCAAGTACGGGTAAGCCCATTCGCCGCGGCAACCGATAACGCGTTCTTCCTCGCGGGGCGGTCGATTGTGAGGATCGCGATGCGATCCTCAATCACCGTCCGGATCGGCTGACCTTCATGATCTGGAGCCAAGGCGCATTCTCCAATCTATCTAACGTTTGTTAGACTACTCTGCGTCGCTTGAGAAGTGCCCCGCAAAAAGATCTTGGCTTGGCACATGGGCCTATCTTGAGGAAGGCTCCTCAAGGTGCTCGCGGCGATCGCGTCTCATTGCTTGCGGACACCGCTGAGAATGAGCTGGGTGCACCGCTCGACCAGTTCGTTGACGGAATGCCGCTCCGGGTCAAACCATTCGACGGTCCAGTTCAACGCGCCCAGAACGAATTGGCGCAAGGGCTTCACCTTGATATCGCTGCGAAACGCGCCGGTTTGGACTGCCTGCCTGAACAGGTCATCCCAGAACATCCCGTACCGTCGGCGTTTTGACCGGTGGCGCTCCCGGACCGGCTCCGGTAGCTGCCCGTACACACGAATATTTACCGAGGTGAACTCGCTCCGCGACAGCAGCGTCCGCAGATGGGCACTCATGGCCGCGAGAATCCGGTCTTCGGCCCCTGCCTCGGAGCCACACTCCGCGACGGCCTGCCTGACCGCGTCGAAAATGCGTGCGAGTCCGACATCCAGGACTTCATCCAAGATCTCGTCCTTGGACGCGAAGTGATAGTAGATGCTTCCCGCCTGCATGTCGGCCGCAGCAGCAATCTGCCTGAGTGTCGTCGCCGCAAAACCCTGGTCGCGAAAAAGCTTGGCCGCCGCCGACAGAATGTGATCCCGCGGCAATTCGGCTTTACCGACCTTCGAAGCCTTGCGATTTGGTGAAACGGCCATTGAACCTCATCCCCACGCCGTCTCGCCGCGCGGTCAGCGGGATCTACTCAGCTGCCGGAGACGAGATTGAGTCGCCACGCGTGCGCTCCTTGAACATGATGTAGTCGATCATGTCACGCGCGTCATGCGCCAAATGCAGCGTCTCTCCACCGTCGATGTACCAGTCTTCACCGGTGATGAAACCTCCCAGTCGGGAGGCCAGGAAAATGATAGCGCCGGCGACATCCGCCGGCTCGCCGACCCGTCCCAGGACCGAGCGGTTGAAGCGGTGCCAATCTTCGGGCGGGATGGGATAGCGCCCCAGAGCGTCGGTCTTGATGGTACCTGGAGCGACGCAATTCAGGCGGATGCCGTACTTTGCCCATTCAAAGGCGAGCGTTTTCATCAGCGCGGTTACGCCCCCGCGCGCAGCGGCAGTATGGGCGAAACCGCCGAGACCGGAGCGGGTCACGGCGGTCACGAAGATCACGGCGCCGCCGTGTTCGAACATGAAATGCTCCGCGGCTGCTTTCGTCATCTGCCAGGAGCCGATCAGGTTGTTGCGGACGACCGCCTCGAAGCCTTTGTTGGTGATCTCGCGCGCGGGTGCCACGAACTGCCCGCCAGCATTGTTCACCAGCACGTCCAGCCGACCGAAGCGCTCCTTGATGGCGACCATCGCAGCGTCGATCTGCTCGGCGTCGCGGATGTCGCCGACAACGGCGAAAGCTTCACCGCCCTCGGCTCGAATCATGGCGGCACAATCTTCAATCGGTTCGATCCGGCGGGCGAACAAAGCGATTTTCGCGCCCGAGCGCGACATCTCGAGGGCGGTGGCGCGGCCCATCCCTGTTCCTCCCCCGGTCACGAGAGCGACTGCTCCTTTCATCAGGTCGGCGGCGAAGCGCCTTTCACTGGTAGTATCAGTCATTTTCTTCCCACCAGGCTCTTGCTCACATGGCATCCGATCGACTCATTCTAACAAGCGTTAGGTGGAATTGAAAGTCCCTAATCGCGGTCCTTCGGGGCCGCTCAACGCGTCATTGGGAGACACGCGCTGTGGAGTCTTCCGCTTCTAACCCGCGCCTGTCTAGAACTCGCGGAGGGTATCTGAGATCGCAGCGCGATCTCCGATAAAGGATACGCGGCTTGGCAAATGCCGAACCCGCGCATCTTCTCAGGCGACTTCCACCGACGCCACGCGCCGACGCCGGGCTTGCTTAGTATTCGGCAAACTCGGTGAGGGCCTTGACCGTCTTCGCCTTGGGGTCGACCTCGAGCACGCGCACGGCTGTTGCCGCCGTATGCCGCTCCTTGGTAAAGCTTATCGGCTGTGTCAGGTGATCGACGTCAAAAGGCTCGCCGGACGTGAGTTTCGCCGTCACGCAAGTGCGGGTCAGCTCCTTTTCGCAGCGGCGCAGCGCCTCGATCATCACCCTAGCGACAACATAGCCGGCGATCGAATAGCGGTTGACCGCAGCAGCCTCGTCCTCTCTGAGATGCCGTCTGACGAGGGACTCGAAATGAGCCGCTTCCGGCGAACCGAGCGGCGAAACATAGTCCGCGCTCAGAGGCGCGTATTCGGTCGCTTCGCTCAACTTCATGACCGGCAGAAGTTGCATTGTAGGTACAGTGGCAATATCGAGGTCCATCTTGAACTTGCTTGCCTCCCGCAGCATCGCCGCCGTCTCGATCGTGACCCCGCCCGCGACCAGGACGTTGATGCCCTCGGATCGCAATTTGAGGATCTCCGCTCCGAACTCCTTCTGCCCGCGCTTGTAGCGGACTGGCGCGACAGCCTTGATTTTGAGCTCGTCGACCGCCCGCTGGAAGCCTTTCTCCACGTCGTCACCGAAATCATCGTCCTGGCGGATGACACCATAGATCGCATCTGGACGCTTGCGGCTGTCTTTGACGTACTTTAGCTGCGAATAAATAAGCTGCTGATAACTGGCTCCAATCATAAAGACGGTTGGCCTTACGGGATCGACGGCGGCCTTCAACGGCGACAGTGACGCGAAGGCCGGGATTCCCTGCTCCTCCACGATCGGCAGCATGGCGACACTGCCGCCGCCGCCGCTGATCGAGAGCAGGCCAAAGACTCCTTCGTCGATCAGCTTCCGCAGACCCTGAACAGCACGGGCCGGGACGTAGCCGTCGTCCTCTGTTTTCAGGACGACGCTGCGCCCGGCGACACCTCCCGCGGCATTGGCTTCAGTCGCCGCGAGTTGCGTGCCGATCTGCAAAGCTCGCCCCGCGAGAGCGGCAGAACTGGACATGGGCAGAATATTGCCGAGCACGATCTCCTTCTCGGTGATGCCCGGCTCGGCATCGGCGGTGCCGATGCCGGCCATCAAGACCAACGTCAGCAATTTGGCAATCCTAATAGATCTCATGATTTTCCTCCGCGTCGGTTCTGGGACGTTACGATGAGCTGCTTACCCTCGGTCCAGCGGGACGAGGCATGCTGACCTCAAGTCGAGAGCGGCCAATGCAGCCAGTAGCGGCTGATGCGCCGCCAGAGGCCAGTCAGTCCGAGTGGCTCGAAGCGCAGCGTGATGATGATCGCGAGGCCGGTCAGTAGGCCACGCACGTCGTAGATATGAGTGGAGAAAGCGGCGCTTAGATCAGGCAGGAGATTGGTTAGCGCTCGCGCGAGTTCCGGCAGCAGAACGATGAAGGCCGCACCGAGAAGCGCACCGGAAAGCGAACCAAGCCCTCCGACGATGATCATCGCGAGCGCCTCGATCGAGAGCAGAATGTTAAACAGGTCGACGTTCACGAACCGAAACTGAAACGCCATCAGTCCCCCGGCGATGCCAACCAGGAACGACGAAGCAAAGAACGCGCTGAGCTTATAGGTGGTGAGATCGATCCCCATTGCCCGCGCGGCGATGTCATGGTCCCGGATCGCGAAGAACGCTCGTCCGAGCCTCGACCGCATCAGATTGAGGAAAGCGAGACTTGTGAGAATCAGGATAGCCAGCACGAGATAGTACATCTGCGGCAGTGCTGCGAGATTCAGTCCGAGGAAACCCACGTTCTGGACCCGAACCCCGTAAGGCCCATGCGTCAGAGGTTCGGCATAGAGCAGAAAATGGGTGACGATAAAGGAGAACGCGAGTGTGGTGATTGCCAGGTAGATGCCCTTCAGGCGCAGCGACGGTATGCCGATGATCAAGCTCAGCAGTGCCGAAACGAGCCCCGCAGCCAGTAGGGCCAGTTCGGGCGGCCACCTGTAGTCGGCAATCAGCAACGCCGTAGTGTAGCAGCCGGCCGCGAGGAAGCCGGCCTGCCCAAGAGAGATCAGACCGGTTACGCCGGTGAGCAGATTGAGGCCGACGGCGCCGATCGCCGAAATGCCGATCGTGATTGCCAGCGTCAGGACGAAGCTGCTCGCGACGAAGGGCAGAAGCAAACAGACCGCCAGCAGCACGGCCGTCCAGTTCCAAGCCACCAGGCTATCGCTGATTGCTACTTGCTTCCCGTGGTCTTCGACGAAATGGCCCGTGCGCATCAGACTCGCTCCAGTTCACGTTGGCCGAAGAGACCGTAGGGTCGGATCATCAGGATCAGGATGACGACGGCAAAGCCGCTGATCTCCTTCAGGCCGTGGCCGATGTAACCTTCCGAGAGATCGCCAATCACGCCGATCAAGATGCCCCCGAACCCCGCGCCGATGACAGAATCGAGACCGCCGAGGATTGCACCCGGAAAGCTGCGCAGGCCGAGAACCCACATATCCGAGGCGCGCGAGGAGATCATCGCCAGGGTGACGCCCGCCAGGCCTGAGACCACGGCTGCGATCGACCAGGCCAGCATCGACATGCGCGTGACATTAACGCCCATCAGCAATGCTGTCGTCTCGTCCTCGGCCATCGCCCGCATCGCCACGCCGACGCGGCTGAAGCGATAGAAGATCGTCACGATAGTGATCGCGGCAAAAAACAGCACGACCGCCGCAAACTGCTCGGAATAAATGACGACAGGCCCGAGGGTGAGTAACCCGCCCTTGATGATGGTATCGAAGGGCTCGGCATCCGTGCCCCATATCAGAACCGTCAGGCTGCGCAGCACGATGGCCAGGCCTATGGTGACCATGATAATTGCGAAGGTCGGCTGCCCCAGCATCGGCCGAATGAATACCTGCTCTAGGATCGCTCCGATCAAGATCGCCGCCGCAACGGTCACGATCAGCAGCAGCCAGAACGGCAGACTCAGCGCCGTGGCCAGGCTCCAGCTCACATAGGCGACGAGCATCATGACCTCGCCCTGCGCGAAGTTGAGGACGCCGGTTGTTCGGAAAATGACAGCGAAGCCGATCGCAATCAGCCCGTAGACGGAGCCGTTGATCAGGCCGGACATGAGAAGATTCAGAAAGAGATCCATTTTCAGACACCGTACATGGCTTCGATTTGAGGCCGGAACTTCTCCTCGATGACCTTTCGCCGGACTTTCATGGTCGCGGTCACCTCCCCGTCGTCATGATCGAGTTGCTTGTCCAGCAACGTGAACTTGCGGATGTTCTCGACCCGCGCGAACTGCGCGTTGACCTTGTCGAGTTCACGCTCGATCAGCGCCCGAACCTCCGGCAATCCCGCCAGGTTCTTGAAGGTGGTATAAGGATAACCCTTCTCCTGGGCCCACTTGCCCACGGTCTCGTAGTCGATCTGGATCAGAGCGGTGAGATAGTTTCGCCTCTCGCCGATCAAGACGGCCTCTCGGATATAGAGCGAGTCCTTCATCCGATTCTCGATAAGCGAAGGCGTGATATTCTTGCCGCCTGAAGTTATGATAATATCCTTCTTGCGGTCGGTGATTGCTATCGAGTCGTCGTCCGCGATCTCACCGATGTCCCCGGTCGCGACCCAGCCCTCCCGGAGCACCTCGCAGGTCGCCTCCTCGTTGCCGAGATAGCCGGCAAAGGCAGCCCGGGAACGGACCAAGATTTCGCCCTGAGCGCCGAGGCGATGTTCGTAGGTCGGCAGTGGCGGACCGGACTGGCCAAGCCCGGTATGCCCTGGATATTGCGAATGGGAGATCCCCGAAAGCTCGGTCATGCCGTAGACTTGGTAAACCGGCAGGCCGAGGATCCAAAAAAACTCCAGCACCTCCGGAGAAATGGAGGCGCCGCCGCAGAGCATCGTGTTTGCCCGGTTGAGGCCGCACCATTTCTGCAGCGAGCGGAAGCAGATGAGCCATAGCAGCCGGAACAGCGCCGCGTCCGCGAGCGACACGCGCTTTCCGCCGTTTGCGAGTTGGCGCTGCGCGATCGGTCTGCCTAGGTGCAGACAAGCTTTCACGACGCGCTGCTGAAAGGGTGTGGCATCCTCGAGCTTCACCAGGATGCCGTACTGCAGCTTCTCCCAAATCCGCGGCACGCCGAGAAAGCCGCGCGGAGCGATCTCTCGCAGGTTCGCCGCGACAGCGTCGATCGACTCGCCGAAATTGACGGTCGTGCCGTTCGCCAGTTGCATCAGAGTGGAGCATATGCGCTCTGCCACATGGCACAGCGGCAGGTAACAGAGGACGTCCCAATTGTGGTCGTCGATTCCGTGCCGTTCCGACAGCCGCAGAGCGGCCCAGATCAGCCCCTGATGGGTGAGCATCGCGCCTTTAGGAAGGCCCGTCGTACCTGACGTATAGACGATGACTGCGACACCGGTGGGCTTCAGTGCGGCGATCGATTCTTCGACATAGTACGGCTGGCGCTCCGCCTCGGCCCGTCCTAAGTTGAGAACATCTTCGAAACTGTACAATTGATCTTTCGGATAACGGCTCATGCCTTTCATGTCGACGCAGATGATGTGCCGGAGCTTCGGCAAGCTTTCGCCGAATTTCAGCGCATCGAGAACTTTGTCTGCCTGCTCTTGATCACCGCACACGACCACGGTGGCGCCAGAATCCTTCAGGATGTGGTGCAACTCGGGCCAGGGATTGGTCGGATAGACCCCGATGCAGGCTCCGCCCAGGCTCTGGATGCCGAGGTCGGCATACATCCATTCCGGCGTGTTCTCGCTTGCGACCGCGAGGAAATCTCCGCGCTCAACGCCCAGGACCTTTAGTCCCAGCGCAAAATGCTTCACCCTGCAATAGTAATCGGCAAATGTCGTGCGTTGCCAGATGCCAAGCTTCTTCTCCCTGAATGCCAGGTCATTGGGAAAATTGTCGGCCCAGTACTTGAGAATGCCGGGCAGCGTCGCATCTTCGAACAGTCTGGTGTCCCGTTTCACTTCGCGTCCCCGAGGTAGGCGCTGATCACAGACGGGTTTGAGGACACCTCCTCCGGAGTTCCAACGGCAACAAGTGAGCCGAAGTTAACGACTGCCACCGCGTCGGAGATGTCCATCACAATTCCCATGTCATGCTCGACCATGAGCACTGTGACCCCAAGCTCGTCGCGAACATCCAGGATGAAGCGAGCAATGTCCTCGGTTTCCTCCGCGTTCATTCCGGAGACCATCTCGTCGAGCAGCAACAGCCTGGGCCGCACTGCCAATGCGCGCCCGAGTTCGACGCGCTTCTGAAGGCCATAGGACAGAAGCCCAACCGGCACGTCGCGCAGGTGCTCGATCTCGAGGAAGTCGATTATTTCTTCGACTTGCTCGCGTGCAGCGACCTCCTCGCGTCTGACAGAGGCTGCGAACGTGGCGGCGGTCAGCAGATTGGCCTTCAGGCGATGATGCAAGCCGACGAGCAAGTTCTCCACGACGGTCGCGCGCGAGAAGATCGCAAGGTTCTGAAAGGTGCGAGCGATCCCCATCGCAGCGAGTTGATGGGTTCGGACCTTATGGATCGAATGTCCATCGAAGGTGATACTTCCATGCGAGGGAGGAAAGATCGCGCTGATCAAATTGAAGAGCGTGGTTTTTCCGGCGCCGTTGGGGCCGATGACGCTGAAGATGGCCTTCTCCGGCACGTCGAATGAGACATCCGTTACCGCCTTCACACCGCCGAAGCTTTTGCTCAAATTGCGGACAGAAAGAAGTGGCTTCATGATAGCCACCTCTTTCGGCGCTTGTAGTGCTTGATCTCCCGATAGCTCTTCCGGCTCCCGCTCTCGGAGAAGCCAAGATAGAACTCCTTAACGTCATCGTTTTCGACAATCTTCGACGCCTCGCCATCGATGACGACTCTGCCGCTCTCCATGACGTAAGCACGATGAGCGATACGCAGCGCCAGGAGCGCGTTCTGTTCGACGAGCAGGATGGACATCCTCTCGCTGCGATTGAGATCGACGATGATCTGCATGATCTGCTCGATGATCTGCGGTGCGAGTCCCAAGCTGGGCTCATCGAGCATCAGCAGCTGCGGCGAGGCCATCAGAGCGCGCCCGATGGCCACCATCTGTTGCTCCCCTCCCGACAGATATCCCGCCAGGGACTTGCGGCGTTCGGCGACGCGCGGGAACATGGCGTAGACCCGGTCGAAGCCCTCCGCGACCTGGCTGCGGCTGCGCAGGTAGCCACCCATTGCGAGATTGTCCTCAACGGTCATGTGGGCGAAGAGCTTCCGTCCTTCGGGGACGTGCACAATGCCGCTGCGAACGATGTCGTCGGCGGGCAGCTTCAGGAGTTCCGTGCCGCGATACCGGATATGTCCGTGAAGCACCTCGCCCTCTTCGGGATAGAGGACGTTGGAGATGGCCTTCAGGATCGTTGACTTTCCTGCGCCATTCGATCCGAGCAAAGCCACGATCTGCTGATCGCCGACTTCAAGAGACACGTCCCGCACCGCTTCAATGGCACGGTCGTACAGGATCTGCACATTCGTAACGGACAGCATCGACGCACGCTTCTCCAGCATGGCCAGTCTTGGATGGCCTCGACTCAAATCCTTCCGCACGGATCCTGCTTCGCTCAGTAAGAACGAGGCAGGCCCATTACCTTGTCGCCAATGAAGCTCAGGCATAGTTCGCGGTTGACCGGAGCGGTCCGGAGCAGCCGCATCATCGGATAGAGTTCGTAGATGCCGGTGTCCTCGGTGAATCCGGCGCCGCCATGCGCCTGGAGCGAGGCGTCCACGGCCTCGATTCCGGCCTCGGCGGCAGCGTACTTCGCCATGTTGGCGGAGGCGCCGGCAGGCAGACCTGCGTCAAACTCCCAGGCGGCTTTGCGGGTCATCAGACTCGCCAACTCGATTTGCGTGCGCGCCTTCGCAAGCGGATGCTGGACGCCCTGATAGGCGCCGACAGGCCGGTCGAAGACGACCCGCTCGGAGGCGTATTTCACGGCCTTTTCCAGCGCAAAGCGGCCGACGCCGCAGCACAGTGCCCCCAGGACGATTCGCTCCGGGTTGAGGGTGTCGAATAGAATCGAAAAGCCCTGATCGACGTCCCCGACGAGATCCTCGGGCCCAAGATCGACCTCGTCGAAGAACAGCGTCCATTGCTCCTCGGGCAAGGGGATCGATACCTTGACCCGTTGTCGGGAAACGCCTTTGGCCTTGAGGTTGACCACGAACAGTGAGAACCCGTCGGTGCGGCGCTTGACCTGATCGGCCTGGGTGGTGCGTGCGACGACGAGACAGTAATCAGCGACATCAGCGCCGGTGATAAAGGTCTTCTCCCCGGTCAGCGAAAACCGGTTGCCTCGACGACGCGCCGCCGTCTTGATGTTGAGCGTGTTGGAGCCGGCACCAGCTTCCGTTATCGCGAAACAGAACTGAATCTCGCCGCGGCAGGCGGCTGGCAGCAGTTCGTGCTTGTGCTTTTCGGTACCGTGCCTAGCGAGGTGGGACAGCGTCATGCATGGGCCGACGACCATCATCAGGAGAGGAATGCCATTGTTGGCTGTCCCTTCCATGAACAAGGCCATCTCCGTCATTCCGAGACCGGCGCCGCCATAAGCTTCCGGCACCATCAGGCCCAGATAGCCGTCCGCCGCGATCTGCTTGAAAAGCTCATGCGGGAACGCGCGTCGCCTGACGTGATCGAGCCAGTAGGCGTTGTCATAGGACTTGGCGAGTTGGTCGCCGTATTCGTAGATCTGGCGCTGCTCAGCGGTGATGCTGAAATCCATGGGACGTCCCCCTTGAAACCGGTTTGATTCAGGCCTGGACCAGCGTGCCGCTTATCGGCCGCCGTGGTGACAGCGCGATTGGAACAGGCTGATTGCGAGAGCCATCGTGCGCACTGCCTGAAGAGCAGATCACAACCTTCTCCCTCCCTGACTTTTCGTTGAATCTAGTCTAACGTTTGTTAGAAAATATGCAAGCGCGCTTTTGGGCCAGCCCGCGGAATCATGCCAGAGCCTTCAGCATTTCCCGGCCGATGATCAACTGCTGAATTTGGGTGGTGCCCTCGTAAATCCGGAACAGCCTGACATCGCGATAGAAGCGCTCCACCGCGCTTTCGCGCATGTAGCCGGTGCCACCGTGGATCTGCACCGCACGGTCGGCAATGCGGCCCACCATCTCGGACGCGAACATCTTGCAACAGGATGCTTCCATCGAGACCGCCTCGCCGCGATCATGGCGCCGAGCCGTTTCGCGTACCATGCTGTCGGCCGCATAGAGATCCGCCTGGCGATCGGCGAGCATGGCCTGGATGAGTTGGAAATCTCCGATGGCCTTGCCGAACTGCTTGCGCTCGCTGGCGTATCGCGTCGCCTCGTAGAGGATCCGCCGAGCCTGTCCGACGCACACGGCCGCGACCGTGATGCGCCCGCGGTCCAGCGACTTCATTGCCGTCACGAAGCCGCGTCCCTCCACCCCGCCGATGATGGCGTCGGCCGATACGCGAACCTGTTCGAAATACACGTCTGCGGACCAGGCGCCGCTCTGGCCCATCTTGCGGTCCTTGGCCGCGACGCGAACGCCGGGCGTATCTGCTGGAACGAGGAAGGCCGTGACATGGGCGTTTCCCGGCAGTTTTTCGCGGCTCGTTCGCGCCATGACGAGAAACAGGCCCGCGACCGGCGCATTCGTCACGAAGCGCTTCGAGCCATTGATGACGTAGCTGTCGCCGTCCCTGGTCGCCGTCGTGCGGAGCGCCGCACTGTCGGAACCCGAATCCGGTTCGGTCAGGCAGAAGCTCGTGACAATCTCGCCGCTCGCGATCCTGGGAAGCCAGCGCCGCTTCTGCTCGGACGTTCCGTCGCGGAGTATACTTTGCGATCCGAGCCCCAGATTGATGCCGATGCTCGACCGGAAGGCCGCGGAAGCCCAGCAAAGCTCAATGATGAGCTCGATTTCCTCAGTCAGATTAAGTCCGAGACCTCCGTATTCTTCGGGCGTGGACAGCCCGAACAAACCCAGCGCCCTGATGTCGTCCAGGATCTCGGCCGGGATTTCGTCAGCCTCCGCCACCTGGCCTTCGAGCGGAACGAGCTTCTCGCGCACGAACCGACGGATCGTACTACGCAACTGCTCCAGCATCTCGGTATCCATGGTCAGGCCTTCTCGATGCCAACGATGGCGATGGCGCAAACATTCTGGTTCGGCATCCCGCCGAGATTGTGCGACAGCGCTAGAACCGGTGGATCCTGCCGCTGGCGGTCGGCTGCGCGCCCCGTCAATTGCAGATAGTTCTCGTAGATCATCCGCAAGCCAGAGGCTCCGATCGGATGCCCGAAGCATTTGAGCCCCCCGTCTATCTGACAGGGGATGGGTCCGTCGGCGTCGAAGAAGCCATCAAGCACGTCGCGGACGGCACCCCCCTCGCTGCTGATGCGCAGATCTTCCATCGTTACCAGCTCGGTGATCGAGAAGCAGTCGTGCACCTCCACCAGGCTTAGTTGCCGGCGGGGATCAGCGATGCCGGCCTCCCTGTAGGCGCGGTCGGCCGCGATGCGCGTGGTGTGGACGTAGCTGCCGTCCCAGCCGGCTCCCTGCAGCTCCCAGCCGTTCGAAACCGCGAGTTGCAGCGCCTTGACCGTAACGAGATCGTGCTTGCCAAGTGAGCGCGCGATCTCGGGGGTCGTGACGATCGCGCAGGCCGCTCCGTCCGAAACGCCGCAGCAGTCGAAGAGGCCAAGCGGCTCTGCGATGATCGGTGCGTTGAGCACGGTTTCGATATCGATCGGCTTGCGCAGATGCGCCTTCGGATTCTTCGCGCCATTGGCGTGACTCTTGACGGAGACATGAGCCATGGCCCGCTTGAGGTCGCTCTTCGACAACCGGTGCCGAGTTTGATAGGCAGAGGCGAGCTGTGCGAAATTTCCCGGTGCCGATCCGACCACGCCGGTCATATCGAACACCGTGCCACGGCTGCGCACCGGAAGTCCGCCATAGCCCGTGTCCTTCAGCTTCTCAACTCCCATCGCCAGCGCCACGTCGGCAGCGCCGCTCGCGACTGCATAGACCGCGCCGCGAAACGCCTCCGTTCCGGAAGCGCAATAGTTCTCCACCTTGGTGACGGGAACATTGCCGAGACGCAGCGCGACCGACGCCGGGATCGCCGAAGGCCCAACATTGACATAGTCCATCGCAACTGAGAGCCAGGCCGCGTCGATCACGCTCGGTTCCACGGCGGCGTCAGCGAGCGCCTCCAGATAGGCCTCGACCATCAACGTCTCGGCATCACTGTCCCAACGCTCACCGAAGCGGCTGCAGCCCATGCCTAGAATGGCGACCTTGTCCTTGATGCCGCTTGCCATGGCTATTCTCCCATTTGCCGGCCGACCGGCGCGGCCTTCCAGAAATAGCGCGTGAACCCGCGCAGTTCGTCCTGAGCCTTGATGCGAAACATCATGCGCATCTCGCGGCCGACAGAGATTTCATCCGCATCGACGTCGCAGAACTCGGCGTTCATGCGCCCACCTTCCTCGAATTCGATCATCCCGTAGTAGGCCGGCGGGTCGGGCGTGTACGTCAGATGATCCGCCGTGTGCGTGAGGATCCTGGCTGTCCGCTCCGCCAGGAGATGGTCCTCTTGCGTGCCAACGGAATGGCCATTGGAAGAGACGCCGATCTCGGAACGTGGAAACTGCACCGTTCCGGTCTGCTTGCAGCGGCCTCCGACCAGTCCGAGAACGGTCCGCCTGTTGCGCCAGAGCGCCGTCAGAGGCTGCTTCTGGTCGAATTCGGCCCGCATGCCGCGTTCGAATTCGACCCCGCCAGACAAAAACAGGTACCTGCTATAGTTGGTCTCGGGCTTGCGGCGGTCCAGCCAGCCGCGGACGCCGAGAGCCGGGCCCTGTGCCGGCTTGAGATCGGTCCGTTCAAGCAGCACGACGTCGCAGCCCGAGCCGAAACCGACCAACAGGATGCGCTGGCGCGGCTCCGCTTTCTCCAACGCATGCGCGAGCAGTACTAGCGGCTGCGCAGCACCGGCATGGCCGACGACGGTAGCGAGGTCGTCTGCGACGGCCTCGGCCCTAATGCCACATTGCTTGGCGACAGAATTCGCGACGCCACGGATTGGGGCCGGCAGAATAAAGATGTCGATCTCCTCGGCGCGCACTCCCGCCCGCGAGAGAGCGGCTGCGATCGCACGGGGCGCGAGCTTGCCATAACCCTCTTCTCGAACCCAGCGAGCTTCCCACTCATAGTCGAACGGGCGACCCTCCGCGCGGAAGTGATCGATGAAGTCGGCACTCAACGAGTGTGAAAAGAGGTGGCGGGCGATCACCGGCCCGGATCCCACGAGAAGCGCCGCCGCTCCAGCTCCGCCGACCAATTCCGCCTCGGAGGCTGGTTTCGCGCGCGGTTTCTCCGCGGCGACGCACAGGACGGGTGCGGTCCCGGCACGCGCGATCGCCAGGGCCTGGATCAGCGCGGACACTCCGGTGCGCTGGCTGCCGGTGATATCGAGGGTCGAGAGATCGTCGTCGAGATTCAGCGCCTCCTTGACAATGACCGCGTTCTGGCGATCGGCGAAGGGCATCGTCGTCGAGGCCATGAACAGCGCGCCGACTCCGCTTCTGTCCCGGCCCGAAAGCGCATCTCTCGACGCTTCCACTGCCATCGTGATGCTGTCCTCATCCCAGTTGGCGAAGGAGCGCTCACCCTTGGAATAGGCTCTCAGGCCCGGATTGAACCACTCGTGGGCCGCGACCACTGCCGCTCGTTGTAGCCGCATCCGCGGGATATATGCTCCGAAGGAGAGGATTCCGGTCATGGCCTACTGAAACTCCACATAGCCGTTGGTCAGAACGGGCGCCAAATCGCATTGGGATTGCTGAAAGACTCGCGCCGGCCTTGGCGACGCCCGCCGAAATCGCCATCACCACGCAGAAACGACGTCTGCCCGACGCGGCGCATCCCGCTTCCGCCGCCGGTCACGAGAGCGACTGCTCTCTTCATCAAGTCGGCCGCGAAGCGCCTCTCGATATTGGTAACCTCAGCCATTTTCTTCCCACCAGGGCTCTTGCATCCATCGCATCGATAGACTTATTCTAACAAACGTTAGATCGAATTGAAAGGCCCTAATTGCGATGGCCGCAGGCTTCGCGCCGAAGAGGTTGGTGAGATGAATACCCGCACTCCCCCATTCGAAAAGATCATGGTCGCGAACCGAGGCGAGATCGCGAGCCGGATTATCCGGACGCTGCGTGACATGGGCATCCGTTCCGTCGCCGTGCATCACGGCATCGAGCGTAAATCCAGACATGTTGCCGCAGCGGACGAGTCTGTCGAGATCTTCGGCGAGACGCCTGTCTCCGCCCATCTCGACGGTCCGCAGCTCATCGCGGCGGCGCTGGCTCATGGGGTGCAAGCCATCCACCCTGGCTATGGCTTCCTGTCCGAGAACGCGGCATTTGCGCGCGCAGTCCGCGAAGCTGGGCTGACGTTCATCGGTCCCGATGCAGAGACGATCAGCCTGATGGGCGACAAGATCTCAGCTCGGACCTTTGCAGAAGCGCAAGGTGTGCCGGTTGCCCCTTCTGTCATACCGACTGGCGATCTCAAGGCTTTCATCCGCGCCGCGGAGACGATCGGATTTCCCCTTCTGGTCAAGGCTGCCGCAGGCGGCGGCGGCAAGGGCATGAGCATCGTCCGCTCGGCAGACGCGCTGGCGGAAGCAGCGCGCATTGCGGCGAGCGAAGCGGAGCGCTACTTCGGCGACGGCCGGGTCTATGCCGAACGCTATGTCGAACGCCCACGCCATATCGAGGTTCAGGTTCTGGGCGACGGGCTAGGCAACGCGATCCATCTCCTCGAACGAGAGTGTTCGATCCAACGCCGGTTTCAGAAGATCATCGAGGAAGCGCCGGCAGCCGGTTTGCCTGGACCGCTGCGGGAAGAGATCTGCGCGGCAGCAACGCGGCTGGCGGCGGCGGCGCGCTACAAGAACGCCGGGACAGTGGAGTTTATCCTCGGAGCAGACGGCCGATTTTATTTCCTGGAAATGAACACGCGGCTTCAGGTCGAGCATCCCGTAACGGAGATGATCACCGGCCTCGACCTCGTACGGATGCAAATCGAGATCGCAGCGGGCATGGGGCTGACGCTCGAGCAGAGCGACGTCAGGAGCCATGGCCATGCCATCGAATGCCGCATCTGCGCAGAGGATCCTGCGCACGATTTCCTGCCTGAG
>NZ_PSRT01000110.1 GCF_004212635.1 Bradyrhizobium genosp. SA-3 | reverse complement strand
CGAAGCCGGCCGAACCCGCGCCGCAGCAGGCTCAGCCGCCGCAGGCACAGGCGCAGCCCGCGCAGCAGACCGCGGCCATCCAGGCCAAGCCCGCCGAAGCTACTGCTCCGACCGTCCAGGCCAAGCCGGCGGCAACGATCCTGCCGACCCAGGAGATGCCGGCCGCGCAGGGGCTGGATTAGGCGCGCTCGCAGTCGGATCGTTGTGAGAGGCGAGCCGCGCACCACACCCACAGTGTCGTCCTGGCGAAAGCCAGGACCCATAGCGCGAGGTCTATCGAGCGGGTGAGGTGCGAGTACCGAACTCCGAGTCTTCGCCAAACCACCCTCTGGGGTAATGGGTCCTGGCTTTCGCCTGGCTTTCGCCAGGACGACATTGGAGCAAAAGAAAAGGCGCCTGAGATTTCAGTCGCCTGTTGCATTCATGCAATCACCTCAGCTCCGCGGATAGCCCGCCGCGTCCAGGATCAAATTTGCCACCTCCTTCGGATGCGACACCAGCGACAGGTGGCCGGCATCGAGCTCGACCGTGGTGGCGTTCATGCGCTTGGCGAGGAAGCGTTCGAGATCGGGGTTGATGGTGTAATCGTTCTTCGACACTGCGTACCAACTCGGCTTGCTATGCCATGCCGCTTCCGTGGTGCGGCCGGCAAAGATCGAGGCCGCGGTCGGCCACTGCACTGCATAGAGCTCCCTGGCTTGCTCCGGCTTCACGCCGTTGGCGAAATATTTCAGGAAGGACTCTTCCGACAGCTTGGTGTAGCCGTCGCGCTCGACGATGCCGGCGCGCACCGGGCCGGTCGGAAACTGCTTCGACAGCGCGACGAAATCCTCATTCGCATCCGGCGCGCGTGCTGCGACATAAACGAGACCGGTGACCTTCGGATCGGTGCCGACCTGGCTGATCACGGTGCCGCCCCAGGAATGCGCGACCAGCACTGTCGGACCATCCTGCTCGGCCAGCGCGCGCTTTGTCGCCTCGACGGAGTCGGCAAGCGAGGACAATGGATTCTGCACGGCCGTCACATGCAGGCCTGCGGCCTGGAGGATCGGGATCACCTCCGACCAGCTCGACCCGTCGGCCCAGGCGCCATGCACCAGCACGACGTTCTTCGCCTTCACCGTCTGCGGCGTTTGCGCATGAGCGAGGCTGAGAGGGGCCGCCAGCAGGCTCGCGGCGACGAAAAGGCTGCGCCAAAGTGACATGATCGTTCTCCGTCTCGTTTTGTGTTCGATATCGAAAGGACGGCACGTGCAGTGTCGGCGTTACGCTTGGTCACCAACCCGTGACCGGCGCCTGTCCGGGCGCGCAGTGATTGCGCAATCGATGCAGCTATCGTGGTTTGTCGGTGGTCGGTGTCGCCGGCTCCAGAGTACATATTTGCACCGGACACGCAGGCGAGTTTGTGAAGTAACCGCGTTATCGTACAATGATGACCCGAACCTGTATTTCCATTTCGACCGAAAACCAAAGCCGTACACTGAACACGCAAAAAAACGCCCCGGGGCACCGGGGCGTTTTCGCAACCTGGAAGTCGCTTGGCTTAGGCGGCTTGCGCCGAGCTCTCGATCACCTGCGCCTTCGGGGCGCTGGTGTTGATCGCGATCTGGCGCGGCTTCTTGGCCTCGGGAATCTCGCGGACGAGGTCAACGTGAAGCAGGCCGTTCTCGAGCGAAGCGTCCTTCACCTGCACGAAATCGGCAAGCTGGAAGGCACGCTCGAAGGCACGCGCGGCGATGCCGCGGTAGAGCACTTCGGACTTCGAGTTCTCGTTGGCGACTTTCTCGCCCTTGATCGTCAGCGTGTTTTCCTTCGCGACGATGGAGAGCTCGTCCTTGGCGAAGCCGGAGACCGCAACGGTGATGCGGTAGGCGTTCTCGCCGGTGCGCTCGATGTTGTAGGGGGGATAACCGGGGCTGCCGTCCGAGCCGGCCTGGTCGAGCAGGCTGAAGAGGCGGTCGAAGCCGACGGTGGAACGATAGAACGGGGTGAGATCATAGCTACGCATGGTCAAGTCCTCCATTGAGCGACTGTTCGGGTAACCCGCCCGCCAATCGGGCCGGGCTTTCGTCTGTGTGCAGCCTGATGTTCCGGTTCCGAAACACTGGTAGCGGCCTGCACGAAAATGATATGGGTGGAACGAGACGGCGTTCAAGAGGGCGGCATTTGCGCCTTTTCGACGCTTTAGCCCCTTGATTTGCAGTACTTGCCGCCTATGACGCTGGTCTCGATCCCGTCCAATCCCGTCCCCGAAAACGTCGTCAGCGGCACCATCAAGACCCCCGATGGCGCCGAGCTGCGCTTTGCGCGCTGGGCGCCGCCGGCGGGCCGCAAGGGCACGGTCTGCGTCTTCACCGGGCGCAGCGAGCAGATCGAGAAATATTTCGAGACCGTGCGCGACCTGCGCGACCGCGGCTTTGCGGTGGCGATGATCGACTGGCGCGGGCAGGGCCATTCCTCGCGCCGCCTGCGCGATCCGCGCAAGGGCTATGTGCGCGACTTCGCCGATTTCGAGATCGACGTCGAGACCTTCGTGCAGCAGGTGGTGCTGCCGGATTGTCCGCCGCCGTTCTTCGCGCTCGCCCATTCGATGGGCGGCACGGTGCTGCTGCGCATCGCACATGCGAGCAAGCGCTGGTTCGACCGCATGGTGCTGTCGGCGCCGATGATCGACCTGCCCGGCCGCACCACGTCGTTTCCGGCCCGCGCGCTGCTCAAGACGATGCGCCTGTTCGGGCAGGGCGGCCGTTATGTCCCCGGCGGCAGCAGCCGCATCACCGGGCTCGATCCCTTCATCAACAATCCCCTCACCAGCGATCCCGTGCGCTATGCGCGCAATGCCGCGATCCTGGAGGAGGATCCGACGCTGGGGCTGGCGTCACCGACGGTGGCCTGGGCCGACGCTGCCTTCAGCGCGATGCAAACCTTCAAGCGCGTGAAATATCCGTCAGAGATCCGCCAGCCGATCCTGATGCTGGCGGCCTCCAGCGACACCGTGGTCTCGACCGCCGCGATCGAGGAGTTCGCCTATCATTTGCGCGCCGGCTCGCATCTCGTCATCGCGGGCTCGAAGCACGAGATCCTCCAGGAGCAGGACCGTTACCGCTCCCAGTTCTGGGCCGCCTTCGACGCCTTCGTGCCGGGCACGCCGCTGTTCAAGTGAGGACGGTGCACCCCCTCGCCCGTTGGGGTGAGGGGAGTCTCCGCAAGGATGATGAGAGTTGAGTTCGCGGAGAGTTCTTCATTCTCCGCCATTGCGAGGAGCTCGCGACAAAATTGCGTAGCAATTTTGCGCTGATGCGACGAAGCAATCCAGGCTGCCTGCGCGGAGACAGTCTGGATTGCTTCGCTTCGCTCGCAATGACGGTGCTCACAGCGTCTTCAGATACTCGATCAAATCGTAGCGCTCTTGCTCCTTGAGCACGCGGCCGATGGTGCCGTCCTTGCCGGGGCCCGGCGTGCCGTCGAAAGAGTGGCCGGCATTGCTGTTGCCGAACAATTCGGTGCCGTCAGACGCTCGCGTCGAGAAGCGCGACTGCCCGGTCTTGCAGCTCTCGCCGTCGGCGACCGCGAAGCCGACCTGCTTCGGATCGTAGTCGCGACCACCACCCATGCAAAACGATTTCGGGCGCTCGGCCGCGGGGCTCAGCATCCAGTAGAGCGAGGGCACCGATCCGTTGTGCAGGTAAGGCGCGGTGGCCCAGACGCCGTTGAGCGGGCGCGCGCGATACCAGGGCCCCGGCTCATTCTTCTCGGCCGGCTGCGGACCGGGATTGGGGCAGTTCTTACGCTTGCCCCACCAGGCCTGCTGAACCTTCGGGTCGATCTTGGCATCGTCCATCGCCTTGCGGCTGACGATGTCGACGAGCACCATCAGGCCGAGCGAGTACGGCATGTCGGTCGAGGACACATCCGGCAGATTGCAGCTCCACCAGGCATTGAGATTCTGCGTGGGATCGAGCTTGAGGAAGCCCGGCACCTGAACCGTGCGCGTCGCCAGCACGCTGGCTTGAGCCGGGTCGGTCCCCATGCCTTTGGCGCTCTTCTGAACCTCGTTCAGGAATTTGTCGTCGCCGATGGTTTCCCATCGTGAGGAGGACCAGATGCTTTGGGCCGGAAATTCGGCGTCGAACACGGGATCGTTGACCGGACCGAGATGGCATTCGACGCAAATCTCCGCGTAGAGCTTGCGGCCACGTTTGACGCGGTCGCCATCGATCCTCCAGGCATCATCGCCGAAGATGTCCGACGGCCATTTCGGTGATGTCAGTCCGGAGAGCTGCTTTTTCGGATAGGGAGCCGACCCCTTCAGCAGATCCTCGATCCAGTTCAGATTCTTGATATCCATCGACGAGCGGAACAGCCTGTCCTTGGGCGTAGTGTCGGACAGATTGAGCAGCGCGGTCACGCCCAGCGCTTCGCCGGCATTGCGGATCAGCGGCTGCTCGATGGACGCGTCATATTGCGCGAATTTGAGCCACGGCACGGTCCAGATCGGCGGGAAGCTGACCGGCGCGTCCTTGGCATGCAGATTCTTTTCGAAGCCGCTGAGGCCGCTGAGCGTCATGTCCTGGGCGAACACCTGATTGCCAATGCGGTTGAGCGCGTCGAGACGGCCGTATCCTTCCTCCGTGTCCTGCTGTGGCTCTTGCCGCTTCGTCTTCTCGTTGAACCTCGTCTTGCCGTCGATGGTTTTCGCGTAGGTCTTCTCCCAGTCGATCAGGAACGTGCTGATCGCGCGTAGCTTCTGCTTCAGCGCATCGCGATCCGCATCGCTGGCCGAGGCGCCGAGCACACGGTCGGCGAAGCGCGTAAAGCGGCCTGGCACGATCAGCGTATAGGCGATCGACAGGCCGGTCGTGACCTCGAGCTTTCTAAGGTCGGTCATCGCGGGGCCGCCGTCGAAACGGATGTCGATGCCCTTGTAGTGGATCTGGCCGGTGTGGCAGGCAGCGCAGGTCAGGCCGATCCGGTCCTCGCCGATCTGCCCGGTCGCAGGATCGGGTACGCCGGTCATGCGCGCAAAGCCGACGGGCAGGCCGTCGACGTTTTCGGCCTGGGCACCCCAGTTCACCGGCGGATCCCAGAGCCGCGCCGGCACCGGCTTCGTCTTGTCGTAGACGTTGGCATAGCCGAATTGGCGCAGCGTGGCGTTGTCGGTGTTGATCGTCTGCGGGCTCGGGATGAAGCCGAAGCGCTGCAGATGGTCGCTGTCATGCAGCATCCCGGGCTTTGCGAAGAAATGAAGCCGCGGCTGCTCGAGCGCCATGAACCAGCGATAGGGCACCGGGAAGGTCGCGGTGCCCTGGCTCGCGTGATGAAACCAGTGCCGGTCCTCCAGCGCCCAGTTCTGCTCGAGCCAGTACGCGGTCCGGGGTTCGACGTGCTCGGGCAATGGCGGCGCCACCAGGTCCCCGAGAATGCCTGGCAGCATGGGCTGGAATTGATCCGGAAAGCGCAGCGCCACGATGCCAAAGACGAGGAGCGCGGCGACGAGTCCGCCGGCAGCGCGCAAGATCAGTGAGGGCGGGGTGACGGGCTGGCTGACAACTCGCTGGGTGATCCTGTCAGGGAATTTGCGCTCGTTGAACAATGTCCTCACCTCGGTCACGCTGAGATAGCGGTCATCACCCTGACCCTTGCCCATGATCTTGAGCAGGATCGGCCATTCGAACTTCATCAGGATCGGGTAGTACCAGCGCGATTGATTGCCAGCGCGCTTGAGGTTGTCCTTCATGAAGGTCTGGATTTGCGAGGCGTTGAGCCCGGTCTCGGTGCCGCCGCCATCGGGATCGGTATAGGTGCCGCCGAAACTGGCGAGCCGCGCGATCTCGTCCTCGTTGACGCGACCGTCGACGCCGAGGATGCGCGAGCCGGCACCGAGCTTGTCGAGCGGGCCGCCGCGCAACATATTGAGCTGCGCGCCCCAAAAGATGCTTTGCAGGATGTGACAGGCGCCGTTGGCGATCAGCGCGACGCCGCGGACCTGGATGCGGGCCGAAACCTTCTTCACTCCCGTCTCGCCGCTTGCATTCGCGATGGTCTGTGACAGCGTCCGGAGCGGGACGGTCCCGCCATCGACGAAGCCTTCGCCGACGAGGCCGCGCAGGAATGGACAGGGATTGTTCGGCGAGACCTGGATCGAGGGGTCGAAGGGCGGCTTCGAAGCGCGGTCATGCATGGCCCAAATCCTGAAAACAGCGAATCGCAAAAAAAGACGCGCCGATCAAGCGCGGAAAGTCCTAACAAACCGACAGCAGATTATACTACTTCAGCGTGTGGTGAAGTGTGGCTGATTTCACTGTCCTGTCAACAACAGCGGGCGCGAGCAGCTTGCCGCGAAGGGCGGGACCGCGGCCGGTCCGTCAGGACTCGGCTGCGCGTTTGACGCCGCTCTGCACCAGGGTCAGCTTGCCGAGCGGCACGCCGGCCTTCAGCAGCCCCTCGCGGTAATGGGCGATGTCCTCGGGCCGCTTCCAGTGGAAGTTGCGCAAGTGCCTGTCGACGTTCAGGGTTGGATAATTCCCCATCAGCACGCCGACGGCCTCGCTCGCCTCGCCGCTTCGTCCCATTTGGGCCAATGCCGCGGCGCGAATCGCCAGCGCCTGCATGTGGTTCGGGTTGATGTAGAGCTGCTCGCGGGCCCATGAGAGGGTCGCGTCATATTGGCGCAACAGGTAGTGACTGAAGGCGTTCAGCGCCGCCCATTGGTAGCGCGGGTCGCTGTTGTCGCGCTGCGCCGCCATCGAGAACAGCTCGATCGCCTCGCGGTGCTCGCCGATGACGAAATGGCAGATGCCGAGCACGCCACGCGCGCCGTTGTCGTAGGGGTTGAGCGCGACCGCGCGTTTGGCGGCGTCCATCGCGGCCTCGTAATGCCCTTCCATCGCATGGGCCCAGGACAGGATCGAGAACGCGAATGAGGAGCGCGGGTCGAGCCGGACGCTGGTCTCGGCGAGGTTCATCGCCTCGGCCCACATCTCCCGCGTGCCCTTGACCCAGCCGAACTGGATGCTCTGGATCTGGATCGTGGCGAGATAGGCGTGCGCGATCGACAGCTTGGGATCGAGCCGGATGGCCTCGCGGAACAGCTCGACGGCGGCAGTCAGGTCCTCCTTGGTCTGCCGGTAGTAGTGCGACAGCCCCTTGAGGAAGCGGTCCCAGGCGCTCACGTCAGTCGAGAGCCGCGCCGGCGCCGAGGCCTCGGCGCGGACGATCTCGGTGGCGATGGCGGCGGACAGGTTGGTGGTGATCTCGTCCTGCATCGCGAACAGGTCACCGATGTCGCGGTCGTAGCGGCCGGTCCAGAGCTGCTCGCCGGTCTCCGGCGCGATCAGCTCGGCGGTGACGCGGATCTTGGCGCCGGCGCGCCGCACCGAGCCCTGGATCAGGTAGGTGGCGTCGATCTCGCGCGCGATCAGCCGAGTGCTCGTGTTCCTGCCCTTGAAGGCGAAGGTCGAGTTGCGGCTCAGCACGCGATAGAAGGATTGCAGCGACAGCGCGTGGATCAAATCCTCGGTGAGGCCGTCGGAGAAATATTCGTCCTGGGCATCGCTGAGATTGGCGAAGGGCAGCACGCCGACGATCGCGGTGCGGTACTGCTGCGAGAGGGCGGACGTCTCCCTCAGCTCGGGCGCGAGCGCCGGCGCGCCCTCGGGCGTCCAGGTCCAGACCCCGACCGCATCCTTGATGTTCTTGAAGCGATGGTTGCCGGCATCGGTGAGCGGCACGCTGAGATGCTTGCTCGCCTCGCGATGGGCCTTGGCCGAGATGGCGAAGCCGCCCGGGCTCGCCACCGATTCCAGGCGGACGGCAATGTTGACATCGTCACCGAACACTTCGTCCTCGTCGGCGATGACGTCGCCCATGTGGATGCCGAGCCGGAACTGCATGGCGCGGTCGGCCGGCAGATGCCGGTTGCGCTCCGCCATCAGCGTCTGCATCGCCATCGCGGCTTCAGTGGCGCCGACGATCGAGGCAAACTCGAGCAGGAAGCCGTCGCCGGTGTTCTTCACGACGCGGCCGCCATGATTGAGGATGATGGGGTGGATCGCGCTGCGATGGGCCTTGAAGGCGGCATGGGTGCCGGCCTCGTCGCTGCCCATCATGCGCGAATAGCCGGCGACATCGGCGCAGACGATGGCGGCCAGACGTCTTTCCATATCCCAGGAGCTCCAACGGATCTGCGACCGGCCACGGCGTGGCAGTCGCCTCGAATCCCGCATTTCAAGAACCCTGCCTTTATAGAGCAGATAAGGCGGCGCGAAAGTATGATCCGCATTGCAAATTCGAGGTAAATCCCACGCAATTGCGGCAGTGGACGGGGACGGGCGAACCGAATATGCCGCCCCTAGGCCGACGCGGGGACCTCACATGCTGGGCATTCACGAAATCTGGCTCTTCATCCTGTCGGGCGTGCTGCTCAACATCACGCCGGGCCCTGATACCGTCTATGTGATCGGACGCAGCATGCAGACGGGCTGGCGGGGCGGGGCCGCCGCTGCGTTCGGCATCAGTTGCGGCTGCTTTTTCCACGTCACGGCCGCTGCGATCGGCCTTTCGGCCCTGCTGATGGCCTCATCGACCGCGTTTTCGATCCTGAAGCTGGTCGGCGCGGCCTATCTCGTCGTCACAGGACTCCAGATGCTGTGGTCGCGCCCGGCGCTGGCCTCGGCCATCGACGAACCCGTGCGGAACTCGCTGCGGCGGGTGTTCCTCCAGGGTGTCTTCACCAACGCACTCAATCCCAAGGTCGCGCTGTTCTTCCTGGCCTTCCTGCCGCAATTCGTCGCAGCCGATGCGCCGCATAAACCGCTCGCCTTCCTGACGCTCGGCCTGATCTTCATCTCGACGGGCACGCTGTGGTGCCTGGTGCTGGCGGCGTTCGCGGCCAGAGCCGCCCATCGCTTGCGGCGCTCCGAGGGCGTGATCGCCTGGGTCAACCGCGCGCTCGGCGGCCTCTTCATCTATCTCGGCATCCGCGTCGCCATGCTGGAGACGCGGTGAGCGCACCTCTCCCTACGGGAGAGGTGAACTGAGTGTCACAGCCTATATCGATTTCCTGAGCCTTCAGGCGATTTCCTTCAGCAGCGCGCTGCCGGCAAGATAAAGACCGAGCAAAATCATCGCGATCAGGAACCAGCGGCGGAACGTTTCCGCCGGCATCCGCGCCCGCACTGACTGGCCGATGAACATGCCGGCAAAGGCCATGGCGAGGCCGACGGCGCCCGGCACGGCATTGGCTGGCGTCAGCAATCCGCCGGCGGTCAGGTTGAAGGCGAGCGCCAGCGTCGCCGTCGTGAAGAATACGCCGAGCGCCTGCACCAGCTCGTCCTTCTCCATGCCGATCGCCTGCATGAAGGGCATCGAGGGGATCACCTGCACGCCTGTCGAGGCCGAGATCACGCCGGTGACGACACCGACCACGCCGCCGACCCATTTCTCGTTCTCAGGCGCGACGCGGAAGTGGAATTTGTTCAAGCCGATCACGGCGTAGATGACGAGCAGGGCGCCGAGCACGATCGTGCCGTAGCGCGCATGGGGGCCGGTCAGCGCGCCGGCATTGAGCCAGCATCCGATCACGGTGCCGATCATCAGCGGCCACAGCCGCCTCACGATGTCGCGCAAGTGAGGGCCAACGAAGGTCTGCCAGATGTTGGTGACGATGGCGGGCACGATCACGATGGCGATCGCGCGGCTGGGCGCCATGCTCACCGCGAGCAGGCCGATGGACACGGTCGGCAGGCCGAGTCCGACCACGCCCTTGACGAATCCGGCGACCAGGAAGACGGCGGCGATGACAAAGAGGAGCGGGTCGATCATATCTGCACATTGACCGAAGCCGTGCGCCGGCACAATCTGGAGGTTACGGAGACAGCCTTCGTTCAGAACGAAGGCTAGAGCATGATCCGGACCCGGAGGGCCGCGTTAGCGCAAAGTGCGCAGCGGTTTTCCGACAAGATCATGCTCAAACAATAAGGTTGAGAGAAACCCGTCATGCGCTTCGATCTCATCGACCTCCAGCTCTTCATCGCGGTCGCCGACCAGCGCAGCATCACCCGCGGCGCGGAGCGCTCGCACCTGGCGCTGGCCTCGGCCAGTGCGCGCATCAAGGGGCTCGAGGACGCGCTCGGCGTCGCGTTGCTCAAGCGCGGCCGCCGCGGCGTCGAATTGACCGCGGCCGGCGAGAGCCTGCTCGATCACGCGCGCCTCGTCATCCACCAGATCGACGCCATGCGCGGCGATCTCGCCGGCTTTGCCAGCGGCGTGCGCGCCAGCGTGCATTTCCTCGCCAACACCTCAGGGCTCTCGGAACACCTGCCGAAGGCACTGGCCGGCTTCCTGCGCGAGCATCGCGACGTCGCCATCGACATCGAGGAGCGTGAGAGCACCGACATCGCGGCGGCGATCACCGCGGGCGCTGCCGATCTCGGCTTTGCCGCCGAGCACGCGCTGCCCGAGCATATCGAGCGCTTCCGCTTCAGCGAGGATCGGTTGACGCTGGTGACGTCGCGCCGCGGCCCGTTCGCCGGCCGTCGCCAGATCGACTTTCAGGAGGCGGGGGCCTGCGACTTCGTCGGCCTGACCAGCGCCACCGCACTCCAGATGCACATCTCGAAACATGCGGCGCGGCTCGGCATGCGCCCACATTTCCGCGCGCGCTTACGCGATTTCGACGCGATCTGCCAGATGGTCGCCGCCGATGTCGGCGTGGCGCTCGTGCCCGAAGCCGCCGCCCGCCGCTGCGCCAAGACGATGCCGCTCGCCATGGTCCGCCTGCGCGATGCCTTCGCCAACCGGAAGCTCGTGATCTGCGCGCGCAGCTTCAAGACGCTGCCAAGGCCGGCCAAGATGCTGGTGGAGCATTTAAGGGCGGCGGCGATGTGAAGGGGCACTTAAGGTGCTCCGCAGCGATGGTGCGCTTGCTTGCGGGAGAGGTGGAAACCGGCGCTACTTCGCCGTCTCGATCCCGGCGTCCTTGATCACCTTCGCCCACTTCTTGGTCTCGTCGGCGATCAAGCTGCGAAAATGCTCGGGCTCATCGCCGATCAGCGTCGCGCCTTGGGCGGCGAGCTTCTCCTTCACCGCCGGATCTGCCATCGCCTTCGTTGCCAGGCCATGCAGCGCGGCGATGATCTCCTTCGGCGTGCCCTTCGGCGCGACCATGCCGTACCAGTTCTCGATGCGCAGCTGCGGCAGGCCCGCTTCCGCGGTGGTCGGCACCTCCGGCGCGGTCGGTGCACGCTCGGCCGAGCCGACCGCGATCGGCCGCAACGCGCCGGCCTTGACCTGCGGCAACAGCACGGGGAGATCGAGGAACGTCAGCTGGACCTGCTGGCCCAACAGATCATTCACCGCGGGCGCAGCACCGCGATAGGGCACGTGCACGATGTCGATCTTCGCCGTCAGCTTGAGCAATTCGCCGGCGAGATGCGGCAGGCTGCCGGGGCCGGAGGAGGCGAAGTTGAGCTTTCCCGGCTGCGCCTTGGCGAGCGCAATCAGCTCGCCGATATCCTTTGCGGGGACGTTGGTCGCGACCACGAGCATTTCCGGCACGGTCGCAACCAGCGTCACCGGCGTGAGGTCGGTCAGCGTGTCATAGGCCACCTTCTCCATGCTCGGGCTGATCGCGAGCGCGCCAGCTGAGGAGATCGCGATGGTGTAGCCGTCGGGCGCGGCCTTGGAGACAGCGTCAGTGCCGAGCACGCCGCCCTGGCCGCCGCGATTGTCGATCACCACCGGCTGTCCTGACAGCTCGGACATGCGCTGGCCGATCACTCGCGCGATGATGTCGTTGGGCCCGCCGGCCGGGAACGGCACGATCAGCTTGATCGGCTTGGCCGGAAAATTCTGCGCTGATGCCAATGACGGCAGCAGCAGGAACAATCCCAAGAACAATCCCAAGAACAATTCAACGAGCAGCCTGCGTGAGACGGTCATGCAAGCCCTCCGCTCGCGTCATTATTGGTTCAAAAGCTTGAGTGCTTCTTCGTGAACCCTGGGGTCGCCGGCCGCGATGATGCGGCCGCCCGCCTGGGCCGGCTTGCCTTCCCAGGTGGTGACGACGCCGCCGGCGCCGGTCACGATCGGGATCAGCGCCGCGATGTCGTAAGGCTTCAGCTCGGTCTCGACCACGAGGTCGACATGGCCGGCGGCGAGCATGCAATAGGAGTAGCAGTCGCCGCCATACCGCGACAGCCGCGCGCCCTGCTCGATGCGACCAAAGATGGCGCGGTCGCTCTCGTTCATCAGCAGCGGGCTTGTGGTGTAGGTCGTGGCTTCCGACAGCGAGGCGCAGCGCCGGACCTGGAGCCGGCGTTCGCCGGAGGGGCCCTTGTAATTGGCCGAGCCATTGTCGCCGGAGAAGCGTTCGCCGATGAAGGGCTGGTGCATCATGCCGAACACCGGCGCGCCCTTGTGCAGCAGCGCGATCAGGGTGCCCCAGATCGGAAACCCGCCGATGAAGGATTTGGTGCCGTCGATGGGATCGAGCACCCAGACATAGTCAGCGTCGTCGCGCTCATTGCCGAACTCCTCGCCGACGATGCCGTGCTGGGGGAAGCTGGCCTTGATCAGCCGCCGCATCACTGCCTCCGCGGCGCGGTCGGCCTCCGTCACGGGATCGAAATCCTTGGTCTTGCTCTTGTCGTCGACCGACAGCGAGGTGCGGAAGAACGGCAGGATGGTTTCGCCGGAGGCGGTGGCGAGCCGTCCGATGAAGGCGGAGAAGTCGATCACCGTCACGGCGTGTCCTCAAAAGCGAAAGTCGGATGAAGCTCGCTTCTGCCTAGCTCAAATCCGCAGAATCTTGCAGCGCTGTCTTGATTTGCTCCCTGGTATTTTGAATGCCGCAACCGGCTGCCTCATCTCAGTCATCTCCTGGCCAAATATCGATCACAGCGTTGAAAACTTAGTTCCGACCATGCCTCGTTTGTATGCAAACATCTATCAACCCATTGAATTTCCTTATCAAAGAAACTGAATCTGGGTTTCCATGGAAGCAATTGAGCCATGTCGTAATGCATGGGAAATGACTGAAAAGCCCTTGCACTTTGTGCGGCGCGGTCGCATATTGTTGCGGTGCGGTAGCGCTTGGCGTTACCGCTGCCCTCCTTGGGCGTTTCCTCCCTAGACTTGGGCCGCTTCTTCATCAGAAGCGGCCCTTTTTTCTTTGGGCCTCTGTTTTCATTTCAGGGCGCGCAAACTTGCGAAGCGAAAACGCGTTCGCGCCGTTGGCTCGCGGTACTGTCGTTCGAGAGAAAGACGCGGCTATTCCGCTGCGGCCTGGAACGAGCCGAGATCGCCGAACGGGATCGTGCTCGCCAGCACGTCGGCGAGGATGCCAAAGTCGTTTGCGACTTGCGCAAAGCGCGGACCGCGCTCGCGCCGCCGTTCGTCCATGTAGATCGCGCGATTGAGCTCGAGCTGCACCGCGTGCAGGCCGCTCGCGGGGTTGCCGTAATGCTCGGTGATGAAGCCGCCGGCATAGGGCTTGTTGCGGCCGATCGAATAGCCGAGGCCCGTCATGGTTTCCTCGACGCGGTCGGGAAGCAGCGGTGTGCAGCTCGTGCCGTAGCGGTCGCCGATCACGATATCGGGCCGGCGCGGCTCGTCTCTGCTGACGCCGACCGAGGGCATCGAGTGGCAGTCGACCAGCACCACGGTGCCGAACAGCTGGTGCACCTTGTTGATCAGCCGACGCAGCGCGCGGTGGTAGGGCTTGTACAGCATCTCGATCCGCCCCAGCGCGTCGTCGACCAGGATGCGGTCGCGATAGATTTCCTGTCCGTCACCGACCACGCGCGGAATGGTGCCGAGACCGCCGGCGACCCGCATCGAGCGGGTGTTGGCAAAGCTCGGCAGGCGGCCGGTGAACATGCGGGGATCGAGCTCATAGGGCTCGCGGTTGACGTCGACATAGGAGCGGGGAAAGTTGACCCGCACGGTCGGAAAGCCGCGATCGCTCAAATGGCCGATCAGCTCGTCCATGAAGGAATCTTCGGACCGCCGCAGCGTCGGCAGGTCGATCCTGGATGCGCTGAGGAATTCGTCCGGATAGGTCGAGCCGGAATGGGGCGAGTTGAAGATGACCGGGGCACGCCATTGCGCGGGCTCCACGATCTCGAAGGCTGGCGACGTCTCGCCGTCAAACCGGGTCATCTTCTCAGGCTTCGTCCCTTCGCGCCGGGATCTGGCATGGTCCAGATCGCATTGATTCGGCCGATCGAGCGGCTCTTATGTGACGTCATTGTCCGGAATCGCAACCATTCTGCCAAGCGAAAAGATGTAATTGGTACTGGAACACGTCTTAACCCTGCGGGCAGCGAGGTGGGGATCTCCGTGCGCGGCTCGATTGATTCGAGCTGCGTTCAGGTTCACAAAGGGCCGGCAGCAGCAGCCGTCTCAGGGTTAAGATTTTCACCCCAAATTTACCCTCTGTCGGGCTTAGTGACCTCTGCTGATATCCTCTGGGGATTCGACGTTTCCTGCCATGCCAAAGATCCTGCTCGCCGAAGACGACAACGACATGCGCCGCTTCCTGGTCAAGGCGCTGGAAAACGCCGGTTTTCAGGTCTCGTCCCATGACAACGGCATGGCCGCCTATCAGCGGTTGCGGGAAGAGCCGTTCGAGATGCTGCTGACCGACATCGTGATGCCGGAGATGGACGGTATCGAACTCGCCCGCCGCGCCTCGGAACTCGACCCCGACATCAAGATCATGTTCATCACCGGCTTCGCCGCGGTGGCCCTGAACTCGGATTCGGACGCCCCCAAGAACGCCAAGGTGCTGTCCAAGCCCGTCCATCTGCGCGAATTGGTCAGCGAAGTGAACAAGATGCTGGCGGCCTGAATCGGCCCCCTTCCGTCCTTGCGCCGGCACCCCTGAGCCGTTATAGGGACCCCACCCGATCTAGACGACCTCTAGGGCACGTAGCTCAGCGGGAGAGCACTACCTTGACATGGTAGGGGTCACAGGTTCGATCCCTGTCGTGCCCACCATCCTTCGCTCGCGAAGCGAGAGAAGGATGCCACGCCGAAGCCCAAAGGGGCGCAGGCGGGCCTGTATCCGCGAGCTACGGCTAGGCAAGCCAAGACCTTCGCTCGCGAAGCGAGAGAAGGATGCCACGCCGAAGCCCAAAGGGCGCGGGCGGGCTGCCGCCGCGAGCTATGGCTCGGCAAGCCACGATTCAACCAACGCGAAGCGTGTCCGGCGTAGCTCGAAGAGCGTCGACGGACTGGTGCGACCTTGCTCAGTATCCTGGAACGCCGAGACGCCCTCGGCATTGTTCCGCCATGCCGAAGTCCTTCACAAAAACCTTCAAGCGCGGCGACCACGTCAGCTGGAATTCCGAGGCCGGCCGCGTGCGCGGCCATATCCTGCGCGTGCACACGGAGGACGTCGACTACAAGGGATACGTCCACCACGCCACGCCGGACGATCCGCAATACGAGATCAAGAGCGACAAGACCGACCACGTCGCCCTGCACAAGGGAAAGGCGCTGCGATTGTTGCGGAGTTGAACGTGAGGTGAGCAAGGCATCCCATGGCTCATCCCTTCTTCACCATCGGACATGCCACGCGTTCGATCGAGGAATTCATCGAGTTGTTGCAGGGCAGCTCGATCACATATCTGGCCGACGTTCGCACCGTGCCCCGCTCGCGCACCAACCCGCAGTATAATCGCGATACGCTGCCGCAGTCGCTCGCGGCCGTTTCGATCGGCTACGAGCATATCGCCTCGCTCGGCGGCCTGCGCAGCCGCAAGCGCGAGGTGCCGCGCGAGACCAATGCCTTCTGGCAGAACGGCAGCTTCCACAATTATGCCGACCACGCCATGAGCGCGGCCTTTCACGAAGGTCTCGCTCATTTGCGCGATCTCGGGCAGACGCAGCGCTGCGCCATCATGTGCGCGGAAACATTGTGGTGGCGATGTCACCGCCGCATCATCACCGACTATCTGCTCGCCGCCGGCGAGACCGTGTTTCACATTCTGGGACCAGGGCAGGTCAAACAGGCCGAGATGAATCCGGCGGCACGCGTCATCGCTGACGGCCGCTTGGCTTATCCTGCGGAAAGTTAGCCAATCGTTGCTATGGCGGCTATGCTTGCCGTAGTCCGTAGATCCTCTAGGTGAGTTGGTTGTCGCTACTCGTCACCCATGGGATCTACGCTCCTCTTGATCCGCGACGTGAGTTTGCCATGAGCATATCCGTCATCGAACAGGCAAAAATCCAGGCGCAGGTGCTGGTGCCGCTGGTCAGGGCGCTCCAAGCCGAACTCGGCGAGGCACGCGCCAACGCGCTGGTGCGCAAGGCGCTCGGCGATCTCTATCGCGGCTACGGCGAGGAATTCTGGAAAGCCAAGAACCTGAACGAGAACGAGGCTGACCTCGGCCAGGCGGTCGCGTCCGCCTTCAAGACCTATGCCCGCGACGATGCGCTCGCCTATGACGTCATCGAGCAGTCGAAGGACGTCTTCGCATTCGACGTGAAGCGATGCGCTTATGCCGAGTTCTACAAGGCGCTGGGCGAGCCCGAGCTCGGCTTCCTCCTGATCTGCACCGCCGACTTTGCCAGCGCGGAAGGGTATGGCCCCGACATCAAGCTCACGCGCACGCAAACCATCATGCAAGGCGCACCTCATTGCGATTTCCGCTACCGGCGCGATCCGGGCGGATCATCATGAGAGCGTTTGCCGCTTCCGACCTCGGTTGCGTCGCGATCGGGAGCTGACTTACCGTCCAAGCCGCCAGAACGCCGTCTGCAGCGGGAGCTGATGCCTGATCATCGTGACGCCGTCGACGACCTTCAGGCCGCGGCTCGCGCAGGCCTCCATGAATTCGGTGCGCCGGGCGGCGATGATGTCGAATACCGCGCAATCCCCCGGCAGGTTCGACGGGTCCACCGGCAGCGCGTCGCGCGCGTGCAGGCCGAGCGATGTGGCGTTGACGCAGAGGCCGGCATCGTCGAAGCGCTGCTCGAGGCTGATATCGAGATCGGGGAAATGCCCGCTCAGCTTTGCCGCGAGCGCCGCGACAGGGCCGGGCACCTCGTTGAGGATGCGCAGGCGCTTCAAGCCCGCGGCGGCGAGTGCGTGGCAGATCGCGCGGCCGGCGCCGCCCGCGCCGATCACGACAGCGCGGCGCGCGGGATCGAAAATGTTGGCCTCGCGTGCGGCGTTCAGAAAACCGCCGCCATCAAAGGACTCCCCGACCAGCTTTCCGTCCGCTTCGATCCGGATCGTGTTGACCACACCCTCGAATTTCGCGGCAGGTCCCACCTCGTCGCAGAGTTCGAACGCCGCCGGCTTGTGCGGCATGGTCAGGTTGAAGCCGGCGGTGCTCGGCGATTTCGCCAGCGTGCGGATTGTCGTGGCGAGATCGTCCGGGTGCACATCCATCGGCACCATGTGCCAGTCGAGGCCCCGCTCCTCGAAATAAGGCGTGTAGTATCTGGGCGCACCGACATGGCCGGCGGGATGGGCGAAGATGAAGACGCCGCGCGAGGCGCCGGTCGGAAGCTTCATGGCGTCATCCCTTGACCGCGCCGGCGGTCAGCCCGGAGACGAGATAACGGCGCACTGCGAGCGAGAAGATCAGCACCGGCGCCATCACCAGCGAGCCGCCGGCGGCGATCTTGCCCCATTCCCAGCCTTCGTAGTTCATGAAGTTGACGACGGCGACCGGCGCGGTGCGTGCATTGGTCCGGGTCAGGATCAGCGCGAAGAAGAAATCGTTCCAGGCGTAGAGGAAGCAGAGGATCGCGGTCGCGGCGATGCCGGGCGTCACCATCGGCAGCACGATTTTTGTGAACACCGTGCGTGTCCGCGCGCCGTCGACGAGGGCGGCTTCCTCCAGCGAAACCGGTATGGTGTCGAAGAACGGCTGCATCATCCAGATCACCAGGGGCAGGTTGAAGCTGGTGTAGACCAGCACCAGGCCGGTGATGGTGTCGAGCAGCCCGATCCAACGATAGAACAGGAAGAAGGGAATGGTGAAGGCGATCGGCGGCGCCATGCGCGTCACCAGGATCGCAAAGGAGAGCGCATGCTTGCCGCGCCCGGCCCAGCGCGACAGCGCGTAGGCCGCGGGCACGCCGAACAGCAGTGCGAGCGCGGTCGAGAGCGAGGCGCTCAAGAGGCTGTTGACGAAGGAGGCCGAGAACGCGCTGTGCCAGAGCGAGATGTAGTTTTCCAGCGTCGGCGTGAAGATCAGCGGCGGCGGGAATTGCAGGATCTGGTCGTTGGACTTGAAGCTCATCTGCAGCAGCCACAGAAACGGCGAGAGCAGGACGAGCAGCGTCATGGTGATCGCGACCAGCCGCCCAGGCGTCGCGCGGCGTCCGGAATGGTGGCTCATGCCATCGCCTCCCGCCGGCGCCCCATCCAGACCAGGGCAAGGCTGATGCCGGCGACGAGCAGCAGCATCACGACCGTGACCGCGCTGGAATAGCCGATCTCGTTGGTGTCGAAGGCAAGGAGATACGCATAGTAGTTCGTGACTTCCGTGACCGTGCCCGGACCGCCGCTGGTCAGCAGGAAGATCAGCGGAAACGCCTTCACGCTGTCGATCAGGCGGAACATGCCGGAGATGACGAGGATCGGCGTGATGAAGGGCAGGGTGACGTACCAGAAGATCTGAAGCTTGCTGGCGCCGTCGACCAGGGCGGCCTCCGAATATTCGTCGGGAATGGTCTGGAGCGCTGCCAGCACCATCAGGAAGGTGAAAGGCAACCATTCCCAGGTGTCGGCGATGATGATGGCGGTCAGCGCGAAATCGACGCTGGAGGTCAGCGCCGGCATGGTGAAATTGAGGAGCTGCGCGGCGTAATAAAGCGGGCTGATGTCGGGCGTGTAAATCAGCTTCCAGATCACCGCGACGACGATCGGCGGCAGCACCATCGGGATCAGGAAGAAGGTGCGGGCAAATTCGACGAAGCGCGACGGCACGTTGAGGAGCAGCGCGAGCAGCATGCCGAGCAGGACCTGGAACAGCACACCCCAGCACGACAGTTTTGCCTGCACCCAGAGCGAATTAACGAAGCGGGGATCGCCGGGCAGCAGGCCGTAATTGCGCAGCGGCACGCTGAAATCGGTGGCCGAGCCTGGCGCCGTCAACTGGAACGGCGTCAGGCTGGTCACGACGAGATAGATCGCCGGAAGCACGGCGACCGCAAACAGCACGATCAGGCTCGGCGTAAGCGCGCAGGCGATGAAGCTGCGGCGCTCCGCGTCAATTCCACTCTCGCTCAAAGCTGCGTCCCGGCACGGCGGAGCGCGGCGATCGCCTGGTCCTGCGCGGCGTTCATCGCGTCCTTCGCGGGCAGCTGGCCGGTTGCGACCTGCTCGAACGCCTTGTTGAGCACGTCGCCGACGATCGGGAACTCCTTGACGGTACGATAGGCCATGTAGTTCTCGCCCTTGGCCGGCAGCTCCAGCACTTCCAGATACAGCGCACCCAGATCCTGGCCGTTGACGGTGTTGAGCTTGCGATAAGCTTCGCTGGTGATGATGGAGCGCCGGCAGACCGAGGAATGGCCGTGCTCCTTGACGAGCCGCATCGAGATATCGGGGGAGAGCGCCCATTTGATGAATTCCCACGCCGCCTTCTTGTTCTTGGCGTTCTTGGGAATGCCGAGCCCCTGGCTGTTGGAGGCGGGATGGTCATGCACGGGTCCCGCGGGCATCCGCACCACGCGCGAGGTCTCCCTCACCTTGCTCTCCTCGGACAGCAGGATCGGCGTCACCCAGGCGCTGGAATGGATGAAGATGTTGGCGCGTCCCGTGAGCACCGACTGCCGCGCCTGGTCCTCGGTATAGGTCAGCACGCCCTTCGGCGCGCTCTTCAGGAGGCTCGCATAGAACTCGATGCCCTGGATGGTCTCGGGCGTGTTCAACGCCGGCATGATGTCGGAGGGCGGCTTGCGGAAGATGTTGCCGCCGAAGCCCTGGATGTAGGGCGGCAGATTCCAGTGATGCAGCTGGAACGAGGTGATGCCGCTGACCCCGTCAGTGCCGCTAATTTCGGCGCAGACCTGCTGGAGCTCGGCGAACGTCTTCGGAATCTTCAGCCCCTTCTTCTCCATCAGGTCCATGCGCGACAGCCCCATCAGCATCGCGCCGCCTTCCCAGGAATAGCCGTAGGTCGCGCCCTTGGCGTCGCGGTAGGGCACCTGCGCGCCTTCGACGAAGTCCTTGGGATTCCATTCGGCCGGGGTCAGATTGGCATCGCCGGTGAACTCGTCGAGATTGGCCAGCAATCCCGCCGCGACCCAGCGCGCGGCGAGGATGAAGGTGACGTTGACGAAATCATAGGCCGAACCGCCGGAGGACAGTTCGAGATTGGCCTGTTGGTTGTAGACCGGGAAGGCCGAGAGCTGGAGATCGACCTTCATCCCGGTTCGCTCCTCGAACTCGGGGATGTATTTCTGCAGCAGCGTGAAGAAGCGGTGCTGGAACGAGGCGCCGTGCAGCGTGACGCCGGCAAACGGTTTCGTCTGCGCGATCAGCGGCGCGGGAAATGCCGCCAGCGCCGCGGTCGCTGCGCTGGCCTGCAAGAGTTTACGGCGGGTGAGCGAGCCTCCGCGCGATGCATTCTTCATGACGTCCTCCCAATTATTGTTTGCCGGTTTCAACGCGCCCGTCTGGTGCGGGCGTTCTCGTCCTCGGCGTCCTTCTTTCGCTGGCGCGACAAGGCCGAGACGATGTTCTGTTCGGTGAGATCCATCAGCCTGTGCATGGCCTGGCGCGCGCCGTCCGGATTGCGCGCCCAGATCTCGTCAAGCACCGCGCGATGATAGGGCAGGCTTTTCCGCGGTGCGCCCGGATTGGTCGTCGACAGGTTGAACGACATCCGCAAGGCTGCTGCGACCGTCGCGCCGAAGGCGATCAGAAAGTCGTTGCCCGTGGCGATCAGGATGCCGCGGTGAAACTGCAAGTCGGGCTCGGCATAGGCGCGCCGGTCCATGCCGGCAGCGTCCATGCCGCGATAGGCGCGTTCGATCCGGGCAAAATCCTCATCCGTGCCGCGCATCGCGCAGATCGCACAGGCTTCGGGCTCGACGATCCTGCGGACCTCCATGATCTGCTTGGCGAACTCCTGCGTCGGCAGCGCCGACAGCGTCCAGTTCAGCAGCTCTTCGTCGAGCATGTTCCAGTCGAAGCGCGCGCGGACATGCGTGCCGGCCTTCTGCTTCGAGGCGATCAATCCCTTCGCCTTCAGCAGCGACAGCGATTCGCGGATCGAGGCGCGGCTGACATGGAAGCGCGAGGCCAGCTCGACCTCGCGCGGCAAGATCGTGCCCTCGCGCCACACCCCGGTCAGGATCAGTCGCGCCACCTCGCGGGCCACCTGGGCGCTCGCCTGCGGATTATCGCTGCTGTCGGTCTTGGCCACGAGAAACCGGTTCCGAGAAGTTAAATGTCTGATTTATTTCTGATGCGGACGACGCGGCGACAGAACGCCGGCCGTCACATGCAAGATAATCCCATGGCGACAGGTTTGACAAGAATTATTATGTCAGACATATCTTCTCCCAGATCAACGCCGCGCGGGACAAAACCATCGTGACAAAGCCCCACATCGTCCTGGTCATGACCGATCAGCAACGCTTCGACACGATCGCGGCGACCGGCCACCCCTATATGAAGACGCCGAATCTCGATCGGCTGGTGCGTGAGGGCGTCTATTTCGACAATTGCTTCATCAACGCGCCGAGCTGCGTTCCCTCGCGCGCGGCGCTGTTTTCCGGCCTCTATCCGCACGCCTCTGGCGTGCTGAAGAACGGGCAGCACTGGCAGAAGACGTGGGTCACCAATCTGGCGGAGGCCGGCTATCACTGCGTCAATGTCGGCAAGATGCACACGATCCCCTACGATGCGAAGGCCGGCTTCCACGAGCGTTTCGTCGTCGAGAACAAGGATCGCTTCTTCGAGGGCCGCTGGTTCGCCGACGAGCTCGACAAGGCCTTTGCCGCCCACAAGCTGACAAAGCCGTCGCGTGCCGGCTACCGCAGCCTGCCGGACTATGGCGACCGCATGGGCGCGTTCACCTGGGAGATGCCGAAATCGCTGCATCCGGACATCTTCGTCGCGGAGACCGCGATGTGGTGGCTCAAGACCCGACCCAAGCCCGAGGCGCTGTTCATGCAGATCGGCCTGCCCGGACCGCACCCGCCCTATGATCCGCTGCCCGATTATCTGGAACATTACCTCGCGCGCAACGACCTTCCGGTGCCGCAGCCGACCGAGGCCGAGATCGAGGGGCTGCCGGCCTATCTGAAGGAGAAGCGTCGCCACGACACCGAAGTCGACCATGACGCGGTGTCATGGAAGCTCGCGCCGACGCACGACGAGATGCGGCGCCTGCGCGCGCATTATTATGCCAACGTCACCATGATCGACGAGCAGATCGGCCGTCTCCTGCAAACACTGGAAGACAGGGGCTATCTCGACAATTGCGTCGTCGTCTTCATGTCGGACCACGGCGACAATCTCGGCGAGCACGGCCTCAGTCAGAAGTGGTCGATGTACGAGCCCGTCACCCGCATCCCGCTGCTGGTCTGGTCACCGGGACGGTTCACCGGCGGGCGCCGCATTGCCGGGAAGTGCCAGCTGTTCGATCTCGCCCCGACCATTCTGGATCTCGCCGGCGCGCAGCATCCAAAGCCGTTCCAGGCCCGCAGCCTGCTTCCGGCGCTGAAGGGCGAGGAGTGGGCCGGCCGTGGCTTCGTGTTCAGCGAGCAGGCCGGCGACGTCGCCATGACCGGCGCAAGGCTGATCACCATGGTGCGCGACGACAGGTGGAAGGTCGTGTTCATTCACGGCGCCGAGGACGGGCAGCTGTTCGATCTCGCGACCGATCGGCTCGAACGGCACAATCTCTTCGGCATGCCCGAGCACGCCGGAATCATCAGCCGTCTGAAGGATGCCTTCATCGACTGGCGGCAGAACAGCCTGCTCGAGACGATGGATCTGAACGCGGCCGCACGCTGATGCCTATGAATCGTCGGCGTTACGGCCCAGCCATCTCAACGCCGGCGCCGACACGTCGGGCAGGCCCAGCAGGTTGATCGCGCGGCAGGCAATCTGGTCGACGATGTCGGCCATCGACTGCGGCTTCAGATAGAAGGCGGGCAGCGGTGGCGCAATGATTGCGCCGATCTCGGTCGCCTGGAGCATCGCGCGGAGATGTCCGAGATGCAGCGGGCTTTCGCGGACCAGGAGCACCAGACGCCGCCGCTCCTTGAGCTGCACGTCGGCCGCACGCACGAGGAGATTGTCCAGATGTCCCCAGGCAATGGCCGACAGCGTGCGGATCGAGCCCGGCGCCACGATCATGCCGCTGACCGGAAACGAGCCGCTGGCGATGCTGGCGCCGATGTCGGCAGGATCATGGTCGCGGAAGGCGAGGGTGCGCAGCCGGGGCAGCGCGCCGGCACCGGCTTCTTCGGTGAGCGTGCGCTCGGCCGCCGGTGAGATCACGAGATGCACCGCACAGCGCGGATTCTCCGCCAGCCGCTCGACGATGCGCGCGCCGATGGCCGCGCCCGAAGCGCCGCTGATGCCGACCACCACGCCATGCCGCGCGCTCATGCGGTCTCGCGCAGTTGAGGTCCAGCCTTTGCGCCGAAACCGAGCGCCGGCCACATCGCGTCGACCCTGGCGATCACGACTGGATCCATCATCAGGGCGCGCCCCAGGCCCGCTCCGTCTCGGGCGGAATCTTGGTGGTGGCATCGATTCCGAGCTTGCCGCCGAGGCCGGATTTCGGCGAGGCGAAATCGAGATAGTCGATCGGCGTGTCCGAGAGCGTGACGAGGTCGCGCGAGCTGTCGCTGCGGGTCGCGACCGCCCACATCACGGCGCGCCAGTCGCGGATGTCGATATCGTCGTCGACCACGATCAACAGCTTGGTGTAGCTGAACTGCGGCAGCATCGACCACAAGCCCAGCATCAGCCGTCGTGCCTGGCCGGGATAGCGCTTCCTGATGGAAGCAATCGCGACCCGGTAGGAGCAGGCCTCGGGCGGCAGCCAGCAGTCGGCCACCTCGGGGAATTGCTGCCGGATCAACGGCACGAACAGCCGGTTCAATGCTTCGCCGATCCGGGACGGCTCGTCCGGCGCGCGGCCGGTGAAGGTCGAGAGATAGATCGGCTGTCGGCGCGACGTGATGGCGGTGACCCGAAGCACGGGAAAGGCCTCGACCGAATTGTAGTAGCCGGTGTGATCGCCATAGGGACCCTCGGCGGCCGTCTCGGTTGCCGAGACGAGGCCCTCGATGACGATCTCGGCCGCGGAGGGGACCGCGAGAGGAATCGTCAGGCACGGCGTCAGCTCGGGCCGCTCGCCGCGCAGGATACCTGCGAAGCGCAGCTCGGATATCGTCTCGGGCAGCGGCAGCACGGCGGCGAGGATCGTCGCAGGGTCGGCTCCGATGACGATCGCGACCGGCATGTCGCGCCCCAGTGCCTTCCATTGCTGGTGATGCCGGGCGCCGCCGCGATGGGCGAGCCAGCGGATGATCGCGCGGTCGCGACCGAGGATCTGCATGCGGTAGACGCCGACATTCTCTTCCTGGTCCGCGACGGGCGATTCCGGCGGCGCGGTGATGACCAGCGGCCAGGTGATCAAGGGTGCAGGCTCGCCCGGCCAGCAGATCTGCGCCGGCAGTTTCATTAGATCAATGTCCTCGCCCATCGCCACGCGATCCTGCACCGGCGCCGCGGGGCGCGATCGTGGCCGCGTGGCAAGGGCGGCGCGGGCCAGCGGCAGCTTGCGCCAGGCATCCCGGACGCCATGCGGAGGACGCGGTGCGCGCAACTCGGCCAGCAAGACGCCGAGTTCTTCGAGCCGATCCGGCGTGATGCCCATGCCCCACGCGGTCCGCTCCACCGTGCCGAACAGATTGGTCAGTAGCGGCATCTCGGAGGGAACGCCATCGGCCCTGAGCGGGCGTTCGAACAATAGTGCAGGGCCGTGCTCGCCGATCACGCGCCGGTGGATCTCGGTGATCTCATGGACCACGGAGACCGGTTCGCGAATGCGTCGCAGCTGTCCCTTGCCTTCGAGGAAGTGCAGGAAGTCGGATAGTTCGCCGAAGCGCGGGACGTCACGTTGCAAGCGAACGGTCTCCTGAAAAAGCAGAAGCTAGCCGGCGTGATTTCGACCTTCATTGTTCTCGCTCAAATACATTTGCGCGCAATCGGATCAAATGACGGAATGAGTCATTCGTCCGTCGCGTCCGGTTCGTTGCCGACAATCCCGCCGCTTCTCGCTCTGGCAATACGTCCCTTGCCGCTGCTGCCGCTGCAATTCGCGCTTCGTAGCTTCCTGTCGCGGATATTGAGGCGCAATCCCGGACTGCTCGACCGGCTCGGACCACATCGCCGTGCGCGGTTCGGGATCAGGCCGGTCGATCTGCCGTTCGCTTTCATCGTCGAGGCCACGCCGCCGCTTCTGTCAGTGGTGCGCGAGCTGCCGCAAGACCTGGATGCCTATGTCTCCGCCTCGCTCGCCAACCTGCTTGCTTTGGTCGAGGGCAGGGTCGATGGCGATGCGCTGATGTTTTCGCGCCAGCTCGGAATCGAAGGCGACATGGAGGCGGTGCTGGCCTTGCGCAATGCCATCGACGATGCGCGGCTCGATCTCGCCGCGGAGCTGGCGTCCCTGTTCGGTCCGTTGGGCGAGCCGGTGAGGCGTTCGTTCGAGGCCGCGCGGGACAGGCTGACCGGCTCGCCGCAGGAGCAGAGGTGATGGAGCTGATCTGTCCCGCCGGCACGCCGGCCGCGCTGCGGAGCGCCATCGATGCGGGGGCTGACGCCGTCTATTGCGGCTTCAACGACGAGACCAACGCGCGCAATTTTCCGGGGCTGAACTTCAGCCGCGACGAGCTGCGCAAGGGAATAGCGTTCGCGCATGGACGCGGCGCGCGCATCCTGGTCGCCATCAATACCTTTCCGCGGGCGTCGTCCGTGACGCTCTGGCAGCGCGCCGTGGACGATGCCGTCGATGCCGGAGCCGACGCGCTGATCGTCGCCGACATCGGGCTCATGGATTACGTCGCCAAGCGTCATCCGGGTCAGCGCCTTCATGTTTCGGTGCAGGCCGCCGCCGCAAATCCCGATGCCATCGCGTTCTATGTCGAGACGTTCGGGGCGCGCCGCGTCGTGCTGCCACGCGTGCTCAGCGTTGCGGAGATCGCCGAAATCACCCGCGAGACGACGTGCGAGACCGAAGTGTTCGTGTTCGGCGGCCTTTGCGTGATGGCCGAAGGGCGCTGCTCGCTGTCGTCCTATGCGACCGGCAAATCGCCGAACATGCAGGGCGTCTGCTCACCGGCGAGCCACGTGGCCTATGAGGAGACCGCGCAGGGAACGACGTCCCGGCTTGGCGGCTTCACCATCAACCGCTTCGCCCCGCAGTAGGCCGCGGGCTATCCGACCCTCTGCAAGGGGCGCTTCTCGACCGTGCATGGCGACGGCTACATCTTCGAAGACCCGGTCAGCCTCGATGCCACGACGCTGCTCGGGGGATTGCGAAGCGCCGGCGTTGCCGCCTTGAAGATCGAGGGGCGTCAGCGCGGACGGGCCTATATCGAGAGCGTGGTCCGCCACTTCCGCCGCGCACTCGATACAATCGAGCAGGGGCGCGAAGCCGACATCGTGAGCCTGCGGCCGTTCACTGAAGGCCAGGCCTCTACGCTCGGCGCCTATCGCAAGACATGGCGATGATTGATGGCGATGATTGCAACCGATGGCAGGCGGCCATCAATGAGAGAAGCACCGATGCAGCTGAGTCTCGGCCCGGTCCTCTACAATTGGGCGCCGGAACGCTGGCGCGATTTCTACTTCCGGATGGCCGACGAGGCGCCCGTCGATGTCGTGTCCGTAGGCGAGGTCGTATGCTCGAAACGCTCGCCGTTCTTCGCGGAGCATCTGCCTGACGTGATCGAACGGCTCCAGCGTGCCGGCAAGCAGGTTCTGCTGAGTTCGCTGATCCTGGTGTCGCTGCGGCGCGAACGGCGTCAGACCGAGGAGCTCTGTGCGGCTGACGGCGCATTGGTCGAGATGAACGACTTGACCTGCCTCCGCTCGATCAAAGGCCGGCCGCATGCGATCGGGCCCTACGTCAACATCTACAACGAGACCAGCGCGGCCTTTCACGTCCGGCAAGGCGCAGCGCGCATCTGCCTGCCGCCGGAATTGCCGATCTCGTCAGCGGCGGTGATTGCCGCGGCGGTGCCCCAGGCAGTGATCGAAATCTTCGCCTTCGGCCGGGTGCCGCTGGCGATCTCCGCCCGTTGCTACCATGCGCGGCTTCACAAGCTGTCCAAGGACAATTGCCGCTTCGTCTGCGAAAAGGACCCGGACGGGCTCGCGTTGAAGACGCTGGACCAGCAGGAGTTCCTCACGATCAACGGTGTCCAGACCCTGTCGCATGCCTGCACCAATCTCGTCGGAGACGTTGCTGCGTTGCGCGAGGCCGGAATCAGCTCGCTGCGCCTGTCGCCGCAGGATTGTGACATGGTGGACGTTGCCCGAACCTTTCGCGATGTGCTCGACGGACGCAAGTCAGCCGAAAGCGCAAGCCGCTGCTTGACCGATCTTTACCCGGGCGTCGCCTTTGCCAACGGCTTTCTTCGCGGCAAGCCGGGCTTTTCCTTCGCGTGACGTCGCGTCCCGCAAGGTCAAGGTCCGCTTACGCGGGCCTGCCCTTTACCGCGCCTACCACGGCGATGAATAGTTGCGCGCACATCTCCCCAGGGTCGTCCTGGCGAAGGCCAGGACCCATACCGCGTGATCCCTCGATTGTGAGCGCTCGCAGTACCGAGCAGCAGGTCTTCGCCAAACTACTCCCTGGGGTAATGGGCTTTCGCGAGGACGACGCCGGTGAGGTGGCGGTAGACGATCATGTGACGAGATATTTGGCGACCGCCGCCTCGTCCCACGCAATCCCGTTGCCGGGCTCCTCGCTCGGTAACGCAAAACCGTCCTTGATCTCTAGCCGCGTCGACAGCACCGCGTCGGCCCAGTCGACATATTCCAGCCAATGCGCGGTCGGCGTCACGCACAAGAGATGCGCGCTGACCTCCGAGAAGAGATGCGTCGACATCTCGATGCCGGCGGCATGCGCCAGCGCCGCGGCGCGCAACCAGCCGGTAACGCCGCCGATGCGCTGGACGTCAGGCATCACGTAGTCGCAGGCTTCCGCGGAGAGTGCCGCCTGCATCGCGAAGGCGCTGTCAAAGTTCTCGCCGATCTGCACCGGCGTGTGCAGCGCGTCCGCAATGCGGGCGTTGCCCTCATAGTCGTCGTGGCGGATCGGCTCCTCGATCCAGGTGAGGCCTTCGTCATCGAGCATCTCGCCGCGGCGGATGGCTTCCGTGACCGTCAGCGCCTGATTGTAGTCGCACATCAGCGTGACCTGATCGCCGACGGCCTTGCGCACCGCGCGCACGACGGCGAGATCCTCCCGCGCATCGGGGCGGCCGACGCGGATCTTTGCCGCCCGAAAACCCTCGGCCAGCAGCTTGTGTGCTTCCTCGATCGCGGCGCCCGCGGGCATGATGCCGAGCCCCTTCGAATTGTAGGCCCTGACCGGCTTCGGCGCGCCGCCGAGCAGGCGCGCCAGCGGCAGGCCGCGTGCACGAGCGAGTGCGTCCCATGCCGCCATGTCGATGCCGGATTGCGCCAGCCGTTGCAGTCCGGCGAGGCCCAGCAGCGTGAAGCGCTGGGTCAGCTTGCGCTCGATCTCGAACGGTAGCAGCTCGTCGCCGGCGACGAGCTCCGACATTTCCGTGACCATGGCTTTCAGCGGCGTCAAGGCAGACGGCGTGATCGAGAACAGATAGGCGTGCCCGCGTACGCCCTGGTCGGTCTCGCAGTCGATCAGCACCAGCGGCGCCTTGGCGACCGCCCCGGTCGAGGTCTGGAGCGGCAGGTTCATCGGCACGATCACGGGCCGCGCCTGGAAGCGCTTGATTCGGATGGTCTCGGTCATGGGTCTCTCCCGGCGGAGCGGATGCAGGTCGGCGCCGATCTTAAGCATCCGTGATCAAACGAAAAGCCGCTTGCTGCGACCGCCATGGAATGGGGTTGCGCCCCGCGGATGAAGTCCGGTGATCCAGCGCGGGTCCGATCGCTGCTGGAAAGCGCGCTGGCCTCGCTCAAGCCGGCGTGAGGTCGATCAGCGTTGCCTGATTGAGCCCTCGTTGTGGTCGCGAGAAAGGTCTGCTCCCTCTCCCGCTTGCGGGAGAGGGCTGGGGAGAGGGTGTCTCCTCAACGGGACGATCCCCAAGCGGAAAGAG